>NZ_JBWKTL010000002.1:0-497797 GCF_059420305.1 Mesorhizobium sp. GW821-FHT04C10 | reverse complement strand
GGCCATTGTCATTTCTGTCGGAACCCGAATTGGCGCTTTTTGTGAGCAATGCCGTCAATAAGCGCCATTAAGCTCCGATTCGGAGAATCCGACAAGAAGTTTTGAGTTAACAGAAAGTTAACGCGGTGCACCGCCCATCTGCGGCTGGATCTCCATCCCCAGCCAGGGCGCGTTGGGCGCCAGCCACTAACACCTTATTTTCCCTCAAACATTTTTCGCTTTTTACGGCAGTAAACTCTCATCCGGCAAGGGCGGCATCTGGACGTTCGCTTTCCTCAGATATCCATCTGGCATTGAGGGGGAGGGGGGTTGACCCGGATCGCAGTGTGCTGCCTTGGCGCAGATCCGCCGTGCCGGACACTGGAGGACCAGAAGTGGGCTACGACGAACCCACACTATCGGAGCGCCGGTTAGGGCAGGGGACGTGACAGAGATCGGCCTGCCTCAGCAAGCCTAGGCCGTTTGCGACTCGAGCGCGTATCCGCCCAGTCTAATGGTCCGTATGACATCGTCATGCGCCGACTGTCTGATCGACCGTCTCAGCCGGCTCATATGGACGTCGACCGTGCGCAGACCGACGTAGACGTTGTTCGGCCACGCTGCCGCGATCAGCTGATCGCGGCTTAACACCTTCCCGGGATTCTCTAGCATATGGCGCAGCAACTTGAATTCGATCGGTCCGAGCGGGATCTCCATGCCGTTGCAACGCACATGATGCGTGTCGATGTGCATCTCGATATCACCGTAGTTCAGCAGCGTAGCACCTGGTGATCGTGATGGGGCCTGTCGGCCGGTCCTCAACCGTGAGTGCAGATAGTCAAGCAATTTCGCAGGCGCCAGCGGCCTGACGAAGCTCTCGTCGACCCTGGCTTTGAGCGGTGCCAGATGTTGGTTCTCGGCCCCAGGCGCGATCAATGCGACCACGGGCAGGGGAGTTGTCTGCGCGTCCTGGCTGAGCAGGCTACAATTATCTGCCATCTGATTATGCGGTCGGCAGTCGAGCACCCAGGCGTCGACGGCAGTGTGAGCTGCCAGTTGGCGCATTTCATCGGCGTTGCTGGTCAACGCGCTGGCGAAGCCGTCGGTCGCTAGAATGTAGCTGAGTATCAGATAGTTCCGCATCCTCCGAGCAGATCGCGATCAAAGGCTTCATGTCTGATATTCGCAGTTCGGTGGCCGGCATGGTGGAGTGCGCATCTTTCAAGAATTCATTGGCGGGGCGATCTGCTGGCCTCCAGAAGCGCGCTGGCTCGCATTTGATATGACGGCTTCGGGTCTCGTTTGCTTACATTCGCAAGCAACGCCATCCCGAAAACGGACAGGCGCTCGCCTTCGCAGATCGGGTCAATTGATGACAGGCAGTTGCTCGGGCGACAGATCGCTCAGGAAATCGACGCCACGCTCTCGGACATAGATGACCTCCTCGAACTGAAAGACGGCGCCATCGATCTCCAGCTTGGGCTCCAGGTGCAGGATCATGCCCGGTCTCACCTCTTCGGGGTTGTCCTTGGAGATCGACGGCGGCTCGGTGACATCAAGCCCTCCGCCGTGGCCAATGCGAGAAACAAGCCCGTAGGCAGGTGGCAGTCCTGCGTCCCTCCAAAGCCGCTCGAAGCCGGCAAAGATGTCGCCGCATGTCATTCCGGCCCTCACGCTGTTTGCCAGCGCCACGGTTAGTGCCCTGGTCCTTTCGTAAGCATCGGTCTCCCACCGCTCCGGTTGACCACCGCGGGCAATGCGGTTCCTGTCGGCGGGATAGCCCCCATAGGTGGACCGAAAATCCGTCCACGCATACTGACCGGCCATCAACGGTTGCATGCCCGGCGGGCGTGCATAATTGAACGGCCCCCTGCAAAATGTCATGGCGATGGGGTCGGCCCGCTCGGCACCGTTCAAGATGATGCGGCTCTGGATCTGGCGACAAAGTTCGACTTCGGTGATGCCGAGGCGCGCCTCGGAAACGGCATCGTCAAACGCTGCATTGACGATGCCAAACGAGATCCGCTTTAGATCGGCTTCGAAGCTCGATTTGATCATGCGGGTCCGCCACAGCACGTCCGCTGCGCTCTCAAGCCTGTTGCCACGTGTCTTCAGACCATCGACGATTTCCAGGACCCCGCGTCCGGACATATCCTGGCCGTAGTCGATCGCGGCTGTAGCCCTGGCAGCCGGATCACGTGCGGCAATCTCCTGAACAATGGCGGATGCGCCCTCGGCAAGGTAGCCGGTGTAGTAGACGATTGAAAAGCTTCGCGGCCTCGCCTCCAGATTTCTGGTCTCGATCTTGTTGGCAATCATGAGGATGTCGCGCTGGTCGACCACCGCGAATAGGGGACGGGAGTGATAACCCCAGGACAGCGTCCGGTAGTCGGTGAGATACTCGATGTTCTTCTGGTCGGTCAGGACCACGAAGTCGATATCGCCGCGCGCCATCTCCTGTCGAAGCGCCGCAAGCCTCAGGCTTCGTTCTTCTGCCGGGACGTCGGGGGAGGGGGGTACGGGAAAGCTGTTCATCGTCCTTGCACGTCCTCTTGCTGCTGCCGGGTCATCTGGCCGATTGCTCATGTTCGCCGCCTGGTCCCTCATCGCCGGCATCGAGTTCCACCACGCAAGCCAGGCGATCAAACGGAGACTCCGTGACACCGAACACGGAAAACTCCGGTTCGGTGGTGTTCAAACGGTAGAGGCGACGCAGCGTTGGATAGCCGTTGGCGATCGCAAAGGTCTGTTGTGCCTGCTCTGACGCCGGCGCAGCATCGATCAGCAATTTGGTATTGGTGAACCGAGTTCCATGGTCACGCAGCGCGTCTCCGATGAACCTCTTGCCGAATTCTTCGATCACTTCATCGCTTAGCGAGCCGGGCAGGTAGGAGATGTCGTACATGATCGGCGTATCGTCGGCCGAAATGACCTTGCGCACACACAGCATCAGGCCGTCCGGTGGCTCCAGCACGTCAAAGGCCGGGTCGAGAATTTTCTCCCTGGTCAAGGAGACGAGTTGAATGGAGGGTTTCAGCCCTAGCCGAAGGGCATCTGCGAAGGAGGTAAGCGAGAAGTCGAGGTCACGAATAAACCGCCGCTGCTCCCGGACGAAGGTGCCGAGCCCAGGCACGGAGCGCAGAATACCGGCAGGGTGGAGGTCGCGCAGCGCGCGCTTTATGGTGATAGCGCTGACACCGAATTCTTCCGCCAGGGCCGCGGCCGAAGGCAGCGCTTGGCCAACGTCATACTCGCCGGCGCGCACACGACGCGTGATCTCCTGGCGAACATTTTCATGCAACGCAGTTCCCGCTTGTCCGACCATTGTCAATCCCCCTCTAGGTATACCAGGAATACCTATAGCACGAGGCCGCCCATGTCCATAGCATCCCGATACCGCCCTCCGGGGATGGTTTTGCGCCGATTTTACAAAATTCGAACATTTTCTTCATAAAAGTTTGACATAGCTGTTATACCTGGTCTATCAGGTAGCCAGATTCAACCGGAAGGAGAACCGCAGAGTGGCTACGCCCCGATCCAGAGCAAGAGACTTCGCGCTCGCAGCCGGTTTCGCGCTGCTCTTCGTTTCCACCGGACACTCGCACGCTGAAACAACGCGGGATCGTATCTTGCGCGAGGGGAGGATCGTCATCGGCATCTCCAATGGCGCACCTTGGGGCTTTCGTGGCAAGGATGGCGAGCCGCAGGGATTTCATCCCGACTTGGTCAAGGCAGCGTTCAAGGGCCTTGGCATCTACGACGTCGATATCATCGTCACTGAATTCGGCGCCCTTATCCCCGCTCTCAACGCTCAGCGTTTCGATGCGATCGCTGCCGGCCTCCACATTACGCCAGAGCGGTGCGCGCTTGTGGCCTTCAGTGATCCGGACCTCAGGCTTGCCGATGCCGCCATTGTCGCCGAAGGCAACCCCAAGAATATCCACAGCTACGGACAGATCGCGCAAGATCCCGAAATCAAGTTCGGCGTCGGCCGCGGCAGCACGACGGCGAAGAATGCGGCCGCCGCCGGCGTGCCCGAGGATCGCACGCTGCTGTTTCCCGACATCCAGTCCAATGTCGCGGCACTGCTTACCGGCAGGATTGATGTGGCAGCCTTTTCGGCTCCGACCGCTGCCCGTATCCTCTCGGACGCCAACATTCATGGCATCGCGCGCGCATCGCCCTTCCAGGATGCGCTGGACGACGGCAAGGAACGCTACGGCTATTCGGCGATCGTTCCGCAAGCAGGATGCCGATCTGCGCGATCTCTACAATGCCCAGCTCAAAGCGCTCAAACTCGATGGCACGATGTCAGAAATCATGGCGAAGAACGGCTTCAGCGATGAGGAGAAGGCCCCAGACCTGACCAGCGCCCAGATCTGTGACGGGCAGGACTGAACCGTCCCCAAAATGAATCGGTAGCCCTCTCGTGCGGACTGCCGGATCCCTGTTGGTTGCCCACTGTTTTCGATCTCAGAGATCGAGGCTTCGGTTACCGGGGCATTTGAGTATCAAGGACCTATATCGTGACCAGCGTTGCAATCTTCATCGGCATCTTCGAAGGTTTCCGCATAACGGCGATTGTGACGGCACTAGGCTTGCTGTTTGCCGTGCCCTTTGCCCTGTTTTTTGGCGTAGCACAGTACCTGACGAAAGGCGTCGTGCATCTGGCGGCCACCGCGGTCATCGAATTCTGGCGAAGCTCGGCCGTCATCATCCTTCTCTTCGTCTTCTACTACGTCCTGCCCGTCATCGGTATTCATCTGCGCGCAATCACAGTGAGCGCGATGGTGCTGGGGCTTAACACCGGAGGGTATGGCAGCCAGGCGGTGCGCGCAGGCCTGCAGGCCCTCGATCGCGGGCAGCGCGACGCCGCCCTGGCGCTCGGACTGCAACGCCGACACAGCCTCTATTTGATCGAATTGCCGCAGGCCTTGCGCAGGATGGCACCGACCTTCGTCAATCAATTCATCCAGTTGATAAAGGGCACTGCGTTGGTGTCGCTTGTCACGCTGACTGACATGACGTTTCGCGCGAAAGAAATTGCGGAACTCCAATACAATCCCGTCGGTGTCTATACAGCGCTTTTGCTTGCCTATTTCGTTGTCTGCTACCCCATTGCCGTGCTCGGCCGACGACTGGAGCAGCGCAATGGGGCGGAAAGGGGCCAGCCACATGGATTTTGACCTAGGCCTTACCATCTCTGCCGTTCCACAAATTCTCAGTGTCATCGACACCACAATAGGCGTCACTGTGCTGAGTTGCGTCGGCGCTTCACTGCTGGGCTTCAGCTTTGAAATGGTCCGGCGAACGGGGTTCATTTCCGGCTATCTGGTGCGCTTTGCGATCGATTTCATTCGCTCCACGCCCGTGCTTGCGTGGCTGTATTTTCTCTACTTCGTCCTCCCTGCCTGCGGCCTCACGCTGCCTGCACTCGTCGTGGGCATAATGGGCCTGAGCATCTATTTCAGCGGTTATCTCGCCGAGGTGTTCAAGGCGGGCATCGACGCCATCCCCAAGGGGGAGGCGGCCAAGGCCTTGGGATTGAGCCAAAGAGATGCCATTGCCCTGATCGTGGCTCCGCAGATGCTGCGCAATGTCGCCGCGCCGATCGGCAACTATTTCGTCTCGATTTTGAAAGCGACGCCATATCTGGCCGTGATCGCAGTGCCGGAGATGCTGGGCAAGGCATTCGACATTGCGTCAAGGAAGGGGTCATGCGTTCGAATCACGTCGGGTGCGCCAAATACCGCCGATTACCCTCTAAGGCCGCCCATAACCGCCAAATGTACGCCCGTGCAAAGAGCGGGAACAACCAACGGACGAAAAAGCGTAGAAACGGGGGCGTTTGGCGTTGAAAAGTTCGAATCGCTTCCGGTCGATTGGTCGATTTTGACCTGCGCAGACGTGGTGTATGGGCTTTGAACGACCGCTATGCGCCCTCCTTTCGGTCGTTAAAGCTACGTCCGCCGATCCCCAAAAACGGAAATTGGCTATAACTCGTCCAAATGCGAGTTGATTATTTCTGCGTACACGTTTCGAACCCGGTCAGCCCGCCATCGGCTGCCAATTGCCCTCTATAACTCGCCATTATTGCCGATCACCGCACACCCACCAAGCGGCGCTGGAAATCGCCAATTCCACACTATAGCCCGATATATTTTGACAATCAGCGATGACAGCAGAAGTCGACCTTACCGGTCGTCACATTGCCGCCACGCGTCCATCGACTTCGAACGCGTCAATGTCAGTGAATCATGCTCGGCCAAAGGAAGCGAAGGGATTTTTCAGCGACCTGCCGGCACGATGACGACGCGTCCGAGAATGGAATTGCTTTCGGCATAGGCGTGAGCCTCAGCCGCCGCCGCGAGCGGAAACGTCCTGTCCACGATCACCTTGAGGGCCGCGGTCGCTGCGAGATCCAGCATCCGGGAAACCGTGCCATAGACATCCGGCTTTTCCAGTTGCGTGCCCATGAAGACGCCGGAAAGCGACTGGTTCGCCTGCATCGCCGGCCACAGATCGATATTGAGCCGCGAACCGCCGGCGTTGCCGACGAAGACCAGACGTCCCTCTGGGCGCAGCACAGCAAGGGAGCTTTGCAGGGTCGCCCCTACAGGGTCCACGACCAGATCGACGCCGCGACCTTCCGTCAGGTGCATGACCGTATCGGCGATGTCGACCGAGCGATGGTCGATCGCATGATCGAGGCCAAGCCCGACGAGGCGTTCGGCCCTCTCGACCCCTGAGACCGTTGCGAGCACGGTCGCACCGGCCCGATGCGCAAGCTGGATGGCGGCATGTCCGACGCCGCCGGCGCCTGCCTGGATGAGGACCGTTTCGCCACGCTTCAGACCACCCCGTGCGAAGAGACAATGATGAGCCGTCCCGAATGCGATCGGCAGGGCTGCGGCTGGGGCCATGTCGAGGCCTTCCGGCACCGGCCAGGTCCGGCTGACGGCAACTGCACGCAACTCCGCATGCGACCCGGCGAGATCGAAGCTCGTCACCTTCTGGCCCACATGACGATTCTTCACGTTCTCTCCGACCGCGATGATTTCGCCGGCGGCGGCATAGCCGACGATGAAGGCTGGAGGGGGCGGAGGCGTGGACGCACGATTGATCAGGTCGCCGCCCTCGATAGCGGCAGCCTCGACGCGGATCAGGACGCCATCGCTTGGGCAAACCGGATCTGGCACATCCACGTAGCGAAGGACATCCGGCGGGCCGGGGCGATCATAAATAGCGGCTTTCATAGTTCTCACGCTGCGCCATTACTTGCTTGGGGAACGGTGATGCTAGAGTGATTCATCGCCGCGGATATCTGCGGCCAAAATAAGCGAGCCAGCGGAACAATAGCTGGTTTCCGGGCGGTATCGCTCGTCGATATACAACTTGTCCCGAGCACGCCAGCGATGTTAAACTTGGGCGATGCCACCGTCGGCGAAGACCTCGCTCTCGGTCATAAAGCTGCTGTCACTCGATGCGAGGAATGCCGCTACTGCGCCGATCTCATCTGGGTCAGCGACGCGCCGGATCAGCGTCGCGCCCTGATGCCCGTGGCCGCGCCGGTCATGCGCGACGACGCGATAGCCCTTCGACAGGAAGAAAAGCTCTGCGCGTCCCAGTCGTCGGAACTGAGCGGCCAGCCATGGTGAAAGACGACCGACTGGGCGGCGTTGGGACTCCAGTCACTGAAAAAATCTGTACGCGTCGTCGGTCGTGACGAAGCCCATAGTGTGTTCTCCTTCTGGAGTGTCATGGGTGGCGGACTCCGCGGCACACGCAGTGCCCGGTGAAAAGGCGAGGCTTGCGGCGAGTGCCGAGGCTGAAGGTCGGAGGCAGCAGGGAGTCTCCGCGCGTTGTCCAAAAGGAGGCGGGTGGGATCACGCACAATCGTCACACATGAACGGGTTTGTTTCGGCAGAGGCCTTCGTTGTGAGGCCGGGATGGCGAAGGTTGAAAAGGGGATCATTCCGCCTCCAGCCGAAATGCTCGCCATCCCGGATGGAATCAGCCCGCTACTGGCGTGTTGAGAAGCTGCTGCTCCCAAAGATACGCGATGCCGCTGCCGCCGAAGTGCTGGATGAGAATTTCGGTCAGATCCTCGACATGCTCGGTGCGCGCCCAATCGCGTTGCCATTCGCCAGCGAGCGCCATCACAGTCATCACGTTCGCGCCGGCCGCGATCATTCGCTGGATGGCAACTTCGTGAGACTCCTTCGAAATCCCGCCCGACGCGTCGGTGATCACGGTCACATCCCAGCCTTCGCCGGCGGCCTGGATCACAGGCATCGCGACGCAGACCTCGGTCCACAGGCCGGCGATGATCAGCTGCTTGCGGCCGGTCGCCTTGACGACGTTCACCACATTCTCGTCCTGCCAGGTGTTCACCCAGGTACGGTCGATAACGTCCTGGTCCGGAAATACATCGGTGATCTGCTTGAAGAGAAGTCCACCGCGCGCCGCAATTACGCTGGTGAGAACCGTCGGAACATCGAAGGCTTTTGCCAGCTTCGCCAGCGCGGTCGTGAGGTTGACCACCGCTTGCGGATCGTGACTGTTCAGGTTGGCGAGCTGGTAGGGTTGGTGGTCAATCAGAACGAGGACCGAATCCTCAGGGCGAAGAAGCGAATCGAGGCCATTGCGAAGGGTCATCAAGACTTCCTTTCTCTGCCGCTATGGACGGCGGTGGGTTCGCGGGAGACATGCGCCAGCAGGCGGCATTGCCTGAACGCAATTTGCTGTTCCACGCGTTGATGCGGTAGTGCCATAGTCAGACAAGCTGTGTCGCGAAACGAGGAACGCCGAATTGGACATCGAAGATCTACGGACATTCGTCGCAGTGGCCGATGCAGGGGGCGTATCGGCCGCCGCGCGCCGGCTCGGCGTCTCCAAGTCAATCGTCAGTCGGCGGCTTTTCCGGATCGAAGCAGAACTCGGCGTTCAGCTTCTTGCACGAACGACCCGCGGCGCGGCGCTTACGGAAGCGGGAGTGACATTTAGGGACCACGCTGCCCGAGCCAGCGCCGAGATCGATACGGCGAGGGAAGCTATCCTCCCCACCGGTGAGCTGCGCGGCCGCCTGAGAGTTGCCGTGCCGCTTACTTTCGGGGCGACCCACTTCGCCCCCGTACTTGCGGAAATGGCTAGCCTGCACCCAAAACTTCACATCCATACGTCCTACAGCGATCGGTTCGTCGATCTTATCGCAGAAGGTTTCGACTGCGCGATCCGGGGCGCATACCTTCAGGACTCAAACCTGGTCGCGAAGCGCGTCGGGCCGATTAATGGAAAGCTTGTCGCTAGCCCGGATTACATCAAAGCGCACGGGTCGCCTGAGACCGTGGACGAACTCGTCACCCATCAGGCGCTCATGCAGGGAACGGAAGCCTGGCAGTTCACGGATGGCAGCAAAATTATTACGGTCCAGCCTCAGGGCAGGTTCAAGGCCGACAGCGCCACCGCGCTTGCCACGGCGGCGGCGGCAGGTCTCGGCATCGCCTGGCTCCCCGATTGCGTCACATATGAATATGTGACCTCCGGTGCGCTGGTCCCGATTATGACTCGCTACCCGGTTCCTCCGGGGGCCGCATATGTCGTCCGTCCGCCGGGTCAGCATCCCACGCGGAAAGTGCGGGTGCTAACCGAGATGCTGACCGAGTATTTCAGACGGAACCCGGAACTTTGGGGTCTCGACGGCTAGAACGTGAGCGGCGCGAAGCTTCGTTGAGAGCCTGCGTTAGACCGTCGCTCTATAGCGAGGCGCCAAGGCCGCCGCGCCCATAAACTTGGCGTCATTCATATTTTACTATTTGCTTGTGACCGCCATTTAGGAGGGCCATAGACAGGAATGGAGTAGTTAAAGTTCTCTGTCTGGTCGTTCTCGGCTCGCTCTCCAGAAGCGGACAGTCCCTTCCCGGCCCCTTAGCCGTCCGTTAGGAAACGACCTCAACTCTCGCCGCTCAGGGCAGCAATCGAAATGCGGAACGCCGACACAGCCGAGCGTTACCTGGACCGAGCCTCTCAATTCGGTCGGGGATTTGGATTTACAGCTCCGCCTGGTCGTAAGCGCGCCGGTGTGCCTTGATGGCGTTCAGATTATCGTGGACCCAGAAGTTAAATCCCTCAAGGGCGCGTAAAGCTCCGTGCCCGATCTCTGTCAGCTCGTACTCGACACGCGGCGGCACTTCAGGGAAATAGTGACGTATAATAAATCCTTCGCGCTCGAGATTGCGCAGCGTGAGGGTCAGCATGCGCTGGGTGATTTCGCCGACCTCTTTTCTCAGTGCTGAAAAGCGGAGCCGATGATCGTCCGCGAGAGAAAGACGCCAAAGAACCGGTACAGTCCACTTGTCACTCAGCAGGCCGCAGACTCCGTTTGACGGGATGGGCCTGAATAGCCTGTCGCTCTTTGATGCACGAAGTGTGCTGGCTTCGATCTTTTTGTCCAAGGGTATCATCCTTGTGCCTGATGCTAAAGAATGTGCCGTCTTCCGACGGAACTGCAATCGTATATATGGATGGCCCTTGTTCAACGTGAGGGTTTCAAGTGACCAGTAGCAAGCACCCCATTCTGGTTTTCGGCGCCACCGGAAGACAGGGAGGATCTGTCGCAAAAGCCTTGCTGAAGGCGGGATGGCCCGTGCGCGCACTCGTTCTGAATTCTACCGGAGCCGCGTCCCTGCAATTGCGCAATGCAGGCGTCGAGCTCGTGCAGGGTTCATTCGATGAGACCGATATTATCCGCTCAGCGATGAAAGACGCCTATGGCGTCTTTAGCGTATTGCCAGCCAACCTGGCTGCCGAGGATGAAGTCCGTCATGGTATTTCGATTGCGGATATCGCTGGCGAAACCGGCATCGAACATTTTGTCTACTCGTCGGGCGCCAGCGTGGGGAACGAACTGACAGGCGTTCCGCGTTTCGACGCCAAGCCTCGTATCGAAGCGTATGTTCGAGAACTCGCCATGACTGCGACTATCATCCGGCCGATGATTTTCATGGAAATGCTGGTGCGACCCGGCTTCGGTCTGGATGAGGACCGGTTGGTGTCCCTTATCCGACCGGACCATTCCATTCAGCTTACCGCCGTGGAAGACATAGGCAGGTTCGTTGCTGCCGTGCTTGCCGACAAGCCGCGCTTCGGCGGCAAGACGCTTAAGATCGCGAGCGACCGCCTGACCGGGCGCGAGCTTGAGGTCGCCTTAAGCGAAATGGCCGGTCGTCCAATTTCCTATGAACGTTTTCCTGATAGCGTTCTCGCTGCAAACACGGATCTCGCGCATATGGCGAAGAGCCTGGAAGACGGTCCACTTGCAGAGCGGGTCGATTTGGAAGTCATGCGTGAGATCAACCCCGACCTGCTCACCTTCAGGTCCTGGCTCGCTGGCAATGGGCGCAGGTCGCTCGATGAAGCTTTGCGAACATCCGCCCAGTGACACGTCTCCGTCCTCTATAGCGGCTCCCAAGCACGAGCCGCCCCTGTGTCGTCGAATCCTCGGAAGTGTTCGCGACAGAACCCGTTTTTCCTGCACGAGTTTTCAATTCCGACCGGTGTGACGCCGCCGCTCCTGCGTAATTTCCACGTAACCTTCGGTGGCGATATGCCTCCGCCTTGGTGCGTCTCAACGGTCGACGGACGGCCGGAGCGGCGATGGATTGAAAGGACAGGCATGAAAAGGATAATCTCAGGCGCACTCGTTTGTTTGACGCTGACAGCGTGCAGCCAGACGGAAAAGGGCGCCGGCATTGGTGCGGCCAGTGGTGCAATCATTGGCGGACTGGCAAGCGACACCTGGGAAGGCGCTGCAGTGGGAGCCGCCACAGGTGGCGCGGGAGGGGCCGTGGTAGGCAACATCAGCGAACGTAACGACAGGAACCGCCGCGACCGCTGGGAACAGCAGGACCGACGCAACTACGGCTGCAGATACCGGGATCATTACGGTCGCTGCCGATAAAGATTGCTGCCTGGGCGACGCACGGTCAAAGTTGAGATGGATACCGAACGAACTTCGGTTTCTCCGGTCTCCACGTCCGCAGCAGTTTCATGGTGTCAAGAACCTGACGATCAGGACGTCACGACCGTCGAGTTTACCTGAACCAGAGCCGCAGTTTTGCTGTAAAGACTATCGGGAATGATAGTTCGGGACTTGACCGATCAGGCGACTATGAAACTTCTACTTATCGAAGACGATCCGGAAATGACGGATGCGTTGAGGGTTGCCCTCTCGCAGCATGGCATCGTTCTTGACGCCGTTGGGGATCTGGCAACGGCGCGGGAAGCAATCGCTATGGCGGATTACGATATCGTCCTTATCGATCGGCAACTGCCGGATGGCGACGGCAGTACGTTCCTCGCCGATTTGCGTCGCGCGGGTTCAAATACGCGATCAATCATCATCTCAGCTCTGAGGTCGACCGACCAGCGAATTTCCGGCCTCAATGACGGCGCTGATGACTATTTGCCGAAGCCGTTCGAAATTCCCGAGCTGGTTGCCAGAATGAGCGCTGTGTTGAGGCGGGCGCCGACAACCGGCCCGTCCGTCTTGTCGGCAGGAAACGTCACCTACGATCGTGTTTCATGCGATGTGCATGTCAACGGCGTCCGGGTTGCGCTCACCCGCCGGGAGTTGCTCATCATGGAAACGCTTCTAAGAAACCGCGGTCGTACCGTGTTGCGCTCGTCCCTTGAGGGTCACGTCTATTCCTTTGACGATGAGATCCAGTCGAACTCACTGGAGTCCAATATGTCTCGCCTGCGCCGAAAGCTTGGCGAAGCGGAGGCCGACATTGTCATCAAGAACATTCGTGGCATAGGCTACTACCTTCATGAGCAGAAATAGGACGGCCAACTCATCCCTTCGCTGGCGATTCACGCTTGGCTTCATCGTCCTGCAGGTGTGCGCGATCATCGTCTCGCTGGGCCTGGTTTCCTATCTCCTTTCCGGCATCAAGCCCGATGTGGCGATCACGTCCATCTGGCTGTCTCAGGAAATCGCAGACTCCGTCCGTCTTGAGCCGAATGGCCGGGCCTATTTGGCGCCGACGACCAAACTTAAAGAGATGATGGAGGACGCGCCTGACCTGTGGTTCGTGGCAGACCTGGGTAAGGGTATTGTCCTTGCGCACGGCGCGCCTCCCGAGAAAATCGCGGACAGCACGTCTTTTTTGCGGACGTTCAGAAGCGTTGAATTACATGGTTATCTGGATGATCCGTTGAGTGTCGCCCGAATGGAGCGGTTCGACACCCAGGCTGGTGAGGCAACAATTTTTGCTGGCGGTGTTTCGATGTCCCAATACGGTCTGACCATCCTGTTGGGTAACCTTGCCGTCGGCGTGCCGGCGCTGATCCTCGTCGCCATCTCCCTCATCGGCGTTCCGTTTGTCACACGCTGGGCGCTGCGGTCCTTCAGCGATCTGACCGAGCGTCTCGACAGGATTGATCTCGACACACGTGGCGCCCTGGTGGAAGAGCGTGGCTTGCCCAATGAGGTACTTCGCCTGGTGCGCGACATCAACAGGGCGCTGCGTCGTCTCGATAGTGGCTTCGAGGCGACGGAGCGCTTCTTCGTCAACGCGGCGCATGAGATTCGAACGCCGATCGCTATTCTGCAGGTGAGAATCGATACCCTTTCACCAAGTGCAGACAAGACGCACCTGCAGATGGCCATCAAGCGACTTACAGCGATCGCGAACCAGCTTCTCGACACCGAGAAGTACCGGCAGAAGCCTCAGCAGAATGCACCTGTCGATCTCAACAGCGTTGTGTCGAAGGCGGTCGCCGACCTTGCTCCCTTGGCCATCGCCAAAGGCTACGAGATTTCGTTCGACAGCGACGCGGAAGACGTGTTCGTTCTTGGTGATGCCGAAGCTTTGGAACGTGCATTCATCAATCTGGTACGTAATGCGGTCCAGTACGGAGGTGGAAGGGGACAGATATCGGTCGGTATTGAGGCTGACGGCAGCGTGATCGTGGCCGATCAAGGCTGCGGAATTGCTGGCGATAAGCAATCGCGCATATTCGAGCCGTTCTACCGGGTCAGCCCTCACGGTTCAGGTGTTGGCCTGGGGCTCAGCATGGTCAACGAGATCGTGACCCGCCATGGCGGTTACGTCGAACTTTCTTCCGCGCCAGGCAAGGGCAGCACCTTTGCGGTGCGCTGGCGCGACACGCGCGTTTTCCGCCAGCCGTAGGGAGCCCGCCGGTTGTGCCGACTGGTCGATGAGACGGTTTCATTCGTCGATATGGCCGTGATCGCACTCAATGTCTCGCGGGCAATCTCTGGCACGCCATCCACATTGCAAGCATTCTTTGTCCATCGGTCGACTTTACAGTGTGCGCCAAACACACCAGCCGCGACAACGGACAAGTGATGTCAGGTTTCCTGACCAACTGCCAGCCGCGACGACCGGCGGCGCTTTTTCAAGCGCCTTCCGGGGAAGCGGCAACGACCGCTCCCCGTAATGTTGGGACAATTTTCGTGACGGAGAAAGCCCGCAATTTTCAATAGCACGGACCAAGACTTAATGACACGACACATAACCCGCAAGCGTCTGATCCCGGCGGCGGCGACCCTTATCGTTCTGCTGGTCGTCTGGCTCCTGTTTCTGCGTCCGCCGGCGAAGCCTGAACTGGTGACTGCGCAGGCGCGTACTGGCGACATTGAAGAGGTCGTGCTGGCGACTGGGGTGCTCGAACCGCTGGAATTGGTACGCGTCGGAGCCCAGGCCTCCGGTCGCGTAGAGCGTTTGGCGGTCGAGATCGGTGACGTCGTCGAGGCCGGGCAATTGGTGGCCGAGATCGATTCCCAGACCCGGCGCAACACCTTGCGGGACCGGGAGGCCGCCTTGGCCAATATCCGCGCCGTCCACGCCGCGCGTATGGCCGGTCTGGTGAAAGCCGAGAAGGATTTCGAGCGCCAGCGTGGGCTGCTGGCAGGCGGTTCGACGCCACGCGCCCAGTATGACGCGGCTGTCGCCACGCTAGACAGTGCGCGGGCGGAGGTCCAGGCGCTGGACGCTCAGATCAGCCAGGCGCAGGTCGCGCTGGAGTCCGCGGGTATAGAGCTGGGCTATACCCGTATCACCGCCCCAATCGCCGGCACCGTGGTTGCGATCGTCACCGACGAAGGCCAAACCGTCAATGCCCTGCAAACTGCGCCGACCATCGTCATGATCGCGCAATTGGACACAATGACGGTGCGCGCGGATATCTCCGAGGCTGACGTCGTGCGTGTACGCAAGGGCATGCCGGTCTGGTTCAGCATTCTTGGCGCCCCGAAGCGCCGTTTCGATGGGGAGTTGCGCCAGGTCGAACCAGCCCCCGCTTCTATCGCCAACGAAGGCAGTTCCGTCACAGGCGTTCGGAGCTCAACCAGCGGGGCCATCTACTACACGGGGCTGATCGACGTCGCCAACGCGGACGGTGTGTTGAGACCCGCCATGACGGCGCAGGTGTCCATCGTCCTGAGCCGGGTCAGCGGCGCTGTGCTGGTTTCGCTGAGCGCTGTGGAGGGTGCGCCGCGGGCCGGCGACACGGCGCGCATCCGGGTGCTCGACGCGACGGGCGAGGTCCAGATCCGGCAGGTCCAGGTCGGCATCGACAACGGCGCGGACATCCAGATCCTTAGCGGTCTTCAGGCAGGCGAGATCATCGTCTTGGGAGCATCTACAGACGAACGCACAGATGGCCAGGCTCAACTGGCCGCGGCGAAGCGGTAGGGCGCGCTAT
Source organism: Mesorhizobium sp. GW821-FHT04C10 (assembly GCF_059420305.1). Lineage (NCBI taxonomy): Bacteria > Pseudomonadati > Pseudomonadota > Alphaproteobacteria > Hyphomicrobiales > Phyllobacteriaceae > Mesorhizobium > Mesorhizobium sp. GW821-FHT04C10. The sequence continues at coordinate 482,086 of NZ_JBWKTL010000002.1, read as the reverse complement.
GACGGAGCCACTGATCCGCGTACGTGGGGTATCCCGCACTTTCCCCGCAGGAGACGAGATGGTGCGGGTGCTAAAGGACGTTGACCTCGACATCGAGGCCGGCGAGATGATGGCCATCATCGGTGCCTCGGGCTCCGGCAAGTCGACCCTGATGAACATCCTTGGCTGCCTCGATCGTCCGACGACCGGCAGCTACTGGATCGAAGGGCGCGAGACGTCGAAGATGGCCGTGGACGAACTGGCTGCGCTACGCCGTGAGCGGTTTGGTTTCATCTTCCAGCGCTATCATCTGCTTGGCGACCTCAGCGCGGCAGGTAACGTCGAGGTGCCGGCCATTTATGCCGGACGCAGCCGATCCGACCGGCACAATCGGGCCATCTCTTTGCTGACCCGACTGGGTTTGGCGGAGCGGACGGGCAATATCCCCGGCAAGCTGTCGGGCGGCCAGCAGCAGCGGGTGTCGATCGCCCGCGCCCTGATGAATGGCGGCGAGATTATTCTGGCCGACGAACCGACCGGGGCGCTGGACACCCACAGTGGCGCGGAGGTCATGACGATCCTGCGTGAGCTTCACGCCGAAGGGCACACCATCATTCTGGTCACGCATGACAAGAAGATCGCGGACCATGCGGATCGGGTTGTGGAGATCAGCGACGGCGTCATCATTTCCGATGTGCGCAATGTACCGAATGCGGCCGCCACGGGGCGTCCCGTCCGCGAACGGGCGCCGGACACCGGCTGGCGCGGTGCGATCGATCGGACGACCGAAGCCTTCCGTATGGCCGTGGTTGCGATCTGGGCGCACAAGATGCGCTCGCTTCTGACCATGCTCGGCATCATCATCGGTATCGCCTCGGTGGCCGCGATCTCGGCACTGGGAGCCGGCTCGCAGCAACAGATACTGAACAGTATCAGCTCGCTCGGCACCAACACGATCGAGGTGCGGGCCGGGAAAGGCTTCGGCGATCTGGAAGCGGGCAAGATACGGACCCTGGTTCCCGCCGACGCCGAAGCGCTGGCGAACCAGCCCTATGTCGACAGCGTGACGCCAACCGTCTCGACCAGCGTGACTGTCAAGCGCGCCGCCGTGGCCGTCAATGCGGCAGTCACCGGCGTCGGCGCGGACTTCTTTCGCGCACGGGGCCTTGAGTTGGCGCATGGACAACTGTTCGACGGCCAGGACGTTACCGGCTACAGCCAGAATGTGGTGATCGATGCAAACGCCGCGCGAGACCTGTTTCCCGACCGGGTCAACCCGGTGGGACAGGTCATCCTTCTGGGCACGATGCCGGCGAGGGTCGTGGGTGTGACAAAACAGGAGAACTCCTTCGGCCCGGCGATTGATACATTGACCGTTTATGCGCCTTACACGACCGCCATGCGCCGCATGCTGGGTCGTCCGAACATCGATGGCATTACCGTCCGCATCAGCGACGATGTCGATCCGGGGAATGTCGAGGCCGCGGTTTCGCGCCTTATCGAGCGTCGGCACGGCGCGAAGGACTTCTTCCTCACCAACTCGGCGACCATTCGCGAGACTATCGAGGCCACTACGCAAACCCTGACGCTGCTGATTTCGTCAGTCGCGGTCATCTCGCTGATTGTCGGCGGCATCGGCGTGATGAATATCATGCTGGTGTCCGTGACGGAGCGCACCAAGGAGATTGGCGTGCGGGTGGCCGTCGGCGCGCGCCGCAGCGACATCCTTTCCCAGTTCCTGATCGAGGCCATTCTGGTCTGCCTTGTCGGCGGCTTCATGGGAGTCATGTTAGCTCTCGGGATCAGCGCCCTCTTCAATTTGCTGAGCCCAGACTTCAAAATGATCTTCTCCTCCGGGTCCATTGTGACGGCCTTCATCTGCTCGACCCTGATCGGAATCGTCTTCGGCTTCCTTCCCGCCCGCAATGCGGCAAAACTTGACCCGATCGAAGCCTTGGCGCGCGACTGATGGCCGCCAGAGAAGATTCGAACTGCACCTGCGTGGTTCGAACGTACCGTGTAAGTCTGCTTTCTTGGTCTTGCTCTCCAGAAGCGGATTGTCAGCTCCCGGCCCCCTAGCCGCCGGTTAGATGCAGGACCTTGACGACGATCCTCGAAGGTAGGGCCCACATGCCATGCCATCACGGCCAGCCCAATCCGCCGATACCGGCAAGAATGATCGCCCGGGGCGAGGCCGCCATTCGAGAGTATTGAGCCGCCTCTTTCGCAAGGAGGGCGTTAGAGGGTTATGGCGTAGACATAGTTCTCATCATCGCCCGGCGCGGCGCACCATTTCAGTACAGAACTATGAACGCCAGAAACCGCCGATTTCACGCTTGAAGCGGCCACGAGCGTTCGCGAGAGTTCCGATTTCGATCCCATAATGCGAACTTCGGTATCCGCGACCTCCACGCGCTGCGCCAGCGCGCGCAGGTGATCCCGCCGATAGCCGCCCCCTTCAAGCCTCAGCCTGGAGGGAAACGCCCGCAACTCCTTTCTGGCCAAATCTCCGCATCGCGGCCGAAAGGTTGTTCACGAGGTTTGAAAGATACCAAACATATGGTATCTTTCAAATGGATTAACTCAGTCGAAGCTCCGAGGTCCTTTTCATGAATCCCCTCCTGATCGCCTATGGTTCGCTTGCTCTCGCCATCGTCTCCGAGGTGATGGGCTCATCCCTGCTACAGAAGACTGAGCAGTTTTCTAAGCTCGTCCCGACGATCGCGATGGGCTTATGCTTCGTCGCCTCGCTCTTCTTCCTGTCGCAAGCCTTGAAATTCATCCCGCTCGGCGTCGCTTACGCAATCTGGGGCGGGCTCGGCATCGTGCTGACAGCGCTCATCAGTGTATTCGTTTTCCGCTTCGCTCTGGACGCCTGGGCACTGGTCGGTATCGGTCTCATCGTCTCGGGCGTCGTCGTGATGAACACCTTGTCGCACAGCGCCACCCACTGACATGGGCAACGCCTACATGCGCAGGAAGCAGCCCGGGCTTGTTCGGCGTGCCTTGCTCGACCATGCGGCGAGGCTCGCCGTCGAGCAGGGTCTTGCATCTGTGACGGTGCAAGCCGTGTCCGACGCCGCCGGCGTGACGAAGGGCGGCTTCATGCACCATTTCCCGAGCAAGCAGGCGCTGGTCGATGCCGTCTTCCACGAACTCCTCGATGCGCTTGCGGACGATCTGGATCGGCGGATTGCAACGGATCCGGAGCCTCACGGCTCTTTCACGCGCGCCTACCTCGAAGCCGTCTTCGACATCCCACCGCAGGCGAATGGCGGAGTATGGGCGGCGCTGTCCGTCTCGATGCTGACGGATCCGAACCTGAGGGCACTTTGGTCCCAATGGTTTCGGGTACGACTTGAGCAACATCAAGCGACCGATGGCGACGTCAGGCTCGCTGGTGTTCGCCTTGCCGCAGACGGCATCTGGCTTGCCGATTTGACTGGCATCGCCATCCAGGAAAAGCCGCAGTTGCGCGAGCATCTTCTCAGGGAAACGCGAAGGCGGCCCTGAAAACCAGCGACCGGTCGCACGGCGTCCGTTCCTATGATCTCGTGGATCACGTATCTGCTGGCATCGCCAATCGCATAACGGCTGAGACGCCCACGAATCCGGCGCCGATGATGCAGAAGATTTGCCGCCAGATTTCGGACGGCACCGATTCCTTGGTGACGCCGTGGACGAGTGCATATCCGGCGACGATAGCGGGCGCGGCGAAGATCAGCGCAACGATCAGCCGCCTGCGACGGTGCGCCATTTTAGACAGGCCGCCCTGCTTCGTAGCTGCCGGCGAAACAGCCGCCGTTTAGTGCGCAATCGCCGAGCGCGACCACCCATTTGGGGTTGGGAGTTGCGTCGTAGGTCCGCTTCAATGCCTCGCGCATGTTTTTGGTCACCGGTCCGGTGACAAGCAGGACATCGGCATGGCGCGGCGATGCGACGAACCGGATTCCAAAACGCTCGATATCGTAGAACGCGTTGTTGAGTGCGTGCATCTCGAGTTCGCAATAACCGAGGCAAGAGGCCTCCGAAGTCGCATATCAACGCACGATCGATGGAGGCAGAAACGTATCTAGACCATTTTGGGACAGTCTCGCTCGCCGATACTCATTCCCACATCATGCGCCAGTTCACACTCGCCCTTCCGGTATAATAGCTACCCGGCGTGTGGAGCGGGATAATCCGGCTGATACTTCTTGGGACAGGTCTCTTTGATATGCGCTTAGGAGGGCCCTAGAGGGTTATGGCGTAGACATAGTTCTCATCATCGCCTGCGACGGTGCGCATGATTTTCAAATACTTATGGCAAGTTCGAACTCAAAATGCGTGTCGACGTAACATTCATGTAACGTTGGCAAAATCAGTTATCTATTCTGAGGAATAACTTATATTTATTGATCGGCCGGTTGAATTTGCTGGCGCCCCCTTTGATCTTGGCATCTCTGAGGCAGGGGGCATGCATTCGTATCGCGTCGGGTGCGCCATCTCGATCGCGTTGATTTTGTTGACATTGCTTCTTGACACCGGAGAGAATTGAGAACTGGTGGCTCAACGCCAAGAATGAGGCGCGGCGCTTTACAGCCATCGACGTGCCCGCACTCATTTCGTTCGGAGACTCTGCATGACTATAGCAGCGATTTGGCAAGAGGACGATCTGCTATGGTGCGTCGCAGATACCCGTCTAGTCGCTGGGCCTGAGGACAAGACGACGACCGAGATTGCGGCAAAGATATATTCGATACCTGTTTCTACGAGTGCTTTTGATCCAAATCTCGATCATCGTCTTGCTGGCCTCGAACGGCGTCAACCGCACTATTGGACGCAATACGGATTCGTATATGCCGGAGCTGCCCTGCCGGCTTCTCAGACCGCCGTTACCGCCTCAACGCTTTTGCAGAATCTGGCTCGTGCTGGAGGTCGCTCGAATCCGCCGACATTCGAGGAAATTTCCGAACTCGTGTGCCGACTTGCCCGCCGCTTCATGGCGGACAGACGGCAATTCGCAGGTGAGCGTCACCGTGAGGATGAAGGACTATTCTCGGCCGCATTTTTCGGGTGGTGTCCACACACATCCCAATACAAAGCAGCTTGCATAGACGGGCGCAGCGACGCGGGCATCTTCAGAGTCGAACTAAATTACCCACCACGTCCCCAAACCGAAGGCGAGCCGTGGCTGGTACTGGGCAGCGGCAAAAAGGCATTTTACTCAACACTCGCGGAGTATCGCCGCAACGAACAGCATATCACTAAGCGGATTCCTCGCCGCGTTGTCGACCGGATGGTGGCCGAGGAAAAAGATCAGACAGTAGGGGGAGCCACGTCCATCGGCGCGGCGCATCATCACGGTTTTGAGCTGTTCTATGCGGTTCAGCCGGTTGTACAAGGTCAACCGGAAGCGCGCCGGATATTTAACGGATTGGATTTGGACACTGAAATCGGGTCGGTCGGTCAATACATCGTGGCAGCAATAGGGATAGCATAGATACCAACAAAGGCGTCCGCCCTCGGCTCCGGTACCCTTGTGAAGGAATTACATAATTATATGGCGCCAACAGTCACACGCGAATTCCCAGACCCTGCCACCGTGGAAAAATGGTCAAGCTTTTCGGCTTGGTTGCCGTAATAGAACGCGGATTTGATAGATTCTGGGCGGTGCATCCTAATTGGCACGGCCGGCCTCTATGGCCTGGCCAATGCGCGTTATCATCGATTCGTGCACGTCGTAGCGTCGTGCCAGTTCGACGCCGGTTGTGCCTTGTCAAAGCGTCGCGGACTTCCTGACGCTGGAGCGGCGTAAGCTTGTGTGGCCGGCCATGCGCTTGCCCCGCGCTACGGCGCGGGCACGGCCCTCGGCGGTGCGTGATTTAATCAACTCCCGTTCGAATTCAGCCAAGCCGCCCAACACCGTGACCATGAGGCGGCCGTTGGCGGTGGTCGTGTCGGCCCATTTGTCGGCCAGGGAACGAAACGCCGCGCCCTTCTCGGTGATACCGGCCAGGATGTTCAACAGGTCGCGGGTGGAGCGGGCGAGGCGATCAAGCCGGGTGACAAGTACCTGGTCGCCGGCCTTCGGCTCCTAGCAACCGGGCCAGTTCCTTGCGGTCGGTGCGTGCGCCGCTGACCTTCTCGCGGTAGATCTTCCCGGCGTTGGAAGCCTTCAGTTCGGCCAGTTGGGCATCAAGGGTCTGGCCATCTGTCGAAACGCGAGCATATCCATAAATCATGGCCGGAATCGTGAATCAGCAGTTGGATTCGCACAAGACTTTTGCAATGGATTTTTGCAACTTTATTGTGTTGCAAAATCAGGCAGCTGGAAACGTTGCAAAAGTCTTGAATTATGCACTCAGGGGTGTCCGGTGCAGCGCAGGGTTCTGACGGTCTCCCTATGAGGGCTGTGCGATAAAGATTTCACCCCGGGTCCAAGAGCCATTCATGGATCGGAATCCGATCGCCCCGGGGCGTCCCCCATATGCCCAAAGGTCAAGCCCTGTTTCCCCGGAGTCTCCTTAATATCTCGAATATCTTGAATTGGATGAAAAAATATCGGCGCGACGCCATTAGAGCGGCTCTCAGCTGCGATAAAAGCGGCGACAATAAAAAACAGGAGCAAGAGGTATCTTCCAACGATCTTTGCCCTTTCCACGCCGATTAGCTCCTTCGATGGTCAACGTTTTATGAGGCGTATCCACTTAGGACTCATAATGCGAACAACTTAGTTATGCGGCTTCAGAAATTTAACATCGCACACGGCATAACCTAGCGCCCTAAGACTTTGTCGCCGCCGAGCCAATATCACGTCCGGAACATACCCTAATTTTGCCGGGGCAGGGATTGCTCACACAGGTGCAACTACGACTTGTCCAATATCTTTTGCCGCCGCTTCATTCGTATACGATATCACAACTATCCCAGACGCCAGTAAGCACAAAAGACAAAAGTACGTTTTGACACTACGCATGTTAGCTCTCCTTCATTTCGTTTGGGAACCGCAAGTTGAATCTTAGCCGCATATCCGCACTTTTGGGCTGGTAGATGTAGCTGTCAAAATCGATGAGTGCTTGGCCAGCTTTGATCTTCCATGCCGCGATGGGGCCGCCGCCGTTGCGATCAACACGGCCGATGGCATCGACGTGCCAAAGTTGGATATCTCGGGCATTGTCGAATATTTCCTGAGCAAGTTTCTGTTTGTATCGGTCCCAACCCGATGAGAGGCGAGGATACCGAAGTTCCGCCAAGGCACCAAGGCTGAGAGGTTCTTCCTTACGAAGGTGGCTCTTGATCAAAGCCTGAGTGAGAAAAAAATTGCCCTGGTCCAACATCACGTCGATGCTGGCGCTGATTTCGGCCTCGGGCAGCGGTGTGGCGCTTTCAGGAAACGCTTTAGCATAGGCCTTCAGAAAGGGTCGCAGAACCGCCCACAACACAATCTCGCGGCTTGCTTCCTCATGAAGCGCGATTGCAAAATTGTCGCTTCCCGGCTTGTTTAATTTGGAATCCGGATTCGTGAGATCATCAAGGCTTGCGACCAATGCCAACAAAGCTGCGTGCCTTGTGTCGGACGTGCTCGTATTTCCCGATCCCGCCCCACTGTCACCATCTGGTAAAAAGCCACGCATGTGTCTCTCCTTCAGCGATGTCTGAAGTAAATATGTATTGAGAGGCTGTTCAGGTAGGGGGCTACCCGCCAAGGGGGCACTTTGCACCCCTCCCAGGACCTCCCCAGTCTCGTCGGACCCTGCAGAGTGACTTGCTGCTGGGCGAGGGCCGACACTGATACATACCGGTCACGTCGGCTTTTCCGACGCACCGGAAACCTTCCGGTTAACAAGAGCAAGGAGAAGTGCAATGAACACGAAACTGCTGGCGGCAAGCGTCGCTCTTGGGTTGGCCTTCGCTTCGTTCTCGTCCCCCTCGTCCGCGTCCATCAACATCCGCGATCACGACGACAATCCGCCTCTGGTTGCCGTCGCACCCACCCAGACCGCGATGATTGTGATCTTCATGTGCGCCATGATTCCGGGGTGTGCCGAGGCTTCGATCGATACCGGACCTCAGACCAATATGCTCGCTTCCGCCGTCTCCTATGACTCTTTGCCGCCTGTCGTGTCGGCGAAGGTGCCTTGGTGGTACTGGCTTGTCCTGTAGAAATTGAGGGCTTTCGAGAGCGGCCGATATCGGCCGCGATCCGCGCGCATGAAACAGATGAATTCTGTTTCATGCACCGCTTTCTGAAAACGTCAAAAGGGGCCTTCCAGATCTCGGGGGGTCCAGGGTCACGTTGTGCGGCGGCCTTAGCGTATTTCGTAGACGGCCATGCTTGCGCTACCCGCCTTGTGAATTTTGGTGCCCCGGATATCGAACTCGGCCATAGAGGCGCTGTTCGCCTTGTGGATGGAATTTCCGCGGATTTCGTACTCGGCCATGCTCGCACTGCCCGCTTTATGGATGCGGCTGCCACGAATGTCATAGATGGCCGAGCTGGCGCTACCGGCCTTGTAGATCTTCTTTCCGTCGAAACGACTATCGTTCGCACCCATGTCCCCAGCTCCACTTCTATGTCTGATATACCATAGATGCCGACTTTCTAGGCAGATGCCTCCTACATCCGACCTTAGGGCGTGTCGAAGTCGCATCATTCACGGCGTCAATATCTGCAGTCCGAGCAATATCATTCCTCTAGGGAATTGCTTGCTTGGCAATCCTCTTTAAAGCCGGATGCGGCGGATTAGCGCGTGCCTTCACGGTCCAAACAGCCTTCGGCCTTCAAAAAAAGGCGATAGAACCTAGCCTGTGCTCGCCGTGCCTCATAGTGACCGTCCTAATCGCATAACGTCTGTGCGCTCACAACCCTATCGAATTTTGGCAATCGATATTAAAGTTTTCTAATATTAGACGATACTTAGCGAAGGGTGCAGTATCGAAAATTTCCACTGTGACTGCTTGCGTCAAAATTAAAACTGGAGCATGAGAGTAGAGATTTTCGTGCCTTACCGGGGGGTAGGTGAATTCCGTCACGCCTATAGTCGTGCGACTGGACAGCGGTGTCATTTGCTTGACGCTGATGACGCAGTATTTGCGTCAGCCGGCCGATCCCGATGCCATCCGCCATGACCTGGGCCTTGGCGAACGGCTTGCCGACCGCGTCGACATCGTGCGGGCCGCAAAAAGGCTGAAGCTCAAGGCCAGGATCGCGAGGCCGTCACCGAAGCGACTGGATCGCTTGCCGCTGCCGGCGATCGTCGAAAAGAAAGACGGCAGCTTCGCGCTGCTGGCGGCACTCTCCCCGGGAAAAGTGCTGCTGCAGGATCCGCAGGCCGGCGCGCCGCAAGAGCTTTCGCGCGCCGATTTCGAGGCGCTGTGGGGCGGTTTCGTCGTGCTGGTCACCAGCCGCGCTTTCGCACACGGATTTTCGCGGCGGTTCGATTTCTCCTGGTTCATTCCCGAGATCATCCGCTACCGCTGGATTTTCGCTGAAGTGCTGCTCGCCTCGTTCTTCGTGCAACTGCTTGGCCTGATCTCGCCGATCTTCTTCCAGTTGGTGATCGACAAGGTGCTGGTCCACAACGGGCTGACCACGCTCGAAGTGCTGGTCATCGGCCTCTCGGCCGTCTCGCTGTTCGAAGTGCTGCTCACCGGCCTGCGGACCTACACCACCATCCACACCACCAGCCGCATCGACGTTGCGTTGGGTGCAAAACTGTTCAACCATCTGCTTGGCCTGCCTATCGCCTATTTCGAGGCGCGGCAGACCGGCCAGACGGTGGCACGCGTGCATGAGCTGGAGAACATCCGCGCCTTCCTCACTGGCTCGGCGCTCACCGTGCTGCTGGATGTCTTGTTCCTCTTCGTCTTCCTTGCGGTGATGTATCTTTACAGCCCGTGGCTGACGCTGATCGTCATCTGCTCGATCCCGGCCTATGTCATCCTGTCGATGGCGGTGACGCCGGAATTCCGCCGCCGCATCGAGGAAAAGTTCAACCGCGGCGCCGAGAACCAGACGTTCCTGGTCGAATCGATCGTCGGCGTCGAAACGCTGAAGGCGATGGCGGTCGAGCCGCAGATGCAGCGACGCTGGGAGGACCAGCTTGCCGGCTATGTCGGCGCTGGCTTCCGCACCGCCAGGCTTGCCAATTTTGCCTCCAACACCGCCCAGCTCATCTCCAAGGCGGTGATCGTCGCCACCATGTGGTTCGGCGCCAAGGCGGTGGTGGCGGGCGACATGACGGTCGGCCAGCTGGTCGCCTTCAACATCATGGCCGGACGTGTTTCCGGTCCGGTGCTGCGGCTGGCGCAGCTGTGGCAGGATCTTCAGCAGGTGCGCATCTCCGTTGACCGGCTGGGTGATATTCTCAACGCGCCCGTCGAGATATCAGGCGGCGGGCAGGGCTCGCTGCGCAAGATATCGGGCCATGCCGCCTTCGACCACGTCACCTTCCGCTATCGGCCGGGCGAGCGTGAGATCCTCAGCGACGTCTCGTTCCAGACGGAGCCCGGCGAGATCATCGGCATTGTCGGCCCGTCCGGCTCAGGCAAAAGCACCGTCGCCAAGCTTTTGCAGCGGCTGCATGTGCCGGAGCGCGGCCGCGTTCTGGTCGACGGCGTCGACCTGGCGCTGATCGATCCGCGCAGTCTGCGGCGCCAGATCGGCGTCGTGCTGCAGGAGAACATTCTGTTCCGCCGCACCGTGCGCGAGAACATCGCTCTGGCCGACCCGGCGTTGCCGCTGGAGCGCGTCATCGAGGCGGCAAAGCTTTCCGGCGCGCACGAATTCATCCTGCAGCTCAAGTCCGGTTACGACACGGTGCTTGAGGAGCGCGGCGCCAACCTTTCCGGCGGCCAGCGGCAGCGCATCGCCATTGCCCGAGCACTGGTCACCAATCCGCGCATCCTGCTGTTCGACGAGGCGACCAGCGCGCTCGACTATGAGTCCGAATACATCATCCAGCAGAACATGCGGCTGATTGCCAAAGGCCGCACCGTGTTCATCATCGCGCACCGGCTGGCGGCGCTGCGCGATGCCAACCGCATCATGACCATCGAGGCTGGCCGCATCACCGAGCAGGGCACGCATGAGGAACTGTTGAAACTCAACGGCCGCTATGCCCAGCTCTACCGGTTGCAGGCCGAGCAGCGCCCGTCGTCCGAGGCCCAAATGGCCCAACCCCAGGCGGCGGAGTAGGCTATGGGGCGCTATTGGCAAGCAATCAGGGAAGGCGTGGCGCGCGAGGGCGAAGCCAGGCGTCCAAAACTCAACCGCGACGAGCGCGCCTTCCAGGCAGCCGCGATCGAGATACTGGAAACGCCGGCCTCGCCGGCAGCGCGCATCTTCTCCGCGCTGATCATGCTGTTTGCCGTTGGCGCTCTCGCCTGGTCATGGTTCGGCCGCATCGACACCTATGCCACCATCCAGGGCAAGCTGATCCCGATCGGCAAGGTGCAGGTGATCGAGCCGCTGATCACCGGCACGGTCAAGGCACTGCATGTCAAAGCGGGTGACCATGTCGCGGCCGGCGACGCGCTGGTCGACCTCGACCCGTCGGAATACCGGGCCGAGCGCCAGAAAAATGCCGGCAACCTTGCCGCCGCTGAAGTCTCCAAGGCCCGGCTCCAGGCGCTGATCGATGCCGTGGCCGATGGCACGCCTGCAACGGAAGCGGTGTTCGTCGTGCCCGAAAATACCCCGGCGCCGCTGGTCACGCTGCAGCGCCTGCAAATGCGCCAGTCGCTCGCCGCCTATCAGTCGGAGCAGGACAGCCTCGAAGCCGAGATCGCGCAGAAGCGCATCGAGATCGAGCGCGCCGGCAAGACGCTGGTCGAACGCCGCAAGCTGGTCGATCTCGCCGGCGACAGGCTGGATGTCTACGTGCAGTTGGAAAAGCGCCAGGTTGGCATCAAGACCAGCACCATCGAAGCCCGTCAGGGCGAGCAGGATCAGCTGATGGCGACGGTGTCCGAAGAGGGGCACATCGCCGGGCTCGAAGCCACAGTGAAGACGCTTGCGGCGCAGAAGCGCGCTCGCCGCGATGCCTATCTCGACAAAGTCGCCACCGAGTTGATCGAGATCGACCGCTCGATCGGCGTGCTGCGGCAGGACCTCGCCAAGGCCGAACTTTTCGAGCGCGCCAGCCTGCTGAAATCTCCTGTCGCCGGTCGTGTCCAGCAGCTCGAAGTCAACACGCTGGGCGAGGTCGTGCAGACCGGCCAGAAGCTGATGGTCATTGTGCCGGACGGCACGAAGCTCGAGATCGAGGCGATGCTGCTCAACCGCGACAAAGGTTTTGTCCATGAGGGCCAGGAGGTGCGCGTGAAACTCGAAGCCTTCCCCTTCACCCGCTACGGCACGCTCGATGGCAAGGTGCTCATCGTCTCCAACGACGCCATCCCCGCTGGCGCCCCCCAGCAGCCATCAGCGGCCAAGGAAGAGACCGCCCGCGACAGCGCCGGGCCTTTGGTGTTCCCGGTGCGGATCGCGCTGAACGAGACTATGATCCGCGTCGAGGGCAGGAATGTCCCGCTTACGCCGGGCATGTCGGTGACGGCCGAGGTCAAGACGGGTAACCGCCGTGTGCTGGAATACCTGCTCGACCCGCTGATGGAAATGACGGATGAGGCGTTCCATGAACGGTGAGACGCAGACCTTGGAACGCTCGGAAGCAGGTGCATCACCGCCCCCAAAACAGAGCATCGTCCACGTGCGCCTGGCCGCTGATGGAGACTGGACGGCGATACGCGCGCTGGTTCGCCAGCACCATGCACGAACCATCTTCGCCGATATCCCTTTTTCCGAGACTAAATTCGACGAGATCGAAAAGCAGATCCGGGGCTCACCGCCGAACCAATGCCTGTTAGTGGCAGAGGCCCGGGGTGAACTGGTCGGCTTGGCCTGGTTCTCCAATGGAGAGTATGTGATTGGCGAAGGTGGACTGATGACCACAACGCACCTTCTTGCCGTCGATACATTGCGCTGCGGTCGATTCCTGTCCGCAAGAGTGTTCATGCGCCTGGTTCGCGGCATCGTTGTATGGACGCGGAGCCGCAAAGCAAGGCATGTCCTGATCCATGTAACGACGGGGACAGCGATCAAACAGACGGACCGGCTCTTGCGAGCAGGGGGCGCAACGTTGCTTGGGGGCGGGTATGTCATTAATGTATCTTGAGCCATACACCCGGTACAGAGAGGCATGTCCGGCAGCAGTTGGTGAAGTTAAAAGCGCCTCGAATGGGTGAAATTCCCCCCATCTTTCTTCAAGCGCAATGCAAGTTTAATATTGATGATAATCGCACTCATGTTAAAGTCCTCGCTGAGCAATTTGGCTGTTTGGAGGTGCCGGAATGGCTAGTGAAATGGGATTGATAGCAGCCAGAGGAGAAGGTGCCCAAAAAAACAGGGTAAGTTCTTCGCTCTTGGACCAACTTATCTCGGCGGGCCGACCGGTCTGGTGTTGGAGAATAGACAGGCTCTGGTTCAACCGCCACGATTGATATTGGGACCGACCATCATCGGAACATATGGTTTTCCGGATTTTCCAGAGACGCCCCGCCTGCGTCCGGAAAAGAAGTCATATAAGAGGCCGCCTCGGGATCTTGACGAATTTGAGATGTACTGGTTGGTGTCCGAGAGGCTTAAGAATGTTATGCAAGAAGTTGACAGGGATGCTGTGGTCTTTTCCGATTGCGATGTCTTCTATATAAGCGGGAAGCCAATTAAGCCAAAGCACTATCTCTGTGACGTTGTTCGGGAGATTGATGCGGTTGATGAAGGGTCTTCAAAGTTGAAGATCGAATATGATCAATGGGTTAAAATATATAATCTTTCAGGAAAATCCAGCATAGTTCTTAAAGGGGAGTCCGTTGGCTCTGCGCACATCTTTAGATTGAAGAATACAGGTCTTGTGGTCTGTGACGCCGCAATGAGAGATGCTTGCGTTGCGGCAGGGATAAAAGACCCGGAACTGTTTAGAGATATTTCTGCTTACTGATTAGTATCCATGGAAGCGTTCATGCGCCTAGTCTCGCCATAATGCTGCGGTCGGAGGATGGAAAGCAAGGGATATCCTGATCGATGCGATGACGGCGACGGTAATCAAAGAGACATATCGCTTGCTACGAGCCAGCGCGGTCAAGTTGCCCGGTGGCGGATGATGTGATTGATGGTGATGCTCGTGTGTACGACATCGCTGCCGATCGAGCGGCGCTTCTGAAGCTGCTACTAAGGATGATAATAAAAACATAGTACGAGATTTCTATTTCTTCCAAAAAAATACCAAGAACTTATTGATGATAAGAATACTCATGTTAAAGTCGCGCTGGGTGAAACTGCGAAACTTGACTCGTTGATGCGGCCATTCAGCGATCGAAGAGCAAAATTTGTCGGATGACGAATATGAGCATAGTGAATAATTCGGTGCCACAGAATGACGGGCGTGGGCGGGGAAAACTCGGTAAATTCTTCAAAATCGGACCAACCTACCGAGGAGGGTCTCATGGCCTAGAACTGCAAAATAGCGAAGCTTTGATCAAGCCTCCGCGACTGTTGTTAGGTCCAGCCGTGATTGGAACTTACGGTTTTCCTGATTTTCCAGAAACTCCGCGTTTGTATCCGGACAAGAAGGCATACAAGCGACCACCGCGAGATCTGGAACAATTTGACGAGTATTGGCTAATATCGCAGCGCCTAAAGGACCTCTTAGAGTCGGTTGACCCTGACGGCGTAGTCTTCGCGGATAGCGAGGTCTTTTACATAAGTGGAAAACCCATTGAGCCTCGTCACTATCTTTGCGATGTCACTCGGGTGATTGATGCTGTGGACGAGAGTGCGTCTTCGGTCGAGGTTAAAATGGATGGCGGAAAAAGAATATACAATATAAACAGTAGAACGAAAATTATCTTTGATGAAGATCGGGTTGGAGAACTCCATATTTTTCGTCAGAAATATATGGAGGATATCGTAGTTTGCGACTCGTATTTCAAGGAAAAGTGCTTTCAGGCGGGAATTAAGGACCCCGATTTATTTCGGGACCTGTCAGATCTATCGCACAATTAGATTTCAGAACTGAGATGGGAAGTGTCGACGAGCTTGAGTGCGCCGTATCGACATATTCGGGGGGGGGGAATCGCAATGGCAACGGCCTTTCAGAGCCATCATGGAATTCCGGCCGAGTTCGCGAAAGGTCGCGTTATCTCTGCGTTGACGAAGGCGGGCTTGTTCAACATCGATGCGCTTGAAAATCGCATAAACCTTCCTGCGAATCGAGCGATAGCTGCCAAGCTCGGTGTGTCTGTTCACAATGGTGGCCCTTTGGCTTCGTATCGGGATGGGATCGAGCGAGCTCTCGACAATATTGGACGATCAGCCGACTTCATGGCCGCCCGGGCTGGTGATGCTGGAGCTTTGCAGCGTGTCTTAGGCGACGTAGAGACGCTGCGAGACAAAGTGATGGCGGGAATCGTGAATGGCGATCTCTTTACAAATAGCTCCGCCAACGCGAATGCCATTAACGACAGTTTCTTTGCTGAGCTTGATGCTCCATCCTCACGCCTGTCTGCGACGATGGCTCGCTTGAGAGCTATGTCTCCAGTAGACAGGGGGTGGGCTGCCGTGACCTTGTCTCCGAACCGTGCGGATGTTTTCGCCTTTTCCCAGACTTTTGGTGGCAAGCTCGCGAGAGGCTCGCACGAAGAAGCGATGGGATCTCTGACAAGAGCTATGGCGGCAACCGAGCGCGTGGGTCCCAGTTCCTTGACGCACTTCGGTACGAGACTAGGCAGGGTTGCCGGCGTTCTGGGCACCGGGATTGACGGACTGTTCAGCGGGTCTGAGGCATACGGGCAATTTCAGCACGGCGACTATCGCGGTGCCGGCAACACGGTCGTAAATTTCGTCGGCCGAACCATTGGAGGCATCGTCGGCGGCACACTCGGTGCGATTGGTGGCGCCGCTGCCGGAAGCTTGGTTCCCGGCCCCGGCACCTTGGTTGGCGGAGTTGCCGGCAGCATGGGTGGAGGTGTGGTTGGCTCCAGTTTGATCGAGAATGCATTTGATGATGTTTACGACAGTATTTTTGGCCTCGGCCCCACGAGTGGCCACCAGGATGGCGGTCGAGAGCGGGGGGGAAGTTCGGGAGGATCCGGAGCGAACAGTCCAGCGGGAGGATATGGCAATAGTGCCGTTAGCGGAGGTGGCTGGAGAGATTCCGTCGGTTTTGGCAACGGAGGCAATGGCGTAGGGTCTATCGGAGGAGTCGACGATGGACCGACAGGCCGCGGTGTTCGAACAATAAGCCACGAGCCGTGGGGGACTGTTACTAGCAGCCTGTTGGATGAAAATGGGGTGATGGTGGCGGGCCCCAGCACAAAAAACTTTTACGGTGACGGCTCAGTATCTTATGGCGGCACTAGAGCGAGCGGTACCGGAAATGCCGGCGGTGCTTCCATCTCGAATCCTGGCGTTGGACCGGCATCGAGCGCCGGCAGTTCGCCAAGCCATGTCGGAGACCGCGGAACTGCAGGTAATGGCACAAGCAAACCTGTATTGCTCGACCTGTCCGGAAATGGTATCGACATTGATCCACTGACCTCTTCCAATCAATTCGTTGATTTCGACGGTGACGGCTACGTCAGCCGGACCGCATGGGCAGGCAAGGGAACTGGTGTGCTGGTTCTCGACGCCGACGGCGACGGCAAGATCAGCCGCTCGAGCGAATTTATATTCACCGAATGGGACCAGACGGCGTCGGGCGACCTCGAAGCGCTAAAGGGTGTCTTCGACACCAACCACAACGGCCAACTCGACGCGGGTGATGATCGCTGGTCCGATTTCAAAATCATGGTCGATGGCCAGCTTGTGTCCCTCGCATCGCTGGGCATTGCTTCAATCGGGCTGACTTCGACTGGCAGCGGTCAACAGTTTATCGATGGCTCCGCGATCACCGGTACAGCGCAATTCACCCGGACCGACGGCAGCACTGGTGCGGTAGGCGATGCAGTTCTGGCGGCCGATGCGAGCAGCTATTTAGTCAAAAGCGTCGTCATGACAAATGGTGACGGTTCAAAGACGACGACGCTTGGTGGCTACGACAAGGACGGCACACTATCGTTCCAGAACCGCATTACTGTGAGCGTCGACGGGCTTTCAAAGACGACACAGTTCGATGATGACGGCAACGGCACCTATGAGCGGTCCCAGACCGACGTGACGACCGTCACGGCGGGGGTGCGCCAGCGCATCGTCAGCGATTTGAACACCGACGGGTCGCTGGCCCAGCGCACCACCACGACGACCAGCGCCGACAAGACCACAGTGACGACGGCGCTCGACCAGGATGGCGATGGTATCGCTGATCAGACGCAGACCTTTGTAAGGAATGGCGACGGTTCGACCACGACCAGCGTGTCCCAGAACAGCATCAACAGCACGTTGCTGCGCAAGGTTGTCACGACGGCTTCCGCCAACGGCCTGACGAAGACTGTTCAGAGCGATTCAACCGGAACCGGCACTTATGACCTGACGACCACCGAGACGACGGTCATTGCAGGTGATGGCACCCGCACCAAGACGGTTGCAGACACAAGCAACGGCGGCGCGTTGATCGATCGCGAACAGACTGTTACCAGCACCGATGGCCGCACACGCACCGTCTCGCACGACCTCGACGGTAACGGCGCTTATGAAACCCGCGACGTCACCGCCATCACCAATGGTGCCAATGGCGTTTCTGTCACGACTATTTCTTCTTACAGTTCCACCAACGCATTGATCGGTAGGGCTGTCGCCACCACCAGCAGCGATGGCTTGGTTAAGACCATGTCCACCGATCTTGATGGCGACGGTCTATTCGATGTCAATTTCTCGGACGTAACAGTGGTTGGCGCCGGCGGCAGTCTCAGCGAGACCCAGCAGACAAAAAGCCGCGACGGCTCCCTGGTTGCAAGCTCGACCATCAGCACCAGCGCTGACCGCAAGACAATCTCGATATCCGCCGATGCCGACGGGGATAATCATGCCGACTCGGTCAAGACCATCATCGTCGATGGCGTTGGCGTCACCACTTCGACCGTGAATCTTTATAATCCGGATGGCTCATTGGTCGGCAAGATCTTCAATCAGACGTCTGCGGATGGCTTGTCGGTGACCAGCAAGACCGATCTCGACGGCGACGGCACTTATGATGTCGTGTTTAGCGACGTCACGACGACAGATCCCTCAAATAATCGAATCCGAACGGTGACGACCAGGAGCGCCAACGGCACACTGGTCGGCAACTCGACCATCACCACCAGCGCCGACAGCCTTACCCAGACGGTCAAAGACGACATAGATGCCGACGGTACGTTCGATCGCCAGACGGTAACCGCAACGGTGCTTGGAGGAGACGGTAGCCGTACCGTAACCGAGACGACCAGCAGCGCAAGTGGCGCGGTGCTGGAAAAGACCGAGGTTAAGACCAGCGCCGACAGGAAGACGACCACCACGAAGATCGACGCCAATGGTGACACGAAAATAGATCGTACCCAAGTCGATATCGTGAACGCTGACGGTAGCCGCCTCACGACCGTATCCGATACCGACATCAACGGCACGTTGCATGCCAAGACGGAAATATCGACTTCGGCCAACGGTTTGACAAACACTGTCAAGCAGGATGTAAACGGCGATGGGGTCTATGATGTCTTGACCCAAGCCGTAACGGCCATCGCTGCCTCGGGCACACGAACCACTACAACTTCCACGACCTCCGCCAACGGCACGCTGTTGGCGAGGACTATTGCCGCAGTGTCGGCAAACGGTTTGAGCGCAGAAATTCAGGTCGATAGTGACGGCAATGGTGTCGTCGAGCGGAAATCAACCGACGTTACTGTGCTGAACGCTGACGGGTCGGCAACTAAGACAATTTCGCTGTTGGCCGGAAATGGCGCGCTGATCAGCAAAACAATCGCCACGACCAGCGCAAACCGGTTGACCTCGACAGTCCAGGCCGATCTCGATGGTAATGGCACGACTGACCGTACCACCATTTCGACTGCCACTTTCGGGGCCGATGGGTCGAAGACCGATACTGTCAGTATCCTTAATGCCAACAATGCTCTGATCGCTCGATCTCAGACAGCCGCCAGCGGCGACGGCCATATGGTGACGACGACGAGGGATATTGACGGAGACGGCCTGACCGACGAGGCAAGCTCGACCATCCTCAATGGCAACGGTTCGACCACTACGACAAGTCGCACCTACAAGTCCGGCGTTGTAACGTCCACAGCGACGCGCACCGTAAGCGCCAACGGCCTCAACACCACGCTTAGCTCTGATCTTGACGGCAACGGAACGATCGACCAATCGACGACCGACGTCGTTGTGCTTAACGCTGATGGAAGCAAGACCGAAATCATCACTGACATCGATGCCATTGGCGCGGTGAAGGACAAGACCACAATTGTCACCAGCGCCGACGGTCTCACCAAGACAGTAACGTGGGCTGCCACGGGAACTGCGACCAGTCGCTCCATGGTCGACAAAACTGTGCTCAACGCCGACGGCAGCACAACTGAAACGCTGGACTACAAAAAGGCTGATGGGTCGCTTGAGAGCCGGGTAGCGACGACCATCAGCGCGAACAAACTGACAACAACTATCATCAGAGATAGGAATGGTGATGGGGTGGCGGATTTAAGTATTGTATCGGTCGAAAACGCCGACGGAACCATAATGACGACCCAATCCGGTCAACAGGCTGGTCAAACTATCGGGGATAAAGTAACTACTGTCAGCGCGGATGGCCTCTCAAAAGGTATTGACTACAAGGGATATGCCAATGGCACGATGACTCCGCAAGTGAGCCAAAGGTACCTTTATTCATCCATTCTAGGACTTGATGGAACGGCAACCGACGCAACCCAATATTTCGCCTATTCGCAGCCACTCTCGTTGAGGGAGATGGCGACGATAGTTACCTCTGGAAATGGTCTCTCCACCACCAAGAATTGGGATCTGACCGGTGACGCAGTCGCTGATCGAAAGCAAACTGATGTAACGAGCCTATCGACTGACGGATCGGTTACACGGGTCCTTAGTGAGTTCGACGGATCAACACTCAGCAGCCAAAAAACCACTATGGTAAGTGCCAACGGCTTATCGGCAACGACAAGTCTTGTTGTCTATGGCGCCAACCCGTTGAGCCAAAGTGCGACAGACCTAACAACGGTGAACGTCGACGGTTCAATGACGCGTAGCGTAACAAGCCTGAATTCCGCAGGAGTGCAAATATCGAAGTTTGTCACGACCACGAGTGCGGATGGCAGGTCAAAGGTTGTCCAGGAAGACGTTGATGGCGTGATCGGCTTCGACCGGATCACCACGGACAACGTTGTGACCCTGGCAGACGGAACTATAATGGAGACAGTTAAAAGGCAGACGGTTGCGGGCGTTCTTTTAGACAGCGAGGTCACGACAGCAGCCGGAGATGGACGAACAGTTACAATTGTGCGCGACGCTGACGGCGATGGAACTACCGATCAAACGGAGATCGTTCAAAAGAGAGTCGACGGCTCGGTAGTAACGACAATAACGGATTTCAGTGCGGCTGCGCGCAAATCAAGCCAGACTATAGTTACCACGAGCGGTGACGGATTGGTGACGACCACGGAGTGGGATTTCGACGGCGACGGGACGATTGATCAGCGGCGTATTGCCACGACAACGCCATATGCCGATGGGCTGAATGTGGTTTCGGTCGAAGACGTTTCGGTGCCAGGGAACAGCACGTTGAGCAGTAGCAATACTGTTGTGAATGAAGACACACGCGGTCGATCCGTTACCATCAATGTCAACGGTGATATAAATGTAGATAAGATAAATACCATATACTACAATATAGATGGATCAATTACAAAGAAAACATACATAAGCAATGTGGCAGCTAGGGATACGAATTTACTTATGCCGGGCCAGGTGCTGTGGCGCCGTGCGATTCCGGCAAATCTTGCTTCTACCACGAGCGCGGATGGCCTAACGACCACGGTTATAGCTGACTATGACGGCGCTCCATCCTACGTGCCAAATGCTGCTGATTTTGAGTATAGCTCGGTCTCTCAGACTCAAATTGACGGCTCTGTCGTCAGCACGATCACAGAAAAGAATACGAACGGAACCGTCAAGGCGAGGGGGCTTGTCACCGTAAGCGCCGATGGCTTGACGACCAGGCTTCAGAAGGATGCCGATAACAACGGCTCTTATGAGCACGTCGAGACCGCCGTAACGCGTATCGACGGATCAATCCGCCTGGTAGCTGTCGACTATAATGCGAGTGGGGGCGCTACGCAGACAATAACGACTGATGTTAGCGCCGACATGAGATCAACGTCGGTCGTTACGGCCAATGCGACGACAGGAACTGGCTCGGCTTCCGGCATAGGCGTCGAATTCATCGCCACTGGCACCACCAACGACACCATTACCGGAACAAGTGGCGATGACCACATTCAGGGCGGTGCCGGTGTCGATACGCTCAATGGCGGCGCGGGTGATGATCTTCTCGACGGCGGCACCGGGGCGGATATCATGAAGGGCAATGCCGGCAATGACACTTATGTCGTCGACGATGCCGGCGACCAGGTTATCGAGAACGCCAGCGAGGGCACCGACACGGTGCTGAGCTCGGTGACGTACACAATCTCAGATGCCGATGTCGAAAATCTGACCCTGACGGGAACTGCCGCGATCAACGGCACAGGCAATTCGGCGAACAATGTGCTTATCGGCAATTCGGCCGCCAATGCCCTCAGCGGTGGCGACGGTAATGACACGATCTATGGCGGCGCCGGCAACGATACCCTCGCCGGCAACAACGGCAATGACACAATCTACTCCGGCGCCGGTAATGACTACATCAATGGCGGCGGCGGTGACGATACGCTGGTCTTCCAGCGCGGCGATGGCACCGAGACGGTCGACGACGCTTCTGCCGTGGTCACAACAGTTGCCTCGGACATCAGTGCCGCCAATACGCTGGGGGTTTCCGCGACTGGAATCGTCAATGACTGGGTCGGGGGCTATCTCTGGCAAACCAGCACCAACAGTCTTCTGAAGCGGCAGGAAGCCGGCACCGATACGCTGGTGCTTCAAGGGATCTCAGCTGACAATCTGTCATTTACCTGGTTTGGACATATTGCTGACAATTTGCGCATAGACGTCACCGGCGGCCCGGCCGGTGACAGCCTGTTGCTATTCCAGCAAGGCGTCGTCGGCCGCATTGAAAAGCTTCAACTTGATGGGCTCGGCGCGATGAACTTTTTTGTGGCGCCTGCATCCGGGGCAACCGTCTACGGTGGGACCGGTAACGACATCATGTTCGGCCTCGCGGGCAACGATTATCTGAGCAGCGGTAGTGGAGATGACATTCTCCATGGCGGTGCCGGCAACGATATCATGCAGGCATTCGACGGAAACGACCGGCTGATCGGTGGGAAAGGCAATGACAACATCCAGGGAATGGACGGCAGCAACGAATATGTCTTCCGCCCCGGCGATGGGAGCGATTACCTGACCGACTTTACGTGGCCCGTCACCACGGCAGCGGCTGACATTGCCGCGGCGAGCGCATTGGGCGTGCAGGCGGGAGGGACCGTCAACACATGGTTTGGCGGCTATTACTGGCAGACGGCGACCAACAGTCTTTTGAAGGCATCGGGGACAGGCACCTCGACATTGACCCTCCAGGGCGGGATAATGCTCGATAATCTGTCCTTCTCTTGGTCCAGCAACGGCGACGATTTGAAGATCACTACAGGCGGTGCTGGTGATCAGATCACGATCAGCCAGTACAAGACTGCCGCAGGGCGCATCGAGAAATTGGCCCTTGATGGCATGGCCGCGACGAGTTTCGCGGTTGCCACCAGCCTCGGCGCGACCCTCACCGGTACTGCGAATGCCGATATCCTGTTCGGGCTGACGGGCAATGAGTGGCTGGTCGGTGGCACCGGCGACGACACTCTCTATGGAGGCGACGGCAACGACGTCCTGAATGCCGGAGATGGCAACGACCGGCTTGTCGGCGGCAAAGGCAACGATACCTTATGGGGCATGGGTGGGGACGATCAGTATGTGTACCACCGAGGTGACGGAGGTGACGTCATACAAAATTATACCTGGCCGGTCACCACGGCAGCCGCGGATATCTCGGCCGCGGCTGCAATAGGGGTGCGAGCAGATGGAATCATCAACACATGGGTTGGCGGTTACTATTGGCAAACATCAGCAAACAGTCTGCTAAAGGCCGGTGGGACGGGAACATCGACTCTAGTGCTGCAGGGAGGCATCGTTGTTGATGACCTTTCGTTCACGTGGGGTGGGGCGTTAGGCGAAGATGTAACTGTGATAGTTGGCGGTGGGCCGGTCGGTGACCGATTGTTCCTATCCCAACAGGCATTGGAGCCGGGCCGCATCGAAAAGCTTCAGCTTGATGGGCTTGGTCCTATAAACTTCGTCATCGCGCGCACCGCCGGTGGGACTGCCGCGGGTAGCACCCAAGCCGATATCATATTTGGTCTCACCGGAAACGAAACTCTCAACGGCGACGCTGGCAACGACATTCTGGTCGGCGGTACCGGCAACGACACGTTGGTCGGTGGCGCGGGCAATGACCAGTACCGATTCAGGGCAGGGGATGGCTCAGACACCATCGTCGAATCTGGCGCCTACAATGACAATGACGAACTGGATTTCGGCTCGGGCATCGACTGGAATGAGCTTTGGTTTGCCCAGCAGGGCAACAACCTTGTTGTCTCGGTGCTGGGCACGACCGACAAAGTTACGGTCAACGGCTGGTTCGCCGGCCCAGGCAATGTCGTCGAGACCATCAAATCCGGTGACGGCAAGGTGCTTCATTCGTCCGATATCGCAACCTTGGTCGCCGCCATGGCCGGTTTCGATCCGGCGACCTCACCGACCGGGGCCGGTATCCAGCCCAATGATCCACGGCTCGGCGATCCGAACCAGATCGGCACCGTTGCCAGAGCGATGCAGTCATCCTGGATGGCGGCCTGAAAGGTAAGCGCGCGGCCTCGAACCGGGTTCAGCACGCCCAGTTCGAGTCTCGCGGAGGGCATTATCGCAGGTGCCGGCATCAAAGATTCGGTTGAATACGTCGGCATCCGTTACACAAATCCTTACACAAATGCCCGACAAGCCAGTTCGTGCTAGGTGTTGGTCCTCCGCGACATGTCGAATTATGCATGTAAGACAATGAGTTACGTCTTGAGATCTGGTGCCCCCGGCAGGAATCGAACCCGCGACCTTCGGTTTACAAAACCGTAGGTCGCTTTACCGACGGAAGCGATCGAGGCTCTATTTCGTAGTTGCACGATCGTAGCTACAGCCATCCATCGGATGGCGTTCAATGCCACCCAACTCGTGTCAACTACGCAGCCGTCGACACTTGGATGGTGTGAAGCATTTCCGGCTTGAGGTGCGTATGGCGCCGCAACATCTTCCAATCTTTGTGACCCGTGACCAGCGCCAGCTGTTCAATCATGAACCCAGCTTCGAACAATCGGCTTGTTCCTTCGTGCCGCAAGTCATGAAAATGAAGATCGCGGATATCCAGGTCAGTGCACCCTCGACGAAAAGCGCTCGACACCGACGGAGATGGCAAGAGCGAGGTGCAGATTGGGGCCGAGACGCGGTCTTCGACCACGATCCGCACCGTCAAGACCATTGTGACGATCCGGGCAAAGCCAGAGGTGGGCGTCGTGACAATCGTCCGCGATGGACGTTACTCGTGCACAGGTGGAAGAGATTGTTAGTGGGATGGGTGGGTTTCGCGGATGTCACCCGTATTTCGCACTACCGTGTTGCCACACTCCATCTTGATGAACTGTTCCCACAACGAACATGTTTTCCGCTATGGCGATCCACCAGGCGGGATCTACGGGCTTGTTCTGGGTACGGTCACTGTCAATACAGCACCACCGAATGAATCCCCCCCGACTGATCGATCTGGGTCCGCCTGGTGACTGGCCGGAGAGGAGTGCTTCCCGTGAGCGAGCGAAGCAGGGCATTCCTAGCCGGGGACCGATCTATCGAAGAATCGACAATCGATGCCAACATAGAGCCACGCAGCTAGCGAACTGAACCACTGGCTTAGTCAGCCTCGTGCCTGAGCGTCTCGATTTGTGATCGGCAGATCCTTTCCGTCTGATCAATGAGGTCGGAGACCCGCTCAGAGAGCCACTGAAGTGCTTCTTGGGTTACCTCAAAATGCCGTGAGTAGCGCGCTTTCACATACGCTTCGTTGATGACATTGAACCACGCGACAAAACGCTGTTGGTCGCGGGGCCAGACGTCGGCTATCTCGCGGGCCTGATCCTCGGCAAGGCTGCGGAGAAACTTGATCTTGTGTGAAGCAGGACTGTAGTTCGTTAGAACGAGCAACAACGCTGCGTAGGCTTGCTCGATCGATTGGTGGAGGAGAAAGGCGGCTTCCTTGAGGTTAGTTTCTCCAAGGAGGAACCCCGCCGTCTTTGCGAAGACTCGAGCGGGCGGTAGTCTGTCCTCTAGGTGCTCGGTTGCCAATCGAAGAGCCTCGGCCGGCTTGGCCGGGATCGGATTGGCCAGCGGCTCATCGTCAAGTTCATACAGAACGATCCCCTCGCGGCGAATGTCGACGAAGAAATATTGCCCCTCCCTCAGGGCCGTGTTCACTTCCCTACGAGAGTGGACGATGAAGCTGACGGGAGTGTTGATCTCGCGCATCAGCCGATCTGCCGCCGTCTGCCAATACCCCGCAAAGTCCGTCAGCTTGCGGTTGTTCACCACCACTAGCAGGTCGAAATCGGAACGATATCCTTTCCTGGTATGCGGCTCGTCGGCCCAGCCACCACGCGCATATGATCCGAAAAGTATGATCTTCAGAATGCGCCCTCGCTTCTTGAAATCCGCTGTCCCTCCTTTGAGGGCATCCTCGAACTCCTCAAGCAGCAGCTCGATCACCTTTCTCAGCTCGCGCTGCTTTGGCGGCGGGAGATGGTCGATGCTGGATTTCATAAACAAGGGTCTGTCGTCCATCGCGTATGCATAGCCGAGACGAGGCCTCGAATCCACAGATTGCCTCGTTCGATCTTGTTAAGCAACGCATATGTTGCGACTCCGAGCAGGAGAGTTGTTAAGCTGATGCTAAAGATATTTCAAACTTGTTAGAACTACCTCCTGTTAGAAAATCCTCCCGTTTCTCGACAACGAAGCGCTATTTCTTTGACTTCATCTGCGGCCGATCTCCCCCGCTGCCTCGCTGTCAGCCTTCAAGTCAGCAACCAGGAACTCAAGCTCGGAAAGACGCGCGTTGAGTTCCTGGGGAAGGGGACAGCTAGCGTATCAGCCACGGGATTATCGTGGCTGTGGGTGCTTACACGGCTCGTGCCCTCGTGAAATCGAATGGCCAGCGCGTCGGAAAGGCGGACGTGGCAAAGGTCCAGGGTTGGACGATGTTGCGGAAGATCACTTCCTCCACCACGCATCGTAAATGTCGCGCAATCGGCCATAGAGGTTCTTCACGCGGTAGCCGGCCGGGCTGGTCGCATGCAGCCTGGTCAGTTGTAAAAGAGAGATCGGACCATCTTGATCCTCGATGGCACAAGAGGGTCAGAGACGGCTGTCCTGACGTCGAGGCCTCAATCCACGGAGCTGTTGCATACCGCTGGGGGACTTTGCTAACTCGAGTCAAGGCGCCTACGACGCTTTCGGCGATTTGACTTTTTGGGCAATGTTGCCTGAGCATCTGTCCCGGCTAGGAGGTCGCCCAGATGGCATTCCGATTCGTCCATACGGCCGACATCCATCTCGACTCGCCGCTGCGGTCGCTGGCGCTGCGCAACCGCGACCTGGCCGAGCTCGTCGGCGATGCCAGCCGCCAGGCATTCATCTCAATCGTCGATCTCTGCATTGCGGAGAGCGTCGATGCGCTGGTCATCGCCGGAGATCTCTACGATGGCGATCAGACGTCGATGAAAACCGCCCGCTTCCTGGCCTCGCAAATGACGCGCCTGCACCAGGCCGGCATCCGGGTTTTCAAGATCCGCGGCAATCACGATGCACTCTCGCGCATCTCCAAACAACTGGTTTTCCCCGACACGGTCACCATCTTTACCGGCCGTCCCCAGTCGATACCGCAGACCGCCGGCGGACTGGACGTCGTCTTCCACGGCTTGAGCTTCGCCAACCCCAAGGCGCCGGAGAGCCTGTTGCCCAGATATCCCGCGCCTCGTGAGGGCGCGGTCAATGTCGGCATCATGCACACCAGCCTTGCCGGATCACCCGGTCACGACGTCTACGCGCCTTGCAGCATCGCCGATCTGCAGGGTCATGGCTTCGACTACTGGGCGCTTGGGCACATCCATCTGCGCAACGTCCATGCCGGAGCCTCAACCGTGGTGATGCCGGGGATTCCGCAGGGCCGGGACATCAACGAGGCTGGCGAAAAATCCGTCACGCTGGTGACGATACCTGACGATCGCTCCATTGAGATCGAGGAAAGGTCGACCAGTATCGCGCAGTTCGAGCGGGCAAGCGTCGACCTGAGCGGAGCGGTCGAATGGTCCGAGGCCGTCGGGCGTGTACGCTCCGCGCTTGAAGCACTCCGCGCCTCCGTCAGGTCGCGTCACGCGGTGGTTCGGCTCGGCCTCGGCGGCACGTCACCCTTGGCCTGGGCGCTGGTCCGCGACAAGGATCTGCTGCTGACCGAGGCTGAGCAGGCCGCGCAACAAATCGGCGATATGTGGGTGGAAAAGCTCGAGTTCGCTGTCCTGCCTCCGGACGCCGAAACAGCTGATGACACCGCGGACCCGATCCTTGAACTCGCGCAGTCCATGCGCGCCGATGCCGGGTCGGAAGCCTTTCGCGGGGAGGCGAGGGCGCTCATCCAGAAGCTGGTTGCGGATCTCCCGCCCGAAGGGCGCGACTTCGCAGGCAAGGATGAGGCAGGACTGGACGTCTTCCTGGACAGGGTGCTCGCTAGTGGCGTTGACCTGGTGACGGCGCGCCTGAAGGCAGGTGGGCCGCAATGAGGCTGCGCCGCCTTGACCTTGTCCGCTACGGGAGGTTCACCGACAGGACGATCGACTTTGGCCCCAAGCCAGAGTCCGGACCCGACCTGCACATCGTGTTCGGGCTGAACGAGGCCGGCAAGTCGACCGCGCTATCCGGCTATCTGGACCTTCTGTTCGGCATCGAGGAGCGCAGCCGCTACAACTTCCTGCACGAGTACAGCGCCATGCGCATTGGCGGTGTGCTCGAGCTCGGCGGGGCTGAGCACGCGTTCACGCGCACGAAACAGCGCAACAACTCGCTGCTCAACGCGATGGGCCAACCGGTCAGCGACATGGCGATTTCGGCGCATCTGGCTGGTCTGACGCGCGACGCCTACACAACCATGTTCTCACTCGACGACGAGACGCTGGAGGCCGGCGGCAAATCGATCCTGGAGTCGCGTGGCGATCTCGGCAAGCTGCTGTTCACCGCCAGCGCCGGCCTTGGCCACGCTAGCGATACGCTGAGCGCACTCGAGGCGGAAGCCGACGGTCTTTACCGCAAGCAGGCGCATGGAACGGAGCTTGCGCTGTTGAAAAAGCGGTTGGCCGAACTGAAGGCGCAAAGGGATGGGATCGACACCCTGGCGTCGACCTATGAGAACCTTGAGGCCGAGCGGCTGGACGCAGCGGAAAAATACGAGCACGCCATCACCGAACGATCGGCGCTATCGACGCGGCTCGATACGATTGCCAGATACCTCCGTGCCGGCCCGGTTCTGGCCGACATCGGACGCAAGACGGCCCAGTTGGCCAAGCTGCCGGATATCGCTACACCAGCGCGGACCTGGACGGGCAGCATCGCCGGTTTGATCGAAGACGACGCAGGCCTGAAGACGCGGCTTGCCGCGAGCATGGACGAGATCGAACGTCTCGCGGCAAAGCTTGCCTCGGTCGATATCGATGAGGCCATCCTGACGGTATCCGAACGCGTTCGCGCATTGGCGGAGAGCAAGGCGCGCCATGTTTCGGCAGGCCTGGACCTGCCCAACCGCAGGACCGATTTGCAGATCCTCGACAGCGCCGTGGCGGCATGTCTTGCAGCCCTGGGACGGTCTTCCGGGCCAGATCCTGCCGCGCTGCTGTTGCCGGCCGCCACTGTCGGCGTCGTGCGCGCCATGGTCGAGCAACGATCTGGGATAACGACTGCTGCACGGGCTGCCCGCGACGAAGCCGCGGCGGCATTCGATGCCCTTCAGGCGGCGCGCGAACGGGTCGGCGAGGAAAGGGCCGTCCCTGAGCCTGTCAGGGCAAGACTCAGCTCGGCCTTGTCGAAGGCGAGGGGGAGCGGACATGGAGCGGAGCTCAAATCTGCCCGCGAGGTCGAGGATGCGGCCATGGTTCGCGGGGAAGCGGCACTCGGCCGATTGCACCCATGGTCTGGCGATGCGCCAACGCTGGCCAGGATCGCTGTCCCGAGCGCCAGGCAAATCAGCGCGTGGAAGGCGACGGCGGCTGAGCTTGGCCGCAATAAGGCCGTGCTTTCCGAACGACTTGCCGACTACCAGGGCAATCATGACGTGCTCACGGCGCGATTGGGCGCGCTTCGCGCTTCTGTCGATATCGCCGATGACGATGCGGCCGCCGCCGTCCGGCGGCTGCGCGGCGATGCCTGGACCAGGCATAGAGCATCTCTCACCGGCCAGACCGCGGACGATTTCGCGCTCGCCCTGGCGCAAGACGACACTGTTGGCGCGAGACGGCTGGCCGGTGCGGCGGACCTTGCCGAGATCCGGTCGGCAACGCGCGGCCTCGCCGAGACAACGGCCGACGCCTCGCGCCTGCGCCAGGAGCTTGCGCGTGTCGATGCCGACCTGAACTCCGTGCTGTCGGAGATGCGGAACGCCGCCAAGGACCTAGTGGCGGAATGGCTGGAGCCGTCGCCCGAGCGTCTGATCGAACGGATCGAGGATCAAATCTCGGCGCGCGCCGACGCGCTCGCTGCCTGGGAGACAACCGAGCTCTCCCGCAAGAAGGCGGAACGGGCAGTTAGCGAAGGAGATCGCATCCATCTGGAGCTGCGCGAGGCACTGCACAGTGTCGGCATCGGTTCACTCGTCAGTGACAGCCTGGAGGCGATCATGGCCCTCGCGGAGCTGTTCCTCGACCGACAACACAAAATAGACGCCGGACACACCGAAGCGCTCAAGACAGTGAGCGCCAGGGAAGAGGACCTGGCCGTCAGGCGACGCGCCATTGGGGTGGCTGAGCAGCGCGAGGAAGATTGGCTGGCCGGCATCGCCGAGGCGCTCAAGGGCACCTGGCTCGAGAGCGGGCTCTCGGCCGCCGGCGCCGGCATGGTGCTTGACCAGTTGGCTGCGCTGTCAAGGAGCCTGCAGGAACGGGACGCCTTGCGGTTGCGGATCGAAAAGATGGAAGCCGACAGGGAAGCCTTCCTTGTGGAGGTCATCGGCGTTGCGGCCGCGGTCGGCGAGACCGCAGCCGGCGACGATGCGGAGCAGGCGGCAATCCGCCTTGCCGGGCGCCTGGAACGCGCCGAGCGCGCACGCGAGAGCAAGGATGGCCTCACCCACGATCTTCGACGCCTGCGGGATAGCCGCGGCATGCTTGATGCCGAAATCGCGGCGCATGAGCGCCGCAAGAGCGAGGTCCTCGACGTGTTTGGCGTGGCAACGCTCGCCGAGGTCGTGGAGCGGGACGAATTGCTGCGCGACCGCGACCGGCTGCGCGGTGTGATCGGCGAGCTCGAGGAACAGGTGGTAGGCGAGCTCGCCGTGACGGGGATCGACGAGGTGCGTTCCCTGTTGGACGCTGCCGAGGCCGACAGCCTGGCAATGGAGAGGGCGCAAGGCGAGCAACGGCTTCAACAGCTTGATGAAACCATTCAGCAACAGCTGATCCGGCAGACGCGCGCCGCCGACAAGCTTGACGCCATTGGTGGCGACAGCACCGTTGCCCGTATAGACGCCGAACGCCGCACCGTGCTCCTGGAGATCGAGGACAGGGCTGTCCGCTACATCGAATTGAAACTCGGCGTGCTGTCAGCGGGCAATGCGCTGCGTGCTTATCGCGACCGCCACCGCTCAGGCATGATGATGCGCGCGTCCGACGCTTTCGCCCTGATGACACGCGGCCAGTATTCGGGTTTGACGACGCAACCTGCAAAAGGCGGCGAGGTCCTCATCGCCTTGCAGCGCGATGGGCAATCCAAGCTCGCCGACGCACTGTCGAAGGGTGCCCGCTTCCAGCTCTATCTGGCATTGCGGCTTGCCGGATATTACGAATTTGCTGAGTTGCGCCCGTCCGTCCCTTTCATTGCCGACGACATCATGGAAACCTTCGACCATGTCCGATCGGAGGAAGTGTTCCGCTTGTTTGGCGAGATGGCCCGCGCCGGCCAGGTCATCTACCTGACCCATCATCTCCATCTGTGCGATATCGCCAAGACCGTCGTGCCCGGCATCATGATCCAGGAACTGGGTTAGCCGACGCGATCCAGTTTTCGGGCGCAGCCCTCGTGTCGATCGTGCCGAGGCGCCGGAACCCCGCGACCGCCGTTGCGTCCCGATGGCCGGGTGGGCGCAGCGGAGCGCACAAAACTCGGAGCGGAGCGAACCCGGCCCTGAGGGACGCAAGCGCAGGGTGCAGCCCTGCTGCGGGCGGTCGCGGCACGACCAGCACCAGCGCCGCGATGCGCCCTCGTCAATCGGGTTGTCTTGGAGACAGGACTCTGCGATAGTTTGCTCTGCGCGCAAGCTTTCGCGGGTGTTGCACCGCGGCTGCGAAAGCGATCAAGGCCAGGGACGACACGATGATATCCTGGGCACCATGCCCTGGATCGTGGCTCACTCCGCGTGGGTTCCCAACGTCCGGCCGCGCAGCGCAACGCAGCTCTCGCCGGTCCATCCGCGGGAGCCTTTGCCATGTCCAAAATCCAGGTTGATCCACTTGATGCCGGCAAGGTCGATGATGCCTTAATGGTCTGGGAAGGAGCCGATCCCGCAGCCACGCTGCAGGCAGCAGTCGATCTCTACGGTTCAAATGCCGCGACGGCCGCAGCATGGTGCGCGCTGACGGCTCACTTCGACGGGCGTCAGCGCGACTACCAGTTCTGGTGTACGATCTTTTCGGAGTTGAATGGCGGTAGCCGTCACTGAGCGGGCGCAGCAAGCTTTCGTCCGCGTACCAATGAAGGCGAAGTCCCTGAAGCGTTGCCCCCGTCAAATCTTGATCATCGCCAAGGAAGGAGCCAGCCACACTCCCCGGTTGGTGGTCGACGCAGCGATCGGATCCGCCCCGTTGCATCAAGCCGCGCCGCCAAGAGCAGCCTTGCTGCGATGTCTTTATGAACCTTGTACGAACGATATATTGCGGCCGATTTCACAACACTTCATTTGATTTTATCCGCCTGCCTGAGGAACAGTCCTCAAGCGGCGCTGGTGTCTGTTTTTCGGTAGACGGAAAGAGACCGATGCTGGTTCAGCGTTGCGGCTCTTTGTGCGGCAACAAGGAATTCGCAGGCCGTCGATCGTTGTTGTGCGCTGCTCGGTCAGCACGACGCGTAGAGGCTATGCCAGATGGGGGGCAATCAGTGGCACCGTCGACCTCAGGATCGTCCCGTTTGTCAGTCCGTGCCGCTAGGTCAATCATTCGTAGTTTGGAGCCGATGGTTTGGATGAACAATGCAAACGGGACACGCGCACTGCAACCGTCGATCTCCTTGGGCAGGTCACCACCAGTTGGCTTTCCACGCGACTGGTCCAATTTCTTACCGGCAGCGAAACAATGGCGCGTGCAATCCAACGCCACCAGCGTTGGCGAGATGGTATCGTCGTGTTGTCCGCAAAGCGCAAAGAGCAGGGGAGGTTGTCGGCGATAGTTACGGGCTCGATCTTGGCGGCTGCAAACCTTTTCGAGCGGGTCGCATGGCGCCGGCTTTTAAACTTGCTGCTTCTACCTAGTTGTCTGGAAAACGGTCGTTACCCAGACATAGTGCATGCCCGGTCAATGCAGGCCAGCAGAAGCGATCGCGGGACTAGCTGCGAGGAGTCTTCACGAGTATTCCGAGGACAACTGCGCTTTGATCTTGGCCGCTGCTGCGGTCAGTTGCGGTAGGATCTTCCCCAGCAACCGGCGTCGGTCACCTGCAATGCGGAGCACCAGACTGCTTATCGCGATATACTCGCCCGGCCTTGTGAGAATGGGGACGGCGACGGCCCATATGCGTGATTGATACACCTCATCGAGGTAATTTTCGTCGGCAAACGCGTGACCGACCCGTTTAGCCTCTTCAAGTCGCTCGGGAAGCGTCCCCAGTAAGCTCTGGTCCGTGTCCCATCGGCTACCAGAGGCTTGAGCTTTGTTGATCGCTTGTCGCCGGAGGTCCGGTGGCATGTGCGCGAGCGTTACAACGCCGACGCCTGTGGCGACCATTGGTATGCGGGCACCGACTCGCCCGGGAATTGAGAGGCCAAGGGCAGCCCTGTTTGAATAGGCTATTACCATCGCGTCATCGTCGAATACAGCGAGGTTCGACGGCCAGCCGATCTCCATGTGCAACTGATCAACGATCGGAGTAGCGATTTCGATCAATCTCAAATGGGGGTCATAGCCCCGGCTAAGTGCCAGCGTGCGGCCGGTCACTTTGAAAACAGGACTATCGGGAGCCCGATGAGCGTAACCTGCATCTACAAGCGTTTCGACCAACCGCACGACTGTTGGCTGCGGCAGTCCGCAGATGGATGCGATTTGCGAAACGCTCACCGGGCCATTTTCACTTATGGCCCGCAGGACTGCTAAGCCACGTTGAATAGACCGGACTGGTTCAAACGAGGACATGAGGAAGCTGTCTGATGATGCGTCAAAACCTAACCGACGGGCAATCCTTAGAACATGGCATGCTCAGGGTCCAGTTATTCGGCAGCGGCCTGGGCATGGGCTGCGGCTTCAAAAGCATTCTCGATGATCTTAGCCTGTTCGATCTCGTGCCTGTCGATGGAACCGCCCGCAGCGGCCGCCATTGGAGGACGCCCGACATAGGTCAGATGTATCGGGTTTGGCTGCTCGAGCATCAGGTCACGCACATACGACCACGCACCTTGATTGCGGGGTTCTTCCTGGCACCAAATGACGCGGGATACGCCAGCCGACTTCATGACATCAAGAAGTTGGGCTTGCGGGAACGGGTAGAGCTGCTCGATCCGGACAAGCGCGGTGTCATTGATCTTTTCCTGGATCATGTGCTTCCGCAGGCCGTAGTAGATTTTCCCCGAGCACAGGATCATGTGTCGGCATTTTTTGGCTGAAGGCACCTCCGCTATGACCGGCAGGAAGGAGGAACCTTCACTGATATCGTTCAGGTGTGAGACGCATTCCGGAAGCCGCAGCAAGGATTTGGCAGCGACCAGGAACAGCGGCTTGCGCACCGGGCTGCAAATTTGCCGGCGGTAGAGGTGGAACAGGTTTGCAGGCGTCGTCGGATTGGCAACGATCAAGTTGCCGCCTGCGCATCCCTGGAGAATACGCTCGAGCCGGGCCGAGGAATGATCGGGGCCTTGGCCTTCAAGGCCGTGGGGTAGTGAAATCACAATGTTGGAGGCCATGCGCCATTTGGATTCGGCCGTGACGATGAACTGATCGACCACGACCTGGGCGCCGTTTAGAAAGTCCCCGAATTGCGCTTCCCAGATAGTAAGTTGCTTGGGATTGGCGAGGCTTACTCCATATTCAAAACTGAGGACGCCATATTCTGAGAGCGGGGAGTTAACGGCGGAAAAGCGCGCGCCTGACGCGGCGAGCGGCGCCAGTGGCATGATATTTTTACCGCTGCGGGTGTCGTGAACAGCCAGGTGGCGTTGGGTGAATGTACCCCGCACGCTGTCCTGACCACTAAGCCTTACGGAAATGCCCGCATCGAGCAGCGTGGCAAATGCAAGGGCTTCTGCCGTAGCGATGTTGAAGCCTTTGTCGCTCTCGATCGAATCGAGGCGGTTTTTTAGAAAATTCAGAACCTTGCGATCAGGAAGGATATCGTCTGAAAGCGTCGATATTTTCTGTGCGAGGTCAAGAATAGAATCTTTTGAAACGCCTGTTTCGGCGGTAAAGGGCGCTGGTCCGGAGGGCTGTGGTTCGGTGAAAATATCGGTTTGCGACGACGCTTGGTTGGGGCGGATCGAGTCGAATGTTTCATAAGCCTGTTCCAGCGCGGTTTGGAACACAGCACGGTGCGATTCAGCAGCAGCGACGGCATCCGGGGCGATCCCGGCCACTTCTTCAGAAAAACTCTTTCGGATGCTCGGCTTCTGATCGATGGCTTGCCAGATGGTCGGTTGGGTGAAACGCGGCTCATCAAGCTCGTTATGACCGTTGCGCCGATAGCATACGAGGTTGATGATGATGTCCCGTCCCGTGTGGTAGCGCCAGGCGGCAGCGACCCGCGCAACGGCGGCGGCTCTCACCGGGTTATCGCCGTTGACGTGCAGGATCGGTATACCGAAGGCCTTGCCGATATCGCTCGGATGGGGCGATGACCGACCTTCCGACGGCAGGGTGGTAAACCCGATCTGATTGTTGACAACCAGATGAATGCTCCCACCGACGCTGTATCCCTCGAGGCCGCTCAACTGCAGCATCTCCCATACCAGACCTTGGCCGGAGAAGGCCGCGTCCGTGTGCATGAGCAGAGGGAGAATGTTTGATGTCGCCGTGCCCCTGTCGGCGTAGATGTCTTGGTGGGCGCGAGCAGCACCTACGGCCACGGGCGCCACAACTATCAAATGGGATGGATGGGGGAGCAGGCGGACGTCGATGGTGCCTGCGCCGGTCTCCACGCTTGCAGCCAAGCCGTTGTGGTACGGGACGTCGCCCGTGAAGGCCTCGTCGCCTTCGGTGATATCGCGCCCCTTGATCTCGGCGATCAGGGCAGGCAGCGATTTTCCGAGCACGGTTGCGAGCATCGCGAGCCTGCCGCGATGCATTCCTCCGATAATAACCTTGCTGCAGCCGAGTTCCGCCGCAGACCGGAACGCTTCGTGGACGATGACCGTGGCCGCCTCGGCGCCTTCGATGCCAAACCGCTTTTTTGTAGGCCATTTCGTTTTGATGAAGAGTTCAAACTCATCGGCAAGAAGGATGGCCTGAAGCGTGCGCTCGAGTGCTCCCTTATCGGGGGTCGCGCGCATTTCGCGCTCAAAACAGGTGTAGATCCAATCGCGTTCTTCAGAGTCGGCAACGTGCACCGCCTCGATCGCTGCGTCTCCGCAATAAACGCCTGACAGCAGCGCAATGATATCGGAGGTCGGTCCCTCAAGCGGTTGTCCTGCGACGCTGACCGTGGCGATCTCGACAGCATCGACGGCGCTCAAGCGCTCGGTCAGGTCGGTTGTCGCCGGTGCGACGACCAGGTTGAGCGGATCCAAGGTCGCGTGGATATGGCCAAAGCGCTGGAATAGGTCGCGGATGAGCCCACCCAGCTCGGAAGGAGAGCGTTGCGAAGGCGCCGCGCCAAACTCAGTTTCGAGTTTGAGACGCCAATCTGCAGGCACGGATCCCGGATCTCTGAGGTAGCGGGAATAGAGATCGAGAAAGTAGGAGCTTTCACCGCTCAAGGGAAAGGTCATGCGCATAGCTCGGTCGGATCGAGGAATTCATCTG
This sequence comes from Mesorhizobium sp. GW821-FHT04C10, assembly GCF_059420305.1. Taxonomy (NCBI): domain Bacteria; kingdom Pseudomonadati; phylum Pseudomonadota; class Alphaproteobacteria; order Hyphomicrobiales; family Phyllobacteriaceae; genus Mesorhizobium; species Mesorhizobium sp. GW821-FHT04C10. The sequence continues at coordinate 445,423 of NZ_JBWKTL010000002.1, read as the reverse complement.
GCCGGGGTTTGCAGCAGCGCATTTCAATTGTCAGGTGTTTATGGAATTAAAATTCACCTGATGAATAAACGCCCTGCGATTCCTTGAAGTGCCGGCGATAAGCGCATCTACCTGCCGGCGCTTTTAATCCTCAACAACTGCACCAGGGGCTGACATGTACGGTCTACTCAACGGCGTCAGGGTCATAGAAGGTGCGTCGTTCATTGCGGCTCCCTATTGCGCCCTTAGCCTCGCTCAGCTGGGAGCGGAGGTGATCAGGTTCGATGCTATTGGGGGCGGCCCTGATTTCAATCGCTGGCCACGATCCGAACACGGCGCGAGCTTCTATTGGGAAGGCCTCAACAAGTCGAAAAAGTCGATCGCCATCAATCTCGCCGATCCCAAGGGCCGGGAACTTGCAGCCGACATCATCACTGCGCCAGGCGAAAACGCGGGACTTTTCGTGACCAATTATCCTGCCGAAGGGTTCCTCGCACACGAAAAGCTGGTGGCAAAGCGGCTCGACCTGATCACCGCGCGGATTATGGGTCGACCGGACGGCAGCAATGCCGTCGACTATACGATCAATTGCGCCACTGGTCTGCCTTTGATGACTGGTCCGGTGGACCGGGCGGAACAGCCAGTGAACCATGTGCTTCCGGCCTGGGATCTCCTTGCAGGATCGACGGCTGCCACCGCAATGCTTGCGGCCTGGATGGTCAGGTCGCTTCACGGACTGGGAGAGGAAATCCGCATTCCGCTCAGCGACATTGCGGCGGCAACCCTCGGAACGCTCGGGCAGGTCGCGGAAGTCACCGCTTCCGGCAAGGACCGGCCGAAAATGGGGAATGATCTCTTTGGTGCCTTCGGCCGCGACTTTGAAACCGCTGACGGCAAACGCATCATGGTCGTGGGCCTGACGTCGCGACAGTGGCTGGGACTGATAAAGGCGCTCCGTTTAGAACATGAGATTTTGGCGCTGGAGTCCGAACTGGGGACATCGCTCGCTGATGACGAAGGAGTCCGGTTCCTCCATCGCGGTCGGCTCAACTCCCTGATAGGCGCCGCCATCCTCAAGGAAACGTTCAGCAGCGTGTCGGAGCGGCTTGATGCTGCCGGGGCCTGCTGGGGTCCCTACAAGTCCCTATCCGAGGCTCTGGTTACCGATCCGATGTTCGTCGGCAACCCGTTGTTCCGAGATGTGGCCCATCCCAGTGGGCAGTCTTATGCGACACCAGGATACCCGGCGACATTCCGCAGCTTGCCCCGGGGAGAGCCGCTGAGTGCCCCACGGCTCGGAGAACATACCGAGGAAGTTCTCGCCAGTGTCTTGCGGCTACCGGAGCACACGATCGCCGCGCTTCACGACGAAGGTGTGGTCCAAAGCGCAGGAGCAATCCGTTGACCTCTTCTCAGAACGCCATTGTGTCTTTCACTACTCACCTGCGGGGCCATGAGCTTCTCGCCTTGGCACAGCAGGCCGTAATTTCCTGCGAGCGGTATATTGAATTTGTTCGCACCTCGATGCTCGCCCTGGTAGCGCCGGGCGGTCGGGTGGACCCGGCTGCCGTTGATGAGCACCAGCACGCAGCTCACGGATATGCGTGGGCCGCCACGACTGTGGCAGCCTTGCGCGCAACGGCTGCTTGGGGCGCGCGGTTACAGTCTCTAAACAAGCTTCAGAGGATTGACGAACTCGTCATCGCGATCGGCTTTGGAGAATACCTGTCGCAGTTGCTCGGCGGCATACCGATGAGCCAGAATGAGATTGTGAGGCCAATCGAGATTGGCGGAGCCGACGCTGCGGCTGAACTGGCGGGCGATGATGCGGTCATGGGGTTCGTTCGATACGGGAATGTGCCCCAATTGCGCGCCGAGTTGATCGAGCTGGCCAGACAGGGTCATGCGGCCAGCGAAAGCTTTGGCGACGACGACCTCGACATGATCCGCCAGGAGATGCGCCGTTTCGCCAACGATGTGGTCCTGCCGCGTTGCCATAGCTGGCACTTGAAGGATGAGCTGATCCCTGACGACGTTGTGGCCCAGATGGCTGATCTTGGCGTGTTTGGGATCTGCATCGACCCGGCCTATGGCGGGCTTGGGCTTGGTAAGCTTGCCATGTGCATCGTTACTGAGGAACTCAGCCGCGCATGGATCGCCGCTGGCTCGCTCGGCACACGGTCGGAGATTGCGGGCGAGCTGATCGCGAGCGCCGGGAGCGATGCGCAAAAGGACCGGTGGCTCTCGCGGATCGCTTCTGGCGAGGTCCTACCGACGGCGGTCTTCACTGAACCGGACACCGGTTCAGATTTGGCGAGCCTCCGGACGAGAGCCGTCAAGGACCAAGGCGGCCACTGGAGCGTAACCGGCAACAAAACCTGGATCACGCACGCGTCGCGCAGCGATCTGATGACGGTCCTGGTGCGCACCGATGCCCGCACGTCGAACCATGACGGCCTCTCGATGCTGATTGCTGAAAAGCCCCGTGGAACGCGCGACGATCCTTTTCCGGCGCAAGGCATGAGCGGCGGCGAAATCGAAGTTCTCGGCTACCGCGGCATGCGGGAATACGATGTTGCGTTTGACAGTTTCCAAGTACCTGCAGGCGGCTTGCTGGGAGGCGTCGAGGGGCAGGGCTTCCGCCAACTGATGCGAACCTTTGAAGGTGCCCGCATCCAGACCGCGGCCCGCGCCGTCGGTGTAGCGAGACGTGCTTATGAGCTCGGGCTCAGCTATGCAACCGAACGGCAGCAATTCGGCCGTCCCATCATCGCGTTCCCGCGCGTCTCGGACAAACTGGCTATGATGCTTACCGAGATCGTTATGGGTCGGGAAATGACTTATTTCGCCGCCCGGCAGAAGGACCGGGGCACACGGTGTGACATTGAGGCGGGCATGGCAAAGCTTATCGCGGCCCGCATCGCCTGGTCGTCGGCCGACACTGCTTTGCAGATCCACGGCGGCAACGGCTATGCCCTCGAATACGAGATTTCGCGTGTCCTCTGCGATGCCCGAATCCTGAACATTTTTGAGGGTGCGGCCGAGATACAAGCTCAGGTGATTGCACGAGGGCTTTTACAGCAGCAGGCTGCCGTCACCCCTTAGCAGCCGCGACGTGACGCAGCATGGCGCGTGCACGGATGCGCACCGGCTCGTCAACCATAGCACCATCGACCGCTGCGGCTCCTTCGCCTGACGCGATAACGGCTTCGGCCCATCGAATTTCGGCCTCTGTGGGCAAGAGTCCTTGCCGAATGCTTTCGACTTGGCGTGGATGGATGCACAGTTTGCCGCCGAAACCCAGCTCCTTGGCATGCCTGGCATCGCTTTCACACAATGCAGGATCGCTAAGGCTCGTGGTGACGCCATCCACAGGCGGGGCCAGCCCCGTCAGTCTCGATGCGAGGACCAACTCGCTCCGCGCGAACAAAAGCGCCTCCCTGGTATGCGCACTGCCTATATCCGCACAGAAATCGATCGATCCGAAGATCAGCCTTTTTACAAAGGGTAGCGCGGCAATTGCGCGGCACTCCGACAGACCTTTAGCCGATTCAATCAGGGCAAGGACAGGCAAAGGCGTCAACGCCTCGATGTTGAGAACAAAGTCATTCAACTCGGCTTTGGGTACGACGATGCCAGCGGCTCCAACGCGGGCCGCGGCAGAAAGATCCTCCTCCCAGTAGGACGTCCCGGGTGCGTTCACCCGGATGAATACGGGAAGCGTCGTGAAATCAGTGCTCAGCTGGGCCCGAGCAGCGACCTTGTCGTCGGTTGCCACCGCATCTTCGAGATCCAGAATAATGGCGTCTGCCCCGGATTGCGCGGCCTTGAGGAACCGTTCTGGGCGATTTCCCGGCACGAAGAGCGGAACGGAAAAGCTGTCGAACACCTGGATTACCACTCGGCGCTGGCCGTCATGGCGCTCGGGCCATGATCCCGGCTTGTCCATAGCGAGAGATGCCCAGGTTCCTCGGATGCGTTCAGGCTGAACGCCTGAGTATCAAACAAGGGCGAACCACTACGAAAACTGAACTTGCGCGGCGTGCGACCTCGAACGTCGATGGCGAGATGGAGCAGCAACGTGGCCTGGAGTGGCCCGTGCACCACCAGGCCGGGATAGCCTTCACGTTCGGTGGCATAGCGCCGGTCGTAGTGGATCCGATGCGAGTTGAATGTGAGGGCCGAGTAGCGAAAGAGCATCGTCTCCGATGGCATGATGCTTCGCACGATCTGACCCCGCGGCGCATCGGGAGCGGTATTGGGCGTGCTGGTGCCTTCAAGCTGCCTGTAGACGATTTCCTGGCGCTCTTCGATCGCCGGAGTACCGTCACCAAGGATCGTGTGATCCACGGAGACAAAACACAACTTTCCGCTGCGCCCCTCTTTGAGCACCACATCGGCAATTCGTGAGCGGCGTTCGACCAGTTGCCCAATGTGCAAGGGGTTTGCAAAGGTCAGCTGCCCGCCGGCCCACATGCGACGCGGAAAAGGTGAGGGCAAGAAAGTGCTGCTTGCCGGATGTCCGTCTTCCCTGAGATCGGAGGTGGGGACCACATTGGGAGCGACGCAGAAATGAATCGCAGCGGGGGCAGGGTCACCTGTCTGCGGTTTGCCCGCAATATTGAAGGACGCGTTGAAACGTTCAACAAGCTCTGGCGTGATCTGGCCGAAGCCCGATTGGGTCATGCCGATAAACGATTTCAACGCGTCCTCGTCGACGCTGGTGTCTTGGGAGGTCATTCAGCGTTCCGATTCCGTGTGAGGTCAGGCGTGGCGAAGGCTCGAGGCCGTGGCGGCGAAACTTGCCCCTGCCCGGATTTTAACCGCGAAAGCTTCATCACGCTTGTCCAGCGCTTCTGCGGTCGCCAGGACACGTTCGATGCTGTCGCGAGGTATCGATACGATCCCTGTATTGTCGGCAACTAGCAGGTCGCCCTCGCGTACGCAGACACCGCCGCAGGTGACCGGCTCGCCGCGAGACACAATGCGCAGGCGCCCCTTGCCGGTCCGGGGGGTTACGGTCCGGCTTGCCACCGTGATGCCTATTCGCTCGATTTCCTCGATATCCCGACACCCGCCGTCTATGACGGCGCCCTTTGCCTTGCGCATCACGACTGTCAGGGCGGCCAGCCCGCCGAATGTTGACACGTCTGCAGAGTTCATGTCGACGACGAGGAACGTGTTTTCGGCTGTACCATCAAACGCGGTACCGACGGCGAAATCGTCAAAGTCAAAGCTGCCGAAAGGCGCCACCTGCTGGAGCATAGTCTGGGCAAATCCCGCAACACGGCCGGTTCCGCTGCGGCGCGTGATTCCCGATAAGACGCCGGCTATTCCGTGGGCGTCGAGTGCGTCGCCAAGTGTGGCCGTGGCCAAAGCTTCGGCGCGACCGAGGATTTCAAGCGGATTGTCGTGGTTTTCCATACCTGCCCGTCCTTATTTCGATCCATGCCGCCAATCGACTAAACTGGGCCAGCGCCCTTTCGAATCGACTTGGCTTGAGAAATGTCCCGTTTCTCCACGGCTTCCGCGCTTTCGAGGACTTGGTCGACGCGGTCTGAAGGAACCACCGCAACACCCGTGTCGTCGAGCACGATCAGGTCGCCGTCCCGGACGATCACGTCGCCACAGAGGATCGGTTGCCCTCTAGATGCTATGCTCATGCGGCCCCGGCCACTGCGGGGCGTGACATGGCGGCTTGCGACGCTAAGGCCGCTGGTTCGCAACTCCTCAATATCCCGGCAAGCCCCGTCGATGACGACGCCGGCGGCCCCCCGCTTGAATGCGGTCAGAGCTGCCAGCCCACCAAACGACGAGACATCTGCGCCACCGAGGTTGATGACGAGGACCGTTCCGGCCTCCAAAGCGTCGAAGATCGGAAACACTTTGAAATCAAGCGGGCTATACATGCCGTAAGGTCCGATGCGGCAATCCACCGTGCGGGCAAATCCGGCAACCCGCCCTTCGCCAGAGCGGCGGGAAATGCCGCTCATGACCCCCGATACGCCCAAGATATCGAGGACGTCGCTAAACGTAGCGGTAGCGATGCGAGCCGCGCGCGAGAGGACTTGCTGATCCAAGGGTTTGCTCCTGATGCAATCGCTGGAGCGCTTCAGCGGCCGGTATATTTGTTCATGAAAGCCGCCATCCGCTTCACCGCAGCTGCAGCCTCGGGCGACCCGCTTGCCAGAGCCGGGAACGAGTGAATGGCACCCGGCACGGACTGGAAGGCGAACTCGGCGCCCGCCTCCTTCAGCTTGCTCACGAGCCTGGTGCTGTCGGAGTAGAGGACGTCTCGCTCGCCGGCTTCGATGTGGAGAGGGGGCAGGCCAGCGACGTCGGCATAGAGGGCCGAGGCCAGCGGATGACGCGGATCGGCACCACCGAGAAAGCGCGTGGCCATCGAACGGGCGGATTCTTCCGTGGTGAGAGGGTCGCCCGTCTCAGGCTTCATCGTTTCACCTTTGAGCTCCAAATCGGTCCACGGTGACATCGGCAACCCGCAGGCAGGCATTGGGAGCTTGCGATCGCGCAGCAGCATCAAGACCGACAGGACGAGTGCGCCGCCTGCTGAATCACCGACCAAAGCGATGTTCTTTGCCTTTACACCCGTGCCAAGGAGCCACAGATAGCCAGCCACGCAGTCCTCGACGGCCGTTGGGAACGGAAATTCCGGTCCAAGCCGGTAGCCGAAGGCCAGACCTTTGAACTTGGATTCCCGGGCCAGTGTTCCATTGAACTGGCGCCACATCCACGGTTCGCCGCAGATGTAACCGCCACCATGGTAATAGAAGAAGATGCGGTCATCGCGTGAAGCGTCGGTCCAGACCCACTCGGAGTCACCGGCGCCTAAACCCCCGCAGTCGACGGGCTGCGAATGAATATCCTTGTCTACAGCGACTTGACTCCAGACCTTGTTGTAGTGGGCGCGTTGCCCCTTCACGTCGAGCGGGAAGTCAGTGATCGAATCGATGACATCCTGCATTTCGCGACTGACCATGAATTCCTCCCGTATGGATTGTCGACAAAAATGTTCGCGTTTGTGTTAACACATACGGGAGGGTTATCGTTGATGTCAACGGGCGGGTCGAAAATCGCTCTTGACAAAATTTCCAAAAAGCTGACGGTATGGGTCGCCGACGACATTGTCGACAATTTCTGTGACAATATCGTCGGCGATGGTCGCGAGGAGCTTTCCTCGATGGGCCGGGAGGATCAACAGTCGTCCTGCCGCTGCTTAAGGCACGCGCGGGCCGACCCTGAGCATTGGGAGGAATGAGTGTCCAAAATTTCTAAGGGGTTTTTCGGTCTAGCGCTTGCAGCCGGTCTGGCACTGGCAGGAAACGCCGCAGCTGCGGAAAAGTATAAGATCTTCCTGAGCATGAGCTATATCGGGAACGATTGGCAGGCTGAATCAAGCAACATGATCCGCGCCATGGCGAATTCGAAGGCGCTGAAGGACAAGGTCAATCTCGAAGTCCAGGTCGCGGGCCCAAATGCTCAGAAGCAGATCCAGCAGATCAACGCCATGGTCCAGGCCGGCGCCAAGGCCATCCTGGTGTTCCCGATCTCGCCGACGGCCCTGAACCCCGTGGTGAAGTCGGCCTGCGCCAAGGGCGTTAAGGTCTTCGCGTACGAATCCGTCATCACTGAGCCCTGTGCCTACAACGTCTCGATCGACAACAAGGAATATGGCCGGGTTCTGGGTGACTGGATCGCCAAATCGATCGGTGGCAAGGGCAACATCGTTTACATCAACGGTGTGCCAGGCGTCTCAGCCGAGGTGGATCGCACTGAAGGCGTGAAGGAAGCGCTGGCGAAATATCCGGACGTCAAGATCATCGCGCAAGCACCTGGCATGTGGAGCGAGTCCGTGGCGCGCGCCGAAATGACGAAGATCCTGGCCTCGCACAAATGGGATGAGATCGACGCCGTTCTTGCGCAGCTCGGCTGTTATTCGATCAACGAGCTCCAGCTGGAATCCGGCATCAAGCCCGAAAAGCTCAAGCCATGCGCCGGCGAAGCGGGCAACGGCAATCTTGTCCAAATGCTGCCCGTCGGCACCGACGTTCCAGGGGCTAATGGCAATTACACGCCGCTCGGCGCCAACGACTACTCGACGTTCGCACCGGCTTCGACGGGCGCCTACACCCTGAAGCTTGCGGTTCAGGCTCTTGAGGGCAAGGATATCCCGCACAACATCGTCATCAAGCCGATCGACATCACCCGCGACAAGGTCAAGCTCTGCAAAACCGGCTCGTGGGAGGAGATGAAGGGCGGATGCAACACCTTCCTGCCCGAAATCGTTCCGAATCCCGGCTGGTATCCTGCCGTGTTCAACGAACATACGCCTGAGGTCGGCCTCAATGCCGCACTGACCGGCCAGCCGGAAGAGTAATGCAGGTGATGTCGGTACCCGGGTCTCTGCCGATGGACCAATCCGCAATCTGCGTCGACTCCATCAGTAAGTCGTTCGGACCGACGAAGGCGCTTACCGGTGCCAGTTTCGACGTGCCGAGGGGGAGCGTTCACGCGCTGCTGGGCGAAAACGGTGCGGGCAAATCAACGCTTATCAAGATCATAAGCGGAATCATGCAGCCTACGAGCGGGACCATTAAAGTGGCTGGGAACCAGGTTGAGCTTCCCAGCCGTCAGGTTGCGCACGCCCTCGGCATTTCGACGGCTTTCCAAGAACTGACCATGGTCAAGGATTTGACCGTGGCACAAAACATGCTCATGCCTTACGAGCCGCGCAACATGTTCGGCCAACTAAGGCGGCGCGCGGCCGAACAGGCCGTGGAAGCGCACCTGGCGGCACTCGATATCAAAGGGATATCGCCCAGCGCCGAGGTCGGGAAACTGTCGTTGCCGCAGCGTCAGAAGCTGGAGATCGCCCGTGCGGTTCTCGGCAAACCAAGTGTGTTGCTGTTGGACGAGCCGACATCCGCGCTTTCCGGGCCTGACATCGATTGGCTCGGACAGATCATCGATCGTCAGAAGAGCGCCGGCACGGCGGTGCTGTTTATCAGCCACAGATTGTCGGAAGTTCGTCAATATTGTGATGACATCACCATCCTTCGGAATGGGAAAAGCGTTGGCACGTTTGCCAGTGACGAAATTGAAGACGAGAAGGTCATAGAACTTATTATCGGACGATCCCTGGACGCGATGTTTCCACCAAAGGTGGAGCGGAAGGACAACGCGTCGCCGATGCTCCTGTCGGTGCGCAATATGACGTCGGGCAAAGCCACAGACATAAGCTTCTCGATCAACGCCGGCGAGATTGTGGGCGTAGCAGCCCTGCAGGGCATGGGTCAGCTTGACCTGTTTCGCGCGCTGGCAGGAGACATGGCCGCTGAAAGCGGTCAGATCGAGGTCGGCGGCAAGACGGTGGCATTCAGATCTCCGCGTGACGCCATTGATTGCAACATCGGCGTGAGTTTCCTCCCTGAGGAGCGGAAGACGGAGGCCCTCTTCCTGAAACTCGACGGGACATTCAACTCGACGCTTCCGATTCTCAACCGCATTTCCCGGTATGGAATTCCAAAGCAGGGGCTTGAGCGATCGATCGTTGCGCGTGCCTTTGACACTGTTCAGGTAACGGGCCGCGCCATGGCATCCCCCATGTCGGATTTCAGCGGCGGAAATCAGCAGAAGGTGGTCATGGCCAAGTGGCTGTTGGCCGACAGCAAGCTGATGCTGCTGTTCGATCCGACGCGCGGGGTCGATGTGGGAACGAAATACGAAATCTACGTGCTGCTTCAGAACTATGTTCGGCAAGGTGGCGGCATGCTCATGTATTCCACGGAAATCGACGAGCTTCTCAATCTCTGCGACCGCATTCTCGTAATGTATGCCGGCAAGATCGTGAAAATAGTTGAATCCAAGGGCCACCCGATCTCCGAAACCGAAGTGATGCGGGCCGCCCTCGGCGCGAGCATAAGCTGAAGTACCGAGGCTGAAATGTCCCAAAACCTTGCACTGAGCCAGATGGCAACGATGTCCTCACGGCGTCCCCCGATCCCCAGAGACCTCAAGCGCCTTGGCATACCGCTGGCGGTATTCCTGGTCATGTACGCGTGTGTGATTTGGCTGTCGGTTGCCCCGTTGGCGTACTTCGATTACCAGTACATTTCCTCCGGTGGTCTGACCCTTGCCATCGCGGCGATGGGCGCGACAATCGTCATCATCAGCGGCGGCTTTGACCTGAGCGTCGGCGCCGTCGTAAGCCTGGTCAACGTTGTCGTCGCAACCAGCTTGAGGGATTCGGGATACTCCCAGGGCGCGGTAGGCGTGCTCGGAATAGCACTTGGCGCAGCTGTTGGAGCCGTGAATGGCTTTTTCGTCGCCTATATGCGCCTGCAATCGATTGTGGTGACCTTGGCTACCCTTTTCATCGTCGGTGGTTTCTCACTCCTGTGGCTTAACAATCCTGGCGGCACGGTTCCCGAGGGGTTTTCCGGCTTCTTTGTAGGAAGTGCCATCGACGGAATGCTTCCTGCGGCCGTCGTCGTGCTGGGGGCGGCGGCGGTATGCTGGCTGTTGCTGAAGAACACCCGGTTTGGCACCTCCTTGTATGCGATTGGCAGCGACGAGGACTCCGCAGCCTATTCTGGCATCGCCGTCAAACGCACGAAGTTCTTCGCTTACGTCATCGCAGGTGCATTTTATGGATTGGCAGGGCTGGTCGTGACGGCCGAGACGTCGACGGGAGACCCTTTGGTTGGCCAGTCGCTGCTGCTCGAGACGTTTGCGGCGGTGGTTCTCGGCGGTACGCTTCTGGGCGGCGGGCGAGGGGGCTGCATCGGAACGATCCTCGGAGCTTATAGCCTGATCCTGATCACGAATATCTTGCTGGTGCTCAATGTACCGGCCTTCTATTCGACGATTGTCCAAAGCGGCGTTCTTCTGCTTGCCGCCGTCGGGTTGGGTCTCGGCTCATTCGGGGAAAGTGTCCGCTGGCTGAGATCAAGCCTTGCTCTGCCCAAGCCGTCAAAATCGGTAAGCATCGCCGGATTGCCGAGCACCCTGGCGCCGAGCGAGTTGAGCTGGTACCAGCGCAACAAGGCGACACTCTCCTACATCATTCCCTCCTACGTCATTTTTGTGCTCGTCGTCGTGGTGACGGCGATCGAATTCAAGGGGATCGACGTCACCTACGTCAACTCGCTGCTGCTACTCAGCGCGTTCCTTGTAGTCCTCGCCTTGGGCCAAGGCTCGGTCATCCTTACAGGCGGGCTCGACCTTTCGGTCCCGTGGACCATTACACTCTGCGGCATCCTGATCGGTGAACTGTCCTATGGCAGAAACGAAGCTGCCCTTTGGGCAATCCCGGCGGTTCTCTGCATCGGTATCGTGATCGGCGCCGCCAACGGGTTCGCGATTGTTTTTTTCAGGCTCCCCGCGATCGTCGTGACACTTGCCATGAACGGCATCCTGCAAGGTGTCAGCCTCGTCTATACGCAAGGCACCCTTTCTGGCTTTGTTCCGGCATTCGTAAAGTGGTTCATGACGGAGTCGTCCCTGGGGGTCGTTCCGGTTGTCCCGTTCATCGTCGTCTTTGCAGCGTTCGGTATATTCCTACTCGGTCGTACAACTTTCGGAAGACGCCTCTATGCGGTCGGCAATAGCCCCCGTGTTGCCCATTTGTCGGGAGTGAACGTCGGCAAGACGCTGATCAGCGTCTACGCGCTCAGCGGGTTCTGCTCCGCGCTTGTGGGGATCATGCTGGCCGGCTTCTCCGGACGCGCCATCCTCGGCATGGGAGATCAATTCCTGCTGCCTTCGATCGCGGTCGTGGTCATTGGCGGAACATTGATAACTGGCGGGCGTGGTCGGTACATTGGCATGCTAGGCGGTGTGCTGCTGCTTGTGTCCCTCCAGATCCTCTTGGCGGGAACGACGCTACCGGACGCGTTGCGCCAGATATTCTTTGGCTTGGTGGTGCTGGCAGCTGTCGTGACGCTTCGAGAGCGTTCGGCATTGTCGCAATGACGGTCGCCTAACCCAGCAGCGAGGAGAGTTCTGACATGCCCCCACGGCAATCCCTGCGCGGACGCCTTGCGTCCGGGCATCTTACTCTGTGCATGGCACTGCTCCAGGCCCGGACACCGGACATTGTCCTAATCGCTGCAGCAAGCGGCTTTGACGCCGTGTATGTTGATCTTGAGCACAGCCCTGCAGGGTTTGAAACCGCGTCGATGTTGGCGATTGCCGCCGCAGGGGCGGGGATCGCGGGGCTGGCGCGCGTTCCTTCCCATGACGCTGATCACGCAACACGCCTGCTCGACGGCGGCGCGGCAGGGATCATCTTCCCCCACGTCGATACAGCCCGCAGAGCGTCCGATCTCGTGCAGGCCTGCAGGTTTCCGCCGCGCGGCAAGAGGTCCGCGGTAGGCGCGGTCCCAGCCCTTGGCTACGCCCGTCTTGGACTGTCGGAGACCATGAAGGAGCTGGAACAAAACCAGACGCTCATCGCAATGGTCGAGACACCTGAGGCTGTGGCAAATGCTGATGAGATCGCGGCTGTCGACGGCATCGACATGCTGTTGATCGGCTCAGCGGACCTCTCGCTCGAACTTGGGGTCCCCGGTGCATTTCAGGATGAACGCATGCAAACCGCCTATACCAAGGTTGCGGCAGCATGCAAAAAGTACGGCAAATCGTTCGGTATCGGTGGCGTTCGCAATCAACCGGAATTGCACGCCAAGCTGGTAGCCTTAGGCGCCAATTTCCTCATCATGGGTTCTGACACCGGCTATTTGCTGCAGGCGGCAGGCAACGACTGTACAGCCATGCGCACGCTGATGTCTCAATAGAAGGCAGTTTCGCGGGACAATCCCTTATCCAGCATTGGTACCGTGGATGCGCTTATAGGCTTGAAGGGCGGGAAGGATGTGGGTGCGACACACATCAACCAAACGCTCCGTGTCCCCGGCCTCTATCGCAGCGATCATTTGCACGTGGTCCTCATGGGAGTTCTTGAGGTGGTTGATGTTGCCAAGAACGTACCAGTGAATTGGCGACGTCCTAAGCCAATAGTGATTGATTGCCTGCGATAGGAAGCGGTTTCCGCAGGCCCCAAACAGCCGCTCATGAAATTCGGTGTTGATCCTTGAGGACTCGTCTTTCTGGGCAGCGGTGATCGCGTCCAGGTATGCCTGGTTCAGGCGCTTCAAGTCATCTAGGTACTCCTGGGACGCCGGCAGCGGGATGCGCCTCGCCGCCTCGGTTTGGAGGATGATGCGCATCTCGTAGAGTTCGTCCATCTCCTGAAGCGAGAAGTCGCGGACAACCACCCCTTTGTTCGGACGACGCTCGACCAGGCCCATGTGGTCGAGTTCGGCGAAAGCGTTGCGAATAATGTGCCGAGTCGCTCCGTACCGCTCTGTCAGTTCCTCTTCGACGAGCCGTTCTCGCGGGCGATACTGGCCGAAAATGATCGCCTCACGAAGGGCGTTCGCGATCCCCATGACACTGGTTTCCGCCTTAGCGAGCTTCGATTCCAAACTTTGCGCGACTTGACTCAAGGGAGCCTCCCATTCTGCTGAGATATCTTAACACAAGTCCAAGCCGCGATGGTCTTTTGGACCCCTTGCGCTCTTGACAGAACAAACGTTAGCACGATAGACGACAAACTAGAAAACAAAATTGTCGACGATCTTGAGGGAATTTTTAGGTCAGGCGATTTGGCGCTCAGGGAGGAGCACGTGGCAGGACGGCTTAGTGGTAAAAGGGTGCTCTTTGTCGGTGCGGCGACCGGGATAGGGCGGGAGACGGTCAAGCACTTTGCCGCCGAAGGTGCCAAGCTCGTTGTCGTGGACAACAATGCCGAAGCCGGACACGCTTCGGCCAAAGCTGCCGGCGCGGAATTTATTGCATGTGACATCACGGATGAGAGCGGTGTCAGCGCAATGGTTGCCCAAGCTGCTGAGACGCTTGGCGGCATTGACGTCCTCGTTAACAATGCTGCCATCCAATACTCAGGCACGATCACGGATTTTGATGTCGCGCGATGGGACCGTATCTACGCCGTAAATGTGCGTGGGATGTTCCTCACCTGCAAGCATACTGTTCCTCATCTCCGCAAATCGAAAGCGGCTTCCATCGTTTCGACAGCATCGCTGGCGGGATTTCGCGGTGGTGGCGGGCTAACCGCATACTCTTCGACCAAAGGCGCAGTCATTGCACTGACAACCGCACTGGCGCTGGAACTCGCGCCAGACCGGATCAGGGTCAATGCAGTATGTCCCGGCTGGGTCGACACGCCCTTCAACGATCCTGCCATCAACTATATGGGCGGCCCAGATGTCCAAGCAAGGGTTCTGTCGTCTCTCGTGCCGCTCGGCAGGCAAGCAGTACCTGCTGAGATCGCCCCTCTGTTCGTCTACTTGGCGTCAGATGAGTCGATCTTCATGACAGCACAGTCGATCGTTATCGACGGCGGCGTCTACAACTAACCTGCCGGATTCTTGTAACTCAAGAACGGCGCTTTGGCGCTTTTACATCCAAGGAGGAAAATACAATGTCTATTGCCGCAGAAAAGGCTCAGAAGGCGATCGCCGCAGGGCTGGCCAAGGCAAAGGAGCTGGGCTCCCCGTCCAGCATCGCAGTTCTGGACGAAGGCCGAAACCTTGTTGCTTTTGTGCGCATGGAATCCGCGTTGCTGGCGAGCATAGAGATATCGCAAGGCAAGGCCTACACTGCAATTTCGCTGCAGATGAACACTCAGGATCTCACCGCCTACGTGCAGCCGGGCGCGCCATTCTATGGCCTGGAAGTGTCGCATCGCCATCCGATGGTCGTTTTCGGTGGCGGCGTTGCGGTGAAGTCCGGAGACAAGTGCATAGGCTCGGTTGGCGTGGCCGGTGGCACAATCGACAATGATGTCGCCGTCGCAAACGCGGTTGCAGCAGCCCTCTAAGATTTGAGCATTGAAGGGCGTCTTTTTGACGCCCCTCAAGTGATTGGAAGTAGCCATGCACGTAGTTGCCCTGCTGAGGTTGGTTCCCGATACCAACGAAGAGTTAGAGATTGGTCCTGACGGCGTCGATATCGACCGGGAATGGATCGGGTTCAAACTCTGCGAGTTTGATGACCAAGCACTGGAGGAAGCAGTCCTTCTCAAGGAGCGCTTCGGCGCGAAGGTGACTGCCATTGTTGTGGACGGGGAGGGCAGCGATCGCCTTTTGCAAACGGCTGTTGCGCGGGGCGCTGACCGCGCAATCAAGGTCGAGCACAGCCTGACCGACAAACGAGATGCGCGTGCCGTAGCGCGCCTCCTTGCCCCCGTCATCACCTCGCTCAACTGCGATCTGGTCCTGACCGGGGTGCTTAGCTCTGAGGACATATTTGGTAGCGTCGCGCCGGCGCTTGCGGCAAGCCTTGGGTGGACTACGGTCAACGCCGTCACAGGTGTCAACGCAGCGCAGAGCCGGGTTGAGGCGTGCCAGGAGTATGCCGGCGGGCGATCTGCCGTGCTCTCCGTGAAGACGCCGGCGGTATTGGGAATTCAAGCTGCCTCGCAGCCGCCACGGTACGTTTCTGGCACACGCTTGAAACAGGCGATGGGAACGCCGATCGAGAAAAGTGCTGGCGGCAGCCCGTATGGTGTTCGATCGGCCACCATCACTGCACTCGAAACCCCCGAAAGTGGCGCCGGCGCGACTCTCTTTGAGGGCGATGCGGCGGCCGTCGCGAGCAAGATTGTTGAGTTGCTCGCTTCAAATGGACTGCTGGGAGGCAAGTGAATGCGCATTTTGGTTTATGTCGAGACGGTCGAAGGCCTCCCAAGCGCTACGTCGTTGGAACTGTTGGTAGCAGCCCGTGATATTGCTGGAGGCCCGGACGCCCAGGTCGAGGCCTTGGTGGTAGCCTCCTCCGACGGCACGGCCAGCGAGCTGGCTGGTGTCGACGTGGTGTTAAAGGCCCGTTCCTCCGGCGGCGCCTACCTACCGCACGAGCACGCGGCAATTCTTCAGGCGGCGGTAAAACAGCGCCGACCGGATCTGATCCTCTTCGGCTATACCACCCAAGGTTTGGATCAGTCGTCATATTTGGCGGCAGCGCTGGACTATCCGACGGTCAATCTCTGCACAAAGGTGGCGGTGGACGGCGACAAGCTGGTAGCGAAGTGCCAGATGTACGGAGGCAAGTTGATTGCTTCAGTCGAAGCTGCCCTTCCGGCGATCGTCTCTGTGATGCCCGGCGCATATCGGGAACGCGCTCTCCCGGCAACAACACTCGCAGTCGCTGAAATTCCCGCCACCGTGGCGACAAACGCCATTAGCCTCGTTTCGCAAATGGCCCCAGAAGTCGGAAGTGTAGACATCACGAAGGCGGACAAGCTCATTTGCGTGGGACGCGGGATCGGCGACAAAGACAACATCGCAGATGTGGCCACGCTCGCCGAGCTCCTCGGCGCCGAACTGGCCGCCTCCCGGCCGGTCGTCGACATGGGTTGGATGCCGAAGGAACGCCAAGTCGGCAAATCAGGACGGCGCGTCAAGCCAAGGCTGTACCTGGCATTGGGAGTGTCGGGCGCGCCTGAACACCAGGAAGGAATGGGTGAAGCAGACCTTATCGTGGCCATCAACACCGACCCAAAAGCCCCAATATTCGGCTTTGCCAACTACGGTGCTGTTATTGATTGTCTCGATCTCGTCCCCGAGTTGGAGAAGTCGGTTAGGCAGCGGGGAGCGTAGGGTGTTTCAGACAGCCACCGCGCTCGCTATCGTCACAGTTCTTGCGTGCGCTGTTTCGGCACTGCGCTTCAGGCGGGTGTTGTCTCCCCTGATGAATGCACCAGCACTCAATCGCTTCGACAGGCCCGGGCTCCGTCTTGAGGGCGTGGTTGGGGACCTCGCGCTGCATAGACGCCTTCTCAAGATGCGCTATTCAGGCGTCCTGCACGCTTTTATGTTCTTCGGCTTCATTGTGTTGCTGACGGCGACGTTTCAGAGTTTCGCCGAGGGGTTCTTCCCAGGGTTTTCTCTGGCCGCGATTGGCGGCGGTACCTGGCTTGCTATGCTCCAGGAAATTTTCGCAGGGCTAGTGCTCATCGCCCTCCTGATGGCCGTCTATCAGCGCGCCGTCATTCGCCCGAAGCGGTTCAAGACCTCGAAGGCGTCGGATGCGTGGATCATCTACATCCTTGTTGCAGCGGTTGTCGTTGGTCTGATTGGCGATTTGGCCTTCAGCCAAGTTCTCAGCGGTAGCCATTCGGCCTGGCGGCCTTTGAGCGGAGCGCTGGCGTCAGCTGTCGCGCGCATGAACCTTGCCCCCGACCAACTCGAGCATGGCAAGGCCGTGCTGTACTGGGTCCACATTCTCGCGATTCTGCTGTTCCTGGTTTACATTCCTGGATCAAAGCACCGGCATATTTTTACCGCTGGACCCAACATCTATTTTCGATCGCTTGACCGGGCCAGCGAACTTCCGCTTGCCCCATCCGGCGTCAAAGAGATCGAGGACTTCCACTGGAAGGACAAGCTCGACCTCATCAGCTGTACCGAATGTGGGCGCTGCGAAGCAGCTTGTCCGGCTAACAAGGCTGGGCTTCCCCTGAGCCCGAAAACGGTCGTGATGGACTTGCGCGACCACATGCTGGATCACTCTCAGCCTCACACAGCCCTCCTCGGCAATGTCATCTCCGAACAGACGTTGTTTGCATGCACTACATGTCGCGCCTGCATGGATGTATGCCCGGTGCGCATCGAACCGATGACCAAGCTCATCGAAATGCGCCGCACGGCAGTCGAACAAGGCAAAGTGGAACCGACACTTCAGGACGCCTTGGCAAACGTCCAGCGCACAGGCAATTCCATGGGCAAGCCAGCCCGGCAACGGGCGCGATGGACCCAAGGCTTGGCGTTCAAGATCAAGGACGCGCGGGCCGAGCCGGTCGACATATTGTGGTTTGTCGGTGACCACGCGTCTTTCGACCCGCGGGTTCAGGCAATTACACGTAAGGTCGCCGAACTGCTTCACGCGGCAGGGGTGGACTTCGGAATCCTATACGACGCCGAGCAGAACGCAGGAAATGACGTCCGGAGGGTAGGGGAAGAAGGGTCCTTCGAGGTCCTCGCCCAGGCAAATATCGAGGCGTTGTCGGGATGCACGTTCAACCGCATCCTGACGACCGATCCGCACACATTGAACGCCTTGCGCAACGATTATGTCCACTTTGGCGCTCACTATACGGTTCTGCACTACACGGCTTTGCTCCTTGAACTGATTACGAACGGCCGGCTGGCAATTTCACCGGCCGATAGCGAGGTCGTGACCTATCATGACCCGTGTTACCTCGGTCGCTATAATGGCGAGTTCGACGGTCCCCGCGCGCTGATCGAGAAGGCCGGCTATTCCATTCACGAGATGGGCCGTTGCCGCGAAAATAGCTTTTGCTGTGGCGCCGGCGGCGGACGGATCTGGATGTCCGACGACGAGATGACAGAGCGGCCGAGCGAAATGCGAATTCGTGAGGCACTCGAATTGAGTGATGCGCGCATCTTCGTCGTCGCATGTCCGAAGGACCTTATCATGTACACCGCTGCAGTTGACGCGTTGGGCGCCGCCCAGCGCATCGCAGTTAAGGATATTGCTGAGTTGATTGTCGTGAATGGAATGAGTGCTGACGGGCAGTAATGCCCTGAACCATGCAGAAAGGGAGGAAATTATGGCCCAGCAACGAGATAGCCGCAGCGAGGTCGCAGACGTCCTGATCATAGGGGCGGGAGCGTCTGGCGCCGTAGCGGCACACCACCTGGCGCGAGCAGGCTTCAAAGTTGTCTGCCTGGAGCAAGGAGGACGGATTGACGCCTCGGAATTCAAGGGCGCCACTCCTGAGTGGGAGATCACATCCCAAAAACAATGGCATCCCAATCCCAATGTCCGTGACCTGGAGAATGACTATCCTTGCGAGACGTCGGATTCAGACGTCAACCCTTTGATGTACAATGCCGTGGGTGGCAGCTCGATCATCTATGCCGGACACTGGCAGCGCTTTATCCCTTCAGATTTCCGCGTCAAATCGCTGGATAGTATCGCGGATGACTGGCCCTTCACGTACGAAGAGCTGGAGCCTTTTTACGATCAGATGGAACTTGAGATGGGCGTATCCGGCCTCGCCGGCGACCCTGCCTATCCCCCCCAGAAATCCCCACCCTTGAAGCCGTTGCCGATCAACAAGATTGGACGCAAGGCGGCCGAGGGCATGAACAAGCTTGGCTGGCACTGGTGGCCGAGCCCGAACTCGATTCCGTCTGTACCCTACGAAGGCCGCAACGCGTGCGTCCGTCGAGGCACCTGTCTGACAGGCTGTCCGGAGCGTGCAAAGGGGTCGTTCGACCTGACCCATTGGCCGGGCGCGCTCGCCGCCGGGGCCAAACTCATTACCGGCGCGCGCGTGAGCCGCATCGAAACCGACGAAAACGGCCTCGCGACCGGGGCTGTCTACATCGATCGTTCCGGCCGTGAACGGCGGCAACGGGCATCGACCGTCTTGATGTGCGCGAACGCAGTCGGCACCGCCAGACTGCTTCTGTTGTCGGCCGGTGGCAAGCATCCGGACGGCCTTGCGAACTCCTCCGGCCTGGTTGGGACGCACCTCATGATGCATCCCTACGCCGCAGTGAATGGTATGTTTGACGAGCCGCTGGAAAGCTGGCTTGGACCGTCTGGCCAGCTGATCCATTCGCTTGAATTCGTTGAGACCGACGCAAAGCGTGGATTTGTGAGAGGCGGCAAATGGCAGGTGATGCCGTCCGGCGGACCGCTCGGCATGCGCGCAGGCTACGGTGGCAAAGCAATCGAGGATGCCTGGGGGGCCAACCTCCACAAGAGCACGAAACGCAGCTTTGGGCGGTCTTTTGAATGGGGCATCACGGCCGAAGACCTGCCAG
The DNA here is from genome assembly GCF_059420305.1 of Mesorhizobium sp. GW821-FHT04C10. Lineage (NCBI taxonomy): Bacteria > Pseudomonadati > Pseudomonadota > Alphaproteobacteria > Hyphomicrobiales > Phyllobacteriaceae > Mesorhizobium > Mesorhizobium sp. GW821-FHT04C10. The sequence continues at coordinate 425,543 of NZ_JBWKTL010000002.1, read as the reverse complement.
AGATCACGAACCGGGTCGTACTTGACGACAAGCTGACAGACTCCGACGGCATTCCGGCGCCAAAGATTATCTATCGGAACTCAGACAATACGAGGAACCTGCTCGACTTCCACGTGGCGAGGGCACGCGAAGCGATGGAAGCCTCAGGCGCCTTTGAGATCAGCTCAACGTCGCTGATGCGCGATTGTGGCTGGCACCTGATGGGCACAGCCCGGATGGGTTCTGATCCTTCCAAATCGGTCGTCGATCAGTGGTGCCGGTCACACGATGTCCCCAACCTCTACGTACTGGATGGCAGTGTCTTCATCACGTCGTCGGCCTCCAACCCCACGGCGACTTTGACCGCCGTCGCACTGCGGGCCGTCAAGCATATGATTGCCAACCGTCGGAACCAGGAGATCGCAGCATGAGTGCCATTGAGGAGACCGACCGCACCGTATTCGGCCGCATCGCAGATTACTTGATCCCGGAGGCCGAGGGTATGCCGGCAGCGACCCAGGTCGGTGTGGCGCAGCAGTTGCTCGACCAGGTTCTAGCCGCCAGACCCGACCTTAAGGAGGCCCTCGTCCGCGGCCTCAAGGCGGTCCAGGATTTGGACGGACTGGGGGGAGCCAATCGACTGAACGAGACCGATGGCGAGGCGTTTCACGCCGTCGCCCTGGCGGCGTCAGGAGGTTATTACATGTCGCCGGTGGTGCGCCGTCTTATCGGCTATCCCGGTCAGGAAAGCCGCCCGTTTGACCCCGAGAAAACAACGGAATACTTGAATGACGGTCTGTTGGCACCCGTCATAACGAGAGGTCCGATCTACAGGCCGACCCCCCAATCCTGAAATATCATCGAGGCCGTGAGGGTTTCCTGTGCGGCCTCGGCTTGTTCAATGTGGAGTGTGGCACCCATGGCCGATGACCATCTGGAAAAAGATCCCTTGCCTCTCGAGGCGTCGAAACCTCGGGCGTCGGTGCCGCCACTCGCAACGGACTGTCACTTTCATGTTTTCGGCTCACCGGATCGGTATCCGCTAAGCCCCCACCGCGTGTACGAGCCGTCAGATGCCTCGTCCGAGCGCTACATGAGGATGGCGGCGGCGGTGGGCATCGAACGCGCGGTGGTCGTCAACGGGAGCCCTTACGGCACTGACAACAGCTGCATCCTGGACTTCATCCAGACGTTCGGTCCCAACCGCGCCCGCGGGGTTGCCGTTGTCGATCCTGACATCTCCGTATCCGAGCTGACAAACCTTTACGAGCAGGGCATCCGCGGCCTTCGCATCAATCTCATCACCGGGAGAACACCGATCGAAGCGCTCCCCAAGCTCGCGGCCAAGGTTGCGCCCTTGGGCATGCATATGCAGCTCTGGCTGAAGGCGGATCGCCTTGAAGGCATCGAACGCCTGCTGCCGAGCCTGGACGTGCCAATCGTTCTCGACCACATGGGGCAGGTTCCGGCAGGGTTCGGCGTTGACCATCCCCAGTTTCACACGCTTTTGAGGATTGTTCGGTCTCCACAGGCGTGGGTTAAGCTGGTTGGCTATCGCATTTCCGCTGGGCCGCCCTATCACGATCTTCTCAATCCCGTTCACGCGCTGCTCGAGGTCGCCGAAGATCGCTGTGTCTGGGGAACGGATTGGCCGCATCCTTTCTTGGAAGGTAAGGCGATGCCCGACGACGGGAACTTGATCGACCTGCTGGCGTCGTGGTGCACCCCGCGGCAGTTCGAAAAGGTGCTGGTCGAGAATCCGGCACGGCTCTATGGGTTCTAGGCCGCCTGGTATGATGACCGATTCATCAGATCGCGTCAGGCTCGGGCTCGTGTTGCCGAGCGTCAATACTGTGGTTGAATCCTGGCTCCCAAGAGCCCTGCCTGAATTCGCCACTTTGCATATTTCCCGAATGCTCCTCCCAGACCACTTGTCGGCCGAGAACGTTGTTCGGATGGACGAGGAGGAAGGTCGGGAGGCAGCCGCGCAGCTGTCCAGCTGCCGGCCAAGAGCGATGGTATACGGCTGTTTCGCGTCCAGCGTTGTTCAGGGGCCGGATTACGACAGGGAGCTTTGTGTTCGGTTGACCGGGGCCTTTGGGATTCCTTGCGAGACTGCGGCCGGCGCCAGCATCGCGGCGCTGCAATCTTTCAACGCTCGTCGTGTCGCGGTCATATCACCCTATCCCGCTGAAGTGGACCGTGCGGAACGGGCATTCCTCACACAGTGTGGCTTTGATGTCCTCGAGGGCGAGTGTTTCGGGATCGGCAATGCGTTCGAACTGGCAAATCTTTCCGTCCAAGACATGATTGACGCAGGGACCAGGACGCCTCAGGATGCCGACGCGATTTTTCTATCTTGCATGAACATCAATTCCCACAAAGCGCTGGAGCCGTTGGAGCGCGCCACCGCAAAACCGGTGATCACCGCGACGACCGCGACCGCCTGGGCTTTGTTAAACTTGGCCAACGTAAGCCCTGAGCGCTCACTGATTGGAACGCTCGCGAGCAGAAAATTTGTCGCCTGGCAGGGCAGGGGCTAGAGGCGCTGATTTAGACGGCCTAAAGGAAAATCTTGCCCGGATTGAGGATGCCGTCAGGATCCAGTGCGCCTTTGACCCGGCGCATCAACTCAAGGTCGATCTCAGGCTTGTAGTGGGCGAGCTCTTCGCGGCGCAATCTTCCAATGCCGTGCTCGGCTGTGATCGACCCGCCCAGTGACACCGCGATGTCATGGGTGATGCGGTTGATCGAGGCCAGATGCTGCGTCCACTCCTCGGAAGGGGCCCCATCAGCTTGGATAGGGTTGAAATGAATGTTGCCATCGCCAAGATGACCGAACGCAAACGTCCGTATGCCGGGAAAGGAACGGGCCAAGGCCTCGTTGGCGGTGTTGATGAATTCTGGAACTTTCCCGACGGGAACGGATATGTCGTGTTTATAAGAGACACCTTCCCGCCTTTGGCCATCGGAAATCGCATCGCGGAGTTTCCACAGGGCCATTGTTTGCTGCATTGAACTCGCAACAATGCCGTCGTCGACTTCACCCGCCTCAAGAGCTTCGGCAAAGGCCTTGGATATTAGCTCAACAGCGCTATCACGGGCGTTGCCAGAGCTCGTTTCGGCCAGCACATACCATGCGTGGCGCTCTGAGAGCGGATCCACAACGCCGGGGACGTGTTTCATTGCCACGTCGACGCACACGCGTTCGATCAACTCGACTGCCACCAGTTGTTCGGACAACCGCTGCCGCAGCCTTTGATACCAAGCCAGCGCCGCCGCCGGACTGCGAACCCCGACTAGAATTGTGGTGACGTTGCGCGGCAGCGGTGAAAGCTTCAGCGTGGCGGCCGTGACGATCCCGAGCGTGCCTTCGGACCCGATGAATAGATGTTTCAGGTCGTAGCCCGCGTTGTCTTTCCGCAATCCCCGCAGCCCATTCCAAATGCGTCCGTCGGCCAGAACCACCTCAAGGCCAGCCACCAGGTCCCGCATCTGGCCGTAGCGGAGAGCATTTACCCCTCCGGCGTTCGTCGCGACGTTCCCACCGATGGTACAGCTGTCCACCGCCCCCAAAGAAAGCGGAAAAAACCGATCAGCCTTGGCAGCCGCTTCCTTGACGTTGCCTAGGACACAACCCGCTTCAACGACCATGGAGTCGTTGGTGACATCGATGGACCGGATCCGGTTGAGCTTACGAAGCGTCATAAGCACCTGGGTGCCGCTGCCGTCTGGCAAGGCCCCGCCGGTAACGCCCGTGTTGCCGCCTTGCGGCACGATCGGCACTTTGGCTTCGGCGCATAGCCTTACTGCAGCTTGGACCTGCTCAACTGTAGCCGGCTGAACCACTATTGCCGGAAACGAGGCGTAGCTGTCTCGCCATGCAGTGGTGAGACCTTGTATGTCGTCGGGTTCCGAGATGAGGCCTGTTGGCCCGAGAATCTCCTCGAGGTCCCTGAGAAGCAGCCGTTGAATAGTCTGGGCCCGCTCAACCGGGGTCGTGCGTGTCAGGCCGGCCATTCTCAACTCGCAATAAAATTGTCGACGATTTCGGCGGCAAGATTGCACACGTAACGACTATCAGCAATAGTCATCTCGTCATCGAACCCGATCGAGCCGGCTGTAAGAGCTCGCACCGGGGGCGGCAATTTAACATAATGGACATTATGCGAAACTAACTATTTGACATCTATAAATAAAAGTTGGTTCCATAACTAAACTTATGCGACTTTTTATGTAGCAGCCATTTAGTAATGCGACAGTTGCCCCAGTTAGAGATGCGACACTGCTTCCGAGGCTGGTCAACATGAAGCTGGAAAGGAAGGCTGGCGACTTCACAGAGCCTAGCACGCAGCGCTCTTCGCCAGCTGCCGTTGATTGGACCCAAGGCTTGCTAACAGTCTCGCTTGCAAGGCGATGTCTCCGATCCTTGGTTTTGTGAAAGTTCAATCAGTTTGAATGGAGATGTGGCCTTGGAGGCCGATTAGCTTGTTTCCACGGACTGCCCCGACCATTCACCCAAATGGACTGGACGGGTGGAGGTTACACGCCGGGAGGAGAAGGTTTCCGCGTGGGGGCTACCAGTGACCCGTGTTGCAACGATCATCGCAGCGCCGGGCGGCGGGCGCTTTCAACTCCTTTGGGGCAGCGTGGCGGCACCCTTGAGCTGGATACCTCAGCCAATCATGGGCTGCGGGTTGAACTCTGCCAATGCAAGCTGGGGTTGCACTGCTGAGTTCAGGCGCGACAATTTCAGGCCAATCGCCTCGGGCAAAACGCTATACCGTCGCGATCTGATGGGACTTGCGCGTGCGCTGAGGTTAGAACCCGTCGCAGCCGAAGCACTCAAAGGCGCCGATCCGGTAGTCGTGATGGCAAAGGTGATCACAGTCGTAAATGAGACGCTGACGCGTCAATTGGCGAATCTCGATGCAATGGTGGAGGATCCGGTCGCCGGCACTCGCGATCGGGAGGTCGATGCGGTGATCGCCAATCCAGAGGCCTTGGCCTCCCGCGCCGACGAGATCATCGTGGGGCTCGAACGTGGTGCAGCAATCACCAGCGCCGAACGGTACAAGGCACGCGATAGCGGCCTTGTACTTGCCGCGCTGCTCACAAGCTTGCGTCGCGAGAAGTTCGTTGCCTTTGGACCTCGGCTGCTCGCCCTCTATTCCAAGGCTGACGACAAAAGTTGGCTTTGGGAGGCTGGCTCGCTTTTGAGGCGACTGGGGGATCTCGGCGCAGTAGCACTGCCCTATCTTGTGAACGATCGGGCGTTGACCCCGTCGGTAGACATGGCCGGTGTTGAGGGGCTCTGCCACGTTGGCGCGGCGGGCCGTTCCGTGGCCGAGCCGGTCCTTGTGCCGATGTGGACCGGACTATTTGACAAAATCGGTTGGAATAGCCGTGCATCCATCTTCGTTGCGATGCGTCGGATCGGGATTTCGCCGCCGTTGCCGCCCGAGGCCAAGTCGGCAGATGTTGCCAGGCTTCAGTCCGACTGGGCAGACATTTCACCCCAGTCCCCGCCCAGGGTCTGCGCGGTAAGAGCCGAAGCAAGGGCTCGACAAGAAGAGAAAGCCGGAGGTCCACGCCGATCAAACCTCGACTGAACGTTCCAGCGTCGAGGCCATCGACTGGTGGCGCGAGGCAGAACGCTGGCAGGAACCCCAGGCAGACTGGACATGGCGGCGTCTTCCAAGCCATCCGGTGGGGGAAGCTGGGGCTGCCTCCAACCCCAATCGTCCTTCATGCCTAACTCCTACCGCTCCTGGTCGTCACGGTCACGCTCGAGACGCTTCTCCACCTCAAGCTCGATCTGACGCAGATGCGACGCCTGCTGCAGTGCTGAAGTGGAGCGCGCACTCCCGGCCCCAACCGCCGGACATCCATCGATCCCCATATCGGCAGCGCCTGTGCGCAAACGCTCTTTAGCCGGAGCAGCCTGCTGGTTGTTGTCAGCGCGATCAATTGCTCCGTCCGTCGGACTGGGCTCAACAGAAAGCTCACGGCCTTGTCCTGCTTTGGCGGCAATCTGCGAGCCATCAGCATCACCTTTGGCTCCGACCGGATCCTCCGGGTCGGAGATGTCCGGCTGATGCCGGGCTTTATTCGCCATCCCGGGCTCGTCACCTTGTGCCCTCTCGATCAACTCGATCGTACGTTGCAAATGCTTGTCCGACTTCGCGACCTCTCGCATGTACTGATTGCCATTGGTCACAGCCATTGCGGCGGCCCTGTGGATCTCACGCGCGAGGCCTGCTTGATAACTCTCGAGATAGAAGCCTGGTAGTTCCTCCGCTTCGATCCTGCCCAAGCCTTCGCGATAATGTTCTATCCGCAGCAGCACCTCGTTTGCAGTTTCAACCACATCCAGGCCAAACTTGCCGACTGCCGCATCCCACTGCTCGTCGGCAGTCTCAGGATACTGCGCGCCACTGTTTCCCCGCCGGGATTCATCCGATGTTTGGGCCTGGCGTTCGGTGGACTCCAAATACTCCCGGCGAATGCCGACCACCTCGCGTGCAACGTCAGCGACCGCCTCAAAACCGGCTCGGCCAGATGGATCGAGCTTCTGCTCGAGAGTCGCGAGAGCCGCTTCTACGCGTCCTTCATAGGCTTCGAACTCAGGCCGAGTCATCTCCCGCATCTGTTCCTCCGAGCCTTCAATCAACCGAGATAAAAATAGCATTCTGATATTATTTTTTAAAGGTATTGCCTAAATTTGGTCAATAACAAGATCAATACGGTTGCCTTTTGTACCCTCTTCCATTCGACCAATTTGGCGCTCGGCAAAGGCCCCAGCCTTTTCGCCCTGGCGTTCGTGAGCGAGGTCGCCCCAGACACCAGCAGCGACCACGGCATAGGTCCCAGATGGGTTCGGCTCGGTTGCGATACTGGTGTTTGCGATTGTCGCACCGCTCATTTACTTCGGCCCACAACTTGGCGCGTTCGAGGGGCGGTTGGTCGAGATCTATTATCCAGTCGTTAGGTGGGGCGCACAGCTCAGAGCGATGGTCCCTGGATAGCAATGATCTCGCCGAGCACCGCGCTTATCGTCCCCGCTGATCGGAAACCGACATGTTCTTTCGATATTAAGCAGGGTCTAAAAGCAATTTGTGTTGATGGATGTACCGACTTTATATGACTGACATTGAACCCGCCTCTGCACGGTTGGCATGCTCATTACTCTGGTGTCCTGACCAATGTCAGCAAGCGCCTGACGATTTCGCTCTATCCGCGTCTGATCAAGTTGGAAACGCAGGACGTGAAGGCGTCTGTACCCGGTTTGAAACCGTAAGCGCGACATGTGTCGCCAAGCTGTTGGACCAACGCCGGTCCTGCAGGCTGAAGTTCTTGACAGCCGTCTAGCACAAACAAAATGACAGCAAGCACCCACCGCGTCGATGTTTGAGCCCCCCAAGTCGCTTCCCTGTGTCGACAACAATGCCTCAGGTGAATAGGAAACCCCAGTCAGGCTGTTCCGTATCCGGCACATCGCCGCTCGCGAATGACGTTGGTGGAGGGGGCCAACACACGATATCCGTGAACCTCTTTGTTCGGCTTTGCCGCGGTGCGAGCTCGCCAGATTTGGATGGTCCACTCGCTTGGCCGCGTATCGAATTCGAGCGGCGCTGCTCGTCGCCTGATGCTCGGTCCGGCCTCGATAACCAATCGGACGCACCTGATTGCGTTTGTAGGCTGGCGCGCTCGCGAACTCACGACGATCGGTGAATTCCATCTTGATTCCTTGCTCACGCGCTTTCTCGGCCATCAGCATACGCCACGCGCGAAACACCTGCGGCCTCGTTTCGACGCGCTCGCCTGTCTCGGAGCGCATCGTGACAATCGCATGGGCATGGATGTGAGGTCGTTTGCCACCTGCAGCCGTCCCTTTCGGGTCGAGCGCGGGGTCATGGATGGCAAACACATATCGGTGCCCGGGAAATTGATCGCCCAGAAAGTCACGAACCGCTGCTTCGAACGTGTTCGCGGCCGTGCCGGCGCGAGCCGACACAATCACATGCATGACATCCCTGCCCTTGCGGCTGTGAAGCTCATTGCGCCACACTTTCTGCACAAGATCGCAGGCCTGCTCAGTCGTCTCGACGTGCCGACCGCCCTCATCGTAGGCTTTCGCGTCGGCGCGGGCGATCAAATCACGCACACGCGCGCCCCCCCACGATACGCCGTTGCCGTAACCGTCGAACCGAAACCGCGCCTCCACGCCGTGACTGATCTCGTTTTCTTCATAACGCTGCTGCACGATAGCCGCGGCCTTGCCATCGCCTGTCAACCGCTCTCCGCCACGATCGCGAAGCACCACGACGCCGCCCACCGTCAACGCGTCGGGACCGCTTTGCTCGACCGCGTAGAGGTACCGCCGCCCGCCAAAGCCAGCGCGCAGGATCTCGCGGATATGCGAATCCCGGTGGCCATCATGCGCCGGCGAGGTCGCTGTGATGGCGACACGGAAGACAGCAAGATCGCGGCTGGCCGCGCGACGGTCAAACAAGGGCTCCCACCCTGTCCGTTGCGCGGCTATCGCATCCTTGCCGACAATCCGCTCCCCGCGCTCATTTTCGATGGCGAGTTCCCCACCGCGCGACATATAGGTCATCATCGCTCCAGCACGTCCGCCGCCGCCGTAGGACGCCAGCTTGACCACCGCCGGCTGGCTGCCGCTTGCAAGCGCTAAAAAGCGTGTCCGCATCGAGCGTTCACGGTGTCTCGCACCGGGGCGCGTATCTCTTGCCGCCTCCACTTGCTTCGAACCCCAACGCTCGGATCGTCCAGGCCGTTCTTCAGGACCCCGCACCGCTCCTCCCCTACGCGGTAGATCCCATCCGGTCATGTCGCCCTGTCCCATCTGCATCTCATGCAAAAAGGGCCGCGCGGCGCCGCTCCCACTCATGTTCGAATGCGCCGGGCAGGAACTCCATCAGCCGCCAGCTCCGCGCCGCGCCCGACCGCCCGGTCATCTTGGCCAACTCCGCCGCGGTCGTCGTCGCAACCGCGTGAGCGTCCCTGATCGCGCCGGCGAGGTCATGCTGCGACGGCATTCGACCCGTGTTGATGGCGCGGGCGACCTGATTGAGATTGCTACCGACCGCGCGCAAGCCATCGACAAGCAGGACCAGCAGAGCGCGATCGCCCTCCCCTAGAAATGGCCGCACACCCGCTCCTTCCATCGAGAGCGATCGGACAAACGCTGAGACCGTCATGCCAGCAGCCTTCGCAGCCGCCTTTAGAGCAGCGAACTCGGCTGATGAAAACCGAATATGTGTCACCTTGACCTTGCTTGATGAGGGCTGGGGGGGTGCCACTGGCTGTCGACATGTCCATCCACGATCGTGTTGCTGGCGGCCACCGGCCGTAGATCGAGGGCCGGTCCCTCGATCGCTAGGAAGAATGTATCACATTTTTCCGTATCCTGCCACTCAAAAAGAGTATTTTAACTGCATATATACATCATAATCCTATGTTTTCATACTCATTACGACTATTTTTTTCTAAATCCATGTGTTTCAATAGAGGCTGATTTCCACGTCCACATGGTCGTGGAACCGTGTGTGCCTAGAAACACATACTTGGGAGAGGCAAACGGCATGACGATCGTGATTTCCGCCATCAACGGCAAGGGCGGGGCGGGCAAGACCACCACGCTCATGAACATCGCTGGCGAATATGCGCTGCGCGGCCGAAATGTCGGGATGATCGACATGGACCCACGCAACAATCTCACCAAGTGGTGGAGCGACTGCCATGACAAACAAGCGCAGGCTGAAGGTATCCATGTCTTCAGTCACAAGACAGCAAGGGCACTCGCCACGTTCCACGAGCAAAATGCGCGGCGGTTCGACTTTCTGCTCATCGACACGCCAGGCGAAGACACCTCGGTCATTGATCCGGTGATCGCGCGGTCCGATCTGGTGATCTCGCCGATCCAGCCGTCAAAGCGTGAGGTGCTCGCAGCGATTGACAGTTTCAATGCAGTCACGCGTGTCAACGCCAGCACTGGCCGCGTCTGCCGTCACGGCGTGCTGCGCACCCACATCTCGCTGACGGTTCGGCACACTGAACTCTATCGCAAGATCCGCCCGATCATTGAGGACAAGGTTGGCACTTACCTGTTCAACACCGAGGTGTTCGAGCGCAATGTCTATAAGGACATTCACAACGGTGTTGGGACTTTGCAGATGCAGGAAGTCACGCAAGCCATCGCCAAGGCGCGTCTTGAGACGCAGGCGCTGGTGCGTGAAATCGATGTCCTGCTCAAGGAAGGAGAAGCGGCCGCATGACCGGGAAGGACAATCTGTCGCTGGAAGAATTTGTCATCGCGCCGTGCAAGCGACCGCGGCCTGAAGCCGCGTCTCCTCCGCAAGCGACGGACCCTACCCATTGCGAGGCCGAACCGGACCTTGGGGCAGTGGACGGTCCGCACGCACGGCAGGCGGACCTGGCTATCATGCATCGGCAAGATGCGAAAAAAGCCTTGCGCCAAATGAAACGGGAACGCACGCGCGGGACCAGCCATTTCGTCAATGTGCAGCTCGACCGGGAGACCAAGCGCAGACTCAAGTTTGCCGCTTTCAACACGGAGACGTCGATGCAGATGATCATGGAAACGGCAACCCGGACCTATCTCGATGACCATGGCCTGTGAGGGGCTCGGCCCATGCCGCTCCTGCCGGACATTGCTTTTGCCTGGATTTGTCTGCTATGGAAACGACCATTAAGGTTCTGATTTTTTCTTGTCTGAGCCTGAGGGGAGAAATATCCGTATCATTCTGATATGGATATAATGGGGCAACAGGATCGGACCGAGCCACTTCCATGGCCATCAAGGACGTGCACGCCTACATCGACAAGCATGGCCTTGTCCAAACGACGGATGATGAAATCGAAAAGCCTGTCTATCGCAAGCCAGGCTTCGAAGGCATTCGAAGCTTTTCCGAGATGGAACAGATCTTCAGCCGCGTGATCCGCGAAAAACGAGACGATCTCAACCTGAACCGAGCTCAGACCGCGATGATGGTCGGGCTTCATGAGCAGATTTTTGCCCGTTACGAGCGCGCATTCTCCAAGCTCACCGTCACCCGCCTGATCCATCTTGCGGAGGTGCTGGGATTTTCGCCTCTCGAATTGCTCTATGCGGCCGCACCGCATCTGTTTGGTGACAGCGAGGGCGAAGCGGACGACAAGCTCCAATTAATGCTGCGGATTCTCGACATGCCGGCCTCAACGACGCATTCCTTGCTGCGTCTCATCGAAGGGCTCTCTCCGGCCGGCAACGATAAGGCCAGTGCTGACTGAGGCGGAGGTTCCATCAGCGGCATGAATCGGTCGCGCGAGATGGATTCAAAATACGCGTTGGACGGGTTTGCCAATCGCCACGATCATCGCGTGTATGCACAATTATCCCGCTCCGCACTTTTTGCGCAAAGTCGATCCCGCCAAAAACATGGCGCGCTACTATGTCGTGGCGCTGCAGCCGACACTCTTCGGCGAAATGTCGGTCATGCGCCACTGGGGCCGTATCGGTACGCGCGGTCGCCATAAGACCGCGTTCTTTACGGAGTCTGGCGAAGCGATCGCGGCCTTCTTCAAGATTGCCGGCCAGAAACAAAGACGTGGATACGCCGACACTGACCGGCAGGACGGCTTCGAAACCAGCACGCATGCCAGACCAGCATGCGATGATCCTTGAGGCTGCGGGCAGATGCATGGCTACACTGGCATCGATGGCACAAGCCAGGCTCCGCATCGTGGCGATTCCATCCCAGGTGTGGCCACTGTCCTGGGCAATCTTGGAGGCTTGGGGATGAACGCACTCGCGGCCGTCGCAGTGCGCGTGCACGATGCCTCGCTTGGTCGGGGCGGTGCCGCGAGGAATTGTGGATTTGAACAATTGTCGTCTAATTTGCCGTTGCTGCCTGTCGTGCAGGCCGTTGCCTTGCGAGCCGGGCGAAGCCCGGCGAGCGGCCACGGCGGTGTGCAACGCAAATCGCCAACTTGGCTTCTAGCGGGCGGTTGTTTTACAGTACGGCGGTTCGTTGAAGCGGCGGACCTGAAGGGTCACGCGGCGAAGCATTCGCTGCATGGCCTTTCGTTTGCTCATGCCGCCTTTTCCAGCAAGGCCTTCGCCTTGCCTTCCAGGTCCAGCCGGGCGTCTTGATGCGCTTTGCCCCGGGCATGCGCGGTTATCCCTTGCACGAAATCAAAGATGCTCTCGGGTGGACGGCCCTCCTCCTGCAAAACGGTCTCGATGATCCTGCCCGTATCGCTCTTGGAAAAACCGCGCTTGCGGAGAAAAGCCTGCCGCTCCTCCTCCGTGCGCGCAACGATCTTCTGGCGAGCGGCCTTGATGCCGGCGACAAACGGCGCGGGGCTTGAGTTCGCGAAGTTCGTCAGTGCCGGCGCCACCTCATGGGCAAAGCGTTGTGCTGCGAATTTCGAATGCCGGATCGTGATTTCCTCGAAGCCTTCGACGCCCCAAAGATTGCGATTCATGCAGACAGCGCGGAGATAGAAGCTCGCAATGCCCAGCGTCTTCGATCCGACTTCCGAATTCCAGCAATAGAAACCTCGGAAATACAAATCCGGTTCGCCATTTGGAAGCCGTCCGGCTTCGATCGGATGTGTATCGTCGACCAGAAACAGGAACACGTCGCGGTCGCTGGCGTAAAGCGTGGTGGTGTCCTTTGTGATGTCCACAAACGGATTGTGCGTCATGGTCGCCCAATCCAGAACGCCGGGCACCTTCCACATGGTGTCACCGGTGCCATTGCCAGCGATCTTCATGACGGCGGCGACGAGCTCGTGATCCCAGATGCGGCCATAATCCGGGCCGGTCACCGCACGAAGTTCGACACGTCCGTCTTCCGTCTCAAGCGTCTTCACCAGTTCCGCCCGATGGCTCAAAGGCCGTGCTGCAAATTGATGCCTGCCAGTGGTGCGGGAAGCTGGCGCATGTAGGTCGCCGGCGCGCTGACCAGACTGCAAAGCTGACCGAAACTCCAATGCGTCGGCGCGATTGGCTGCTCCTGTCCGGGGACGATAAGCGAAAGCCGGTCTGCATTGTCACGGCTGGCCTCGACGCGCACGGCACGGCTTTCGACAGTCCGGGCAGTGGCGCGGTCCGCCCGCTGCTTCACGGCATCGTAAAGCCCGGTCAGGCTCAAATAGCGCTCGTCATCGGGGCGCGAAAACCATTCCGAGGAAACCCGCCCGATCCGTTCGCCGCGCGAGATATCCACGCGAAAGCCACTGGACGCCGCCTGCTGCTGGTTGTTGCTCACGCTGTTGATGATGGTGGTCATGTTCATTGTGCTCACTCCTTTTCATCAATGCCGAAGGCATGTCCCCCGGCATGCCTTCCGGGGGCGCGAGAGCGCGCGGGAGTGATGGGGGCCGATGCCGGTGCGCAGAGCCGGGTTGCGCGGCCGAGCGAAGCGAATGGAGATCGTTGACCACTGTTGTTGCAGTCGGCCGCTTTGCGAGCCGGCGGCCCTGCTCTGCACAGGCGGCAATGGCGGGGAAGCGAGGGGAAGTCCCTCGCTTCCCAATCGATCGGCAAGGTTATCCGAAGTCGATCACAACGATGAAAGCGAAGCTTGCTCTTCTAATGTTGGCCAGGAGATATGGCTTTTACAAAGAAAAGTACTATTTATCGTCGGTGGCATGGGGAATTCAAACTCGTTAAATCCGTCAGATAAAGTAAGAGGACAGCCATATGCCCACTGCACCCGAACAGCTCAGCCAACCGGATACCGTGTCGATAGCGGCCGACATTGTCGCTGCCTATGTCTCGAACAATCCACTGCCGGTCGGCGAATTGCCAAAACTGATCGGGGATGTCCATGCCGCTCTGCAAGGGCTCGGAACGCCGGCGACGGACCCTGTGGTCAAGCAGGAACCGGCAGTATCGATCAAGAAGTCGGTGACGCCAGATTTCATCATCTGCCTGGAGGACGGGAAGAAGTTCAAAGCCCTCAAGCGGCATATTGGGGTTCACTACAATATGAGCCCCGAGGAATACCGCCAGAAGTGGAACCTGCCCGCTGACTATCCGATGGTCGCGCCGAACTACGCGGCCACCCGTTCGGCCCTGGCGAAATCAATAGGGCTCGGGCGCAAGGCGGCCGCGCCCATAGCCACGGAAAGAGCGAAACGAGCTGTTCGCGCGGCAGCTGCGACGACGGCCACACCATCAATCAAGTCGCCGGTGAAGAAACCGCGCAAAGCATCGACCAAAGCGTAACTTGCCACACTTGGCAAAGGTCAGGCACCAGCGGACCTGAACGTGAACAAGCCCCGCCTTGCAGCGGGGCTCGGTGTTTTTGCCGGATCACTCCACAGTGCGACGCGACCAAATGAGCGAGAAGTCGCCTTCGGTCTCGGTCTCGACAAGGCTCGCATAGATCGGAGCGGGGAAGCTCGGATCGTCAAGTTTGACCGAGTGGTAGTCCCGGCCCTCGCGAGAGGTCTTCTTCCAGGCTGCTCCGAACTCGGTGGCGCCGGCGAAGACGCGGAAGTCCGGACCCTTGTCGTTGTCGCCTTCGGTCGGGGCGAACGTCACCGTCTTGACGTTGAGGTTGAGGGTTTTGACCGAGCCGGAAAAGCCGTTTGCGGTGCGCGAGAAAGTGCCGATCGTAGCCATTGTGTGGTTCCTTCTGTTTTATCGGACCGCGCCCATCGCGGCCTCACATGAGGAGACGTCGGTCAAGCAGCGTTTCTGAGCTGCGACGGGAGAGGATTTTCGGGAGCCGCCTACGGGATTGACCGCAAGATCGGTCAAGACGGCAGGCGCTTATTTGTTGATAGTAATGGGCATGGAGACTGGACCCTCGAACACCGTCAAAGAGATCATCGCCTGGATAGAAGATCACCTTGAGGACGATCTGACTCTAGACGTTATCGCAGAGAAGGCGGGATACTCGCCGTATTACTTTTCTCGGATGTTCCTTGCCCACACGCGGCGCACGGTCATCGAGTATGTCCGCGGCAGGCGGCTGGTGAGAGGGGCCAGACGCCTGCTCGCTGAACCCGATCTTCGGCTCATCGATCTGGCATTCGACTGCGGGTTCGACTCGCAGGAAGCTTTCACGCGCGCTTTCAAACGCATGTTCGGCACGACCCCCGCCCGTTTTCGTACGGGCTTTGCCGTGGAACCCATGGAAGGACAATATCCTATGACCGCTACGGCAGAGATCAGCACCGTCATCGAACGTTTACCGGAGCTCACCACACGCGATCGCTTTATCGTCGCCGGCCCAGCAAGGCGTTTCGACGAGACGAACAAGGACGGGATTCCGCAGCTCTGGTCCCGATTAATGGGGGCCCTGCCCATCAAGGGTCAGGTCAAAAGCTGGACAACCTACGGCGTGGCCTCCGGCATCGATCGCGAAGAACGCACACTCAGCTATATGGCTGGCGTCGAGGTGGATGATAATGCAGCCCTGCCAGAAGGATTTGAGCGGCTCGCCATCGAACCTGCTACCTACGCCGTGTTCCGTCTTACCTTCGACGGTGGCCCCGTGCATCTGCGGATCGCCGAGGGCATACGACAGGTCTGGGGACATCTTATGCCCGAGTCCGGCCTGACGCCGACAGGAAAGCCCGATTTCGAGTGTTACAATGATCGAAGGCCGCTGACTGAACCGGGTGCGACGATGGACTATTATGTGCCGGTTCAGGTTTGAACACCTGAGTTAAGGGCAAAACCCCGCCCGGATAATCCGAGCGGGGCGTCTTGCGTGGTCGGCTCAGTCGCCATTGCGGCGGCTTGGACGGGACCAGATGAGGCTATAGCTCTGGCCGTCCTCATCCTCGACCAAGTTGGCGTAGATCGGAGCGGTGAAGCTCGGATCGTCGAGCTTGAGACCCAGATAGTTGCGGCCTTCATTGGACTGCTTGGACCAGGCGGCGCCGATTTCGATGCGACCGACGAAGACCCGGTGGCTGGGAGCGTTTTCGCCACTGGAGCGCGTATCGGGAACGATACGGACCTTCTTGGCCTGAAGGGAGAGGGTGACGATCTCGCCGCTGAACTCGTTGTTGTCCGACTGCTGGAAAGTGCCGATGGTAGCCATTGTCGTTCTCCTGACTGTTTGCTCGGAGCCGCCCTGTGCGGCCTCGATAGCGGTCGTGAGACGACGGCCGGGCCGGCTGCATCCTTCAGGGCCGCAGCGTCAGCGGAGGACGGCGGCAGCCGAGCTTGTTGCCTCGCGAGGAATGCGGCACAGCCACAGGGGAAGAAGATCGGCGAAGCCGTTGCAGGCCAAGGCGCGGCCGGCGTCAGACCAGCCAGAAGAGAGGCCGTAAGGGAGGTTTCCAGCACAGTCTCATGAGGACGATGCCGGCCGTAGATCCTTCAGCCATGCACTCCGAGCCATGTCTAGAACCACGTACGGCGGCCGCCAAAGAAGACGGCCGCCTACTGTCGAATTGTCCAAGGAGCCGGCATTGGTTCGCTGCGGCACGCCTTGGATGAACATCCTCACCCTACACCTCCAAGAGCACGCGATGGCAAAAGAAAGTGGAATTAGATCCCCCGTCCACGAGGTAAATGCAGCTCCGTATGACGCCGACTGTCAGGAAGCCTTGGCGTCCCATATCGACGAACTCATACGCCGCGCCGAAGCAGCCGGCTGGAACCGAACTCGTGGAGCTTCGGCATTAATGTATTTATCCGCCAAGCGGCTGACCCCAGCCTCATAGGAGACTCCGTCACCCGCCGCGCAGCACCCCGCCAGATGTCGCCTCAATATGCCGTCACCAGGGACGCTGGAGCCGCCGGAGCGGTGCCTGTGATCCCCGGGCACCAAACCCCCTCGCGGCCCCACGGCTGCGTCAGCCGGCGCAGTGCACGGTGCCGCGTTCGCATCCTCGACAAAGGCCTTCGCTTAGCCGCCATCGAAGACGTTGGCCGCCTGCGGCACCCGACCGGCAATCCATGCCTGACCGATTTCGCGGACTTCAGCAATGCGAGCCGTCCAGCCTCTGCCGAAAGTCGGGAACGTGCCGAGGTGCTTCAGGAAGGCCATCCGCGCGTTGCAGATGCGATCAATCAACGCGTCGTTGTTCTTATCGGCCTTCAGCGCGGCTAGGGTGCCCATGCCGAGGACGCCGTCAAATGCCGGGGCCGAGGTTCACTGCACCATCGAACACAACGTAATCGACGCCATCCGGCAGATCATCGCCCCGAACCGCGTCCCAATACTGCCGATCATAGACCGCATTAAATTCGTCGATGGTGATCTCCTCACCGAACCGGTGGTGACGCCTTTCATCGTTGGCCCGCCAGGTCGTTTGGATGGTTCGAATAGTCGCCCTCATGCGCAATCACGCGTGCGAGCGATTCCTTTTTAGGGGAAACAGCCACGAATTTTCCTTTCAAGGTGGTTGGGGATATTGTTACCGTCGGAGGAAGGTCGGCCGATGCTTTTTACCGTCGAGTTGATACGCGACGGTAAAGCCGTAGAGCGCGCGCAGGTTCAGGCCGATGACGTTGTCGCGGCTGCGAAGACGTGGGGGCCAGTAGCGATCCCGTTCGGCGAGGAGCCTGATATCGGCGACTGGATCAGGGTGACGCACCCCGACGGCAGCACGAGGACTTGGTTTGAAACCGATCGCTACGAGATCGAAGGATCGAGCGGTTGAGATCGAAAGGTGCGACCGCTATGCTGCGGGGTAGCTTGCCAGGATGACGGCCGGGTCAAGATCCAGGGGCGGTGACAAGTCCGACTTAGTCAGGATCGTCGCAATTGAACGAGGGATGGTCGGGCGCGAACCGGCTGGCGAAATAGATGAGCCCTGAACTCAGCCGGATCGACTAGCGCTTCGCGGATCATCCTGACGCCGTAGGCCGTCAACATCGAGCAGCGGACGATCACAGAGGTGATGATGTCTTTGTATTCGTGCCCGGGCACGGATTCACAATAGTACGCAGGGGGAGCCGATAGACCGCGTCCGGACGAGTTTGCGCAGAGCGACGGCAGTCCTTGCCGCCCGCGCCAGCTCTTTCGGATCGCAATCCGGCTGAACATCGAGATCCGCCCCCGATTTCCGCGAGACAGGCCGAGACTTCGTCCTCGGTCACCTCTCGCCGCAGGCCGCCCATTTCATCGATTTCCAGAACCTCGATATGCGTGCCAAAGGCCGCTGCCTGGGCGCAGCAGCGCTCGGCTCCTACCCTATCCGGCCATGGCGCAAATGGTAAGCGCCGCTACCCGTGCCCGCTGTGCAAGGGTGCCGATTTCGATATACTCTTCCGCCGTATGCGCCTTGCCGCCCACCGGACCGACGCCGCAAATCGTCGGCGCGCCGGCACTTGCGGCGAAACCGGAATCGGCACAGCCGCCGGTGAACTCCCCCGCAATATCGAGGCCGATACTCCTCGCGACCTCAAGGTAACGCTTGGTCAACTCCTCGCTGTGCGGTGTCGGCACGAGCGGGAAGAAGTCGCTGTCGCGGACAGCCTTCGTGCATGTCCCCAATACGAACGAGTTGGCCATGATGGCATCAATGGCTTCTATCAGCCAATCACGCTGGGCGTTGGTGACGAACCGCACATCCACTTCGCCACGGGCGGTTGGTGCAATCGTGTTGACCGAAACGCCGCCGCTGACAATGCCGACATTCAGTGTCATGCCATCCTCGATGCGCGTCAGCGCATGCAGGGCGTTGATCTTGTGGGCCAGTTCGGCGATGGCGCTCGCGCCTTCAGCGAAATTCACCCCGGAATGCGCTGCCTTGCCGGCAATGTCGAAACGATAGCTGAAGCCGCCCTTGCGACCGGTGACGACGTTACCGCTGACGCGGCCAGGCTCGGAATTGAAGACCGCAACAGCGCATTTCGCTTCCGCCTCGATATAGGGCCGTGCTGTCGCCGAGCCGATTTCCTCGTCGCCAGTCATCAGGGCCATAACGGGAATTTCGGACGCAAAACGCTTCAGCGCGGCCATTACGAAGGCGTTCATCACCAGTCCGGCCTTCATGTCGGCGACGCCTGGTCCATAGGCCCGGCCATCCCTGGTGCTGAACGGGCGGCGCGCCGCCTCGCCCTTGCCGAACACCGTGTCGCAATGGCCCATTAGAAGATAATTGCGACGACCGGAGCCGTGGCTGACAGGGCCAGTTTCGGCACGCAGGATGTCGCCGAAATCACGAACGGGAATCGTCGTGATATCGATCGAATGCTCGGCGTAAAACCGGGCAAGTCGCGCGCCGACCCGATCGACACCGGCCTTGTCATGGGAACCGGAATCGATGTCGACGAGGTCGCCAAGCAGAGCAAGCATGGCGGGCCCCTGTCCATCAAGCCAAGCAGAAATGGCACCAGCCTTGTCGGTCGTCATGGGAGCGGTCTTCTCTTCCGGTCGAAGTGGAGCAGGCCTGGTTCCGATATTCCGGACGTTTCAGTCGCCCTGGTCGCGGTTCGTGGAGATAAACCTCTGGAACCGAGCCGATTTCGGGTTCTCGAACACATGCCCCGCCGGACCATCCTCTTCGATCATGCCCTCGTGAAGGAAGATCACCCGGCTTGCGACATCGCGCGCGAAGGCCATCTCGTGGGTGACGATCACCATGGTGCGGCCTTCGTCCGCCAAGGCGCGCATCACCTTAAGGACTTCGCCTACCCGCTCAGGATCGAGCGCCGATGTCGGCTCGTCGAACAGCATGAGTTCGGGCTTCATCGCCAAGGCGCGTGCGATTGCCGCGCGCTGTTGCTGGCCACCCGACAGATGCGCGGGATAAGCGTCGCGCTTATCGGCGATACCAACCTTTGCCAGCAACGCCTCCGCCTCAACGATGCACTCGCGACGCGGCCGGCCCTGAACGTGGATCGGCCCTTCGATCAGATTTTCCAGGATGGTCATGTGTGACCAGAGATTGAAGCTCTGGAAAACCATGGCGACGCGCGCGCGCAATGCATCGACCTGTCGGCGATCGACAACAGCGAGGCCATCGCGCTGCGGCTTGAGCTTTACTGCCTCTCCGCCAACGACGATTTCGCCGGCGCTCGGCATTTCCAGCAGGTTGATACAACGCAGCAACGTGCTCTTGCCGGAGCCCGACGATCCAAGGATCGCGATCACCTCGCCCTTTTTGGCATCGAACGAAATATCCTTCAGCACTTCGAGCGAACCGAAACGCTTGCGCAGGTTGCGCACTGAAAGAGCTGTCTGGTCAGACATTGACCTTCTCCATTGTGTTCGATGACGCCGGCGGCGCGCGCAGATGCGGCGTCAGCCACCAGTCGAGCAGGCCGACCAGCCGCGTCAGGAGAAAATTGATGACGAGATAGATCGCGCCCGCGGCGATGAAGACTTCCACTGGACGATAGCTGGCGGAGATCAGTCGCGCGGCAATGCCGGTCACGTCCATCATAGTGATGATCGACGCCAGCGAGGTCGCCTTGACCATCAGGATCAGTTCATTGCCATAGGCGGGCAATGCCTGGCGCAAGGCAATGGGCAGGATAATGCGGCGATAGAGCAGCAGCCCGGACATGCCGCAGGCGCGCGCTGCCTCGACCTCACGCGGTGGGACTGATCGCAACGCGCCGCGCAGGATTTCGCTACCATAGGCAGCGGTGTTGAGCGACAGCGCCAGGATCGCGCACCAGTACGGCTCGCGGAAGAATTGCCACAGGCCGAGGCTTTGCAAGGTCGAACGAAATTGCCCAAGGCCGTAGTAGATCAGGAATATCTGCACCAGCAGCGGCGTGCCGCGAAACAGGAAGACGTAAGTTCGCGCCACCCAGTCCAAGCCCTGGATACCGGACATGCGTATCAGGGCCAGCAGAATGGCAAAGACCACGCCGATGGAAAAGGCGATGAGCGTCAATTGCAGCGTCAGCGGCAGCCCGGCCAGCAGTTCGACGAAACTGTCACGGATGAAAAGCAGGTCCACTATACCGCCTCCCGCACCATGCTTCGCGAAGCCCGTTTTTCGAGCCAGTCGAAGACGCGTTGCGAAAGCCAAGTAATGACCAGGAACAGAGCCGCGGCTATGAGGTAGAATTCGAACGGCTTGCGCGTCGAGCCGGCGGCGACCTGCGCTTGGCGCAGGATCTCCACCAGCCCGGTCACCGACACCAGCGCCGATTCCTTCAAGGTCATCTGCCAGACATTGCCGATGCCGGGTATGGCATGACGTGCGACCTGGGGCGCGATGATGCGACGGAACAAAAGCAGGCGATGCATGCCAATCGCCTTGCCGGCTTCGAGTTCGCCTGTCGAAAGACTGCGAAAGGCGCCGCGGAACACTTCAGCCTGATAGGCGCCGGAGACGACGCCAATGGCCGCGGCGCCCGCGATGAAAGGCGGGATGCCGACAAAACCGCCGTCACTCCAAAGCCGGAAAAGCGCCGACAAAAGCAGGCTTCCGCCGAAATAGAACAGATAGATGACCAGGAGATCGGGAACGCCGCGCAACACTGTCGTGTAGACATCGGCAAGGATGCGAGCGGCCGTGCCGCCGGCAAGCTTTGCCCATGCGATCAGGCCACCGATGACGATGCCGAGCACAAAGCCCGCCATCGCCACCAAGACCGTGACCAGCGCGGCAAGAAGCAGGGCCTTGCCCCACCCCTCAGGCCCGAAGCCGACCAGATCCAGAAAATCCATGTGCCGCTATCCCGTCACTCGGTCCATGACCGGCCCGACCTCATACGTTGAACTGGAAACCGTCAACAGTGAGCGCCTGCCCGGTCATGAAACAGGGCTGCGACGTCGCCAGGAACGTCACCAGGCGCGCCACGTCATCGGCGCATCCAAGCCGTCCAAGCGCGATACCCTTGATGACTTCGTCGGCGCGGTCGGTCACGTCGGTATCGATCTCGGTGCGGATGACGCCGGGGCAGATCGCGTTGATGGCGATGTTCGGCCCGAGTTCCTTCGCGAGTGCCCGGGTCATACCGAGGATGCCCGCCTTGGCGGCGGCATAGGCGAAGCGACTGACCGCGGCGGTGACGCCGCCTGAAAGCGCGTTCAACGACGACATCGAGACGATGCGTCCGCCGCCCTGTTCCAGCATGTGCGGCGCGATGTGCTGGATATAGTTGAAACAGCTTTTCAGGTTGATGGCGATCGCCCGATCGAACTCGTCTACGGAGATGTCGAGAATTCCCTGTGGCGCGGATTTGCCGGCATTGTTGAGCAGGAAGTCGACGCGTCCGAAGCGGGCAATCGTCTGGCTGACGACTTCGCCGGCCCGCTGATGGCTGGCCACATCGGCGACGAAGGTCGCGGCCTCGACGCCCAGTGCCGCGATCTCGCCGGCCGTCGTTTCCAGTTCGTTTTCGAGCAGGTCGACCAAAGCGATGTTGTAGCCCGAGCGAGCCAGATCCAGCGCGCAGGCCTTGCCGATCCCGCGCGCCGCGCCGGTGACAATGGCCGTCTTGTGTTGTGACTGCATTCTTGAAACTGCTCCTTTTCAACGTCTCCCGAGCATGGTATGGCTCCCCTTGTATTCTTCAATAGGAATATGGTTCACATATATGAACAAAAATGGTGATTCCGACGTCAAGTCCGCGGTGCGGGTTCTGGAAATCCTCGAGCTTCTGGCGCGCTCCTCAAAGGCGTTGTCGCTGAAGACGATCGTTGCCGAGCTTGGCTATCCCAAGAGCAGCACCTTCAATCTCCTGGCCACGCTGGTGTCGCGCGCCTACGTCCTGCGCGACGAGGCGGACGCCTACCGCATCCATGATGCCTTCCGAAACGGGCCAGGCTGGTCGAGCGGCAACGAGGCGCAGTTGATCGCCACCGCCCAGCCACTCATGGATGCGTTGCGCGAGACCGAGGGCGAGACCGTCTTTCTCGGCGCGCGCCGCAAGGATGGGCGCGTCAAGCTTTTGGCCAAGAGCGTCAGCCACCGCGCGATCCGCTTCGATTCCGACTTGACCGGCTCCGATCCCGCCTTCTGCACCGCGATGGGGCGGGTGCTTCTGTCGCATTGGCGAGCCGACAAGGTGGCGGCCTATCTGGCGCGCGAGCGCATCGTGCAGATCACCGACCACACTGTGATCGACCGCGTGCAGATCCGCAGGATCATCGAGGCGGCGCGCGACAATGGCTATGCCATCAGCGACCAGGAGGCCATCACCGGCGGATCTGGCGTGGCGGCACCTGTCCGCGACGCCACCGGCGAGGTTGTCGCGGCGCTCAACATCGCCACCATATCGCCCCGCTTCGACGCCTGCCGCGATCGCATGATCGCGGCAGTGATCAGGAACGCGGCCGAGCTCAGCTATCGGCTCGGCTACAAGGAAACGACGACGAAAGATCAATAAAATGGACATTCATTTCGAGGGACAGCGCGTACTGGTAACCGGTGCCGCCCGCGGCATCGGGCGTTCGATCTGTGAAAGCTTTGCCGCCAACGGCGCGGCCGTGCTTGCCACGGACATCAATGAAGAGGCGCTGAAGCCGCTGCTAGACGAGGCAAGGCCGGCGCGTGGCGGCTCTCTTGCCGGCGAACGCATGGATGTCACCGACGAGGCCGATATCGCGGCCGTGGTTGCCCGGCACGCCGGAGACCATGGCTTCGATATCTTCGTGCATGTCGCCGGCGGCGTCCTCGGCCAGGCCCGCAAGCCCGTCGAAGAGGTGCCCGCGCGTGACTGGGATCGTATCTACGACGTCAACGTCCGCGGTGCCTTTCTTGCCGCAAAAGCGGTGGTTCCGGCCATGAAGCGCAGGCGCAACGGCAAGATCGTCCACATATCGAGCGGTGCGGGCCTAGGCGTCAGCCTCACCGGCATCCAGGCCTATGCCAGCGCCAAGGCGGCCCTGATCAGCCTGACACGGCAACTGGCTCATGAACTCGGCCCGTTCGGGATCAACGTCAATGCGGTTGCCCCTGGCTTCCTGCGCACCAGCCCCGACTACGAGCGGCAATGGGCGTCCTACGGCGAAGAGGGACAGCAGGCGATGATCAATTCAATCCCGCTTCGGCGGATCGGATTGCCCGAGGATATTTCCAACGCCGTGCTGTTCCTGGCTTCGCCCCTGGCCAGCTGGATTGCCGGCCAGACCTTGTCCGTCAGCGGAGGACCAAGCCTGTGAGCAGCATGAACGAAACACCGGTCCCGGCCTGGACTTGGCCGGAAGAACGGTTGCAGACGATCATGAACCGCGCCCGTGCCGGGCGGGGCCTCAAACCCGAAAGCTGGCCGCAGGGCGGCGCCTGCGCCGTGGCGCTGTCGTTCGATTCCGACCACGACACCTTCGAGCTGCGCGATGGCGGCCGCTCGATCTCGGCTCTGTCACAAGGCCAATTCGGCCCTAGGCAAGGCATCCCGCGCATCCGTAGCCTGCTGGCACGCGAAAGCATTCCGGCGACATTCTTTGTCCCTGCGGTGTCGGCGATCCATTATCCAGATGAGCAGCGAGACCTCGTCGCCAGCGGTCACGAGATCGGGCTGCATGGCTGGATTCACGAGCGCAACACCTTGCTGGATGCGCAGACGGAGCGTGACTTGCAATTGCGTGCCGCCGACACGCTGGAACAGATCACCGGCGTGCGTCCTGTCGGCATTCGCACCCCCTCATGGGATTTCAGCGATAACACCTTGCGCATCACCGCCGAGATGGGACTGCTCTACGACTCGTCGCTAATGGCCGATGTCGATTGCTATGAGCTTCTGCTGGACGGCAAGCCGAGCGGTGTCATCGAATTGCCGGTGGAATGGATCCGTGACGATGCCGCCTATCTGGTGATGGATCGTTGGGGTGGGCTGCGGCCGCAGATCGCGCCGCATGACATCTTGAAAATCTTCATCGCCGAGTTCGACGCCGCCTTTGACGAGGGCGGCATCTTCCAGCTGACTATGCATCCCGACATCATCGGCCATCGCTCGCGAATCTGGATCATCGAGGCGATGATCGCTCACATGCGCAGCCGCGGCAAGGTCTGGTTCGCCACCCATGCTGATGTCGTGCGCCATGCCAAAGCCGGATGAGCCTGACGAGCGAATATCAAAAAGCTGAATCACGTTCACATACGTGAACATGATTCAGCTTTTCAGACGTTGAAAGGCATATCAAGGTTGGCGTTGAGATTCCCGGTGTTCCTCTCCAGGCGACCGGGGTCCGACTTCAACCTGGGAACGAAAAAGAGAAAACAATGGCCTCAAGATCATCGCTGGCAGCCGCGCTTGCCATCATTGCATTGCCTCTGATGGGCGCCATCGCCACGGCAAAGGACTGGAAATCGGTTACCGTCGGCGTCGAAGGTGCCTTCCCGCCCTTCAACTCCGTAAACGCCAGCGGCGAGGTCGAAGGGCTCGATCTCGACGTCATGAAGGAAGTCTGCAACCGCGCCGCGCTCGATTGCAAGATCGTCGTGCAGGATTGGGACAGCCAGATCCCGTCGCTGCTGGCCGGAAAGTTCGATGTGGTTCTGACCATGGGGCCTAACCCCGAGCGCCGCAAAGTCATCGACTTCTCCGACCCCTACGTCATCACGCCTAACACCTTCCTCGTACCCGCCGATGGCCCGCTCGCCAACCTGCCGCACACGGGAGAGAGATTGTCGACCAATACGCCGGAAGGCCAGAAGGCCGTGGCCGATCTCAAGGAAGCGCTGAAGGGCAAGACGCTTGGCGCCTCCCTGTCCACGAGCCAGTTGCAGTTCGTCGAGGAGAACTTTGCCGGCGCTGTCGAAGTCCGGACCTACAAGTCAGCCGAACAAAGCCATCTCGACCTCGAGGGCGGCCGCATCGACGGCCAATTCGACAATGTCGTGTTCGTCAATGATCGCGCCAAGGGTAGCAACGGCGCGTTGAAGGCGAGCGGTCCTCTGCTGACGGGCGGCATCATGGCCACCAATGTCTGCCTTGGCATCCGCAAGCAGGAGCCTGAGCTCAAGGCAATACTCGATAAGGCAGTCGGGGCAATGCGCGCCGACGGCACGTTGGCCAAAATCTCCGAAAAGTGGTTCTCGATGGATCTAAGCCCACAGAAGTGACGACGGGGATGGTGGTGCACGTGTTTACGTTGAACCACCTGCCTTGATAACCGGCGTGGGGCGGCAGCCTTTTCCACGATCTTCACGAAGACTAAATCGCGCTTGTCGAGGATGCGCGTGGAAATGCGCGTCGGTTTCTTCAGCGAAATGGAGACGGCCGGCGCCTTGACGCCAGGAATGGGCAGGGAGAACTATTGTGAACGCGCTCTACGAAATCCGGTAGGTTGCCGGGCGGCGGTCCTTCAAGGGCGAAACCTCGAATCTCCCGCCTAGACGGTAATCGTCTTGTTGCGCGCGCTCGACGTGGACAACGGCAACCATGACGCCTTTCGAACGTCCGGAATTGCCTATTACGGTGCCGAGCGGATCGACAATCTGGCTGTGGCCGAGGAAGGTGGCGTCGCCCTCGGCGTCGGCCCGGTTGGCAACGAGGGGGTAGATGAAATTCTTCGTCGCGCGGACCCGCGTAAACTGCTCTGCCAAGATCGCCGACTGGACTGGCCAGTTGCTCGGCAAGGCAGCGAAGTTTGCCCCCGCCAGCGCGAGCGAGCCCATGATTTCGGGAAAGCGGATCTCGTAGCGGATTGCCACGCCGACCTTGCCCACGCGTGTTTCGAACAGCGACAATTCGGAGCCTGGCGGCTCGTCGACGAAACGGTCGGCGCCGAGGAACGGGAGGTGGCGCTTGCGGTGTACGCCGATCACGCCGGATGCACCACGACAGCGGCCGAATTGCAGAGCTTGTCCCCACTCGCCTCAAGGAAGCCAACGATGACCTCAACATGGTGCTTGCCGCACAAGGCGACGATCTCGCGTATATAGGAATTGCCGGTCGAGATAGCGCTGGCGCGGTCGGCGAACATGCAGCCTGACAGGTAGCGCACGGCGCTGCTGACCCGTCTGATCGCCCTGTTGGTCGTCGGCGCTAAGCGCGAAATGGCCTCCCTTTTCGCGAGACATGCCTTGCCGGCTTGAAGACCATCCCGGTCTAGTTACGCTCCTGGCGATCCGCTATTGGGCTACGCCAGGTCACCTGATCGAGTGTTGCCTATTAGAACTCAAACAGTTCCGACGCGCCGCAACTCGTTTCGAGAAAACAGCCAGGAACTATCTGGCCGTCGTTACTCTTGCCGCTACAATCCTATGGATCAGACAAGTGCCCACGAATCCTAAGGGTGCGGCAACCCAAAGCCCGGCAGTCTAAATCAGTTATGCTCCCGCAACTTATGCGTGGACTAGCTCACACGTGATTTGCCGCGACTTTTTCTTACCCAAGACACGCGAGAAAAGTCAGCCCGCCTTGATAAGACCGCCAGCAGAACGCTTGCCGGTGTGACGGCCTTGCTCGATCTCGTAATCGATTCTGGGGCGTTCAATGGTTTTCGAAAAAACCACGGTGCTCGGCGGCTGTAATGCAGGCGAAAACGCACCGTCCCCATGGTGCTTGATTGTGCCGTTTTCCGAGCATGGCGTCCATCGTCCTTCCTAATCACAAGCAGAATCTGCCCGGCCTCGGTCGCCAGAGGACCACTCCAGATATTCGCTATTAGGCAATTTTTTATGATAGATAATTCTCATATCCGAAAAATCGGATTGCTATTTTTTATGTGATATGCAATATCAGCTTACCAAAATTATGAGCGGAGCCACGACGTGAAGTCGCGACAGCTAGATCATACGGAAAAGCTCATTGTTCGGCTCTTGCAAGAGGACGGCAGGATGCCGACCGCGGAGATGGCGCGGAAGCTCGGCATCAGCGAGCCAACCGTGCGCAAGAAGCTTGGCCAACTCACTGAGGATGGCAGGGTTCGTATCCGGGCGGCCGCGGATCCAGTGGACCTCGGATATGAAGCATCAGCGTTCATCGGCATCGATGTCGAGCGCGACGCGATAACCAAGGTCGCCGCCGTTCTGCAGAAGTATCCCTTCGTGGACAGCGTCGCCGTCACGACCGGCCCTTACGACCTCATCATAAAGGCCTGCTTCGAGACGCTGCGTGACCTCTACGATTTTATCTTGATCGAACTCGCGACGGTGGAGGGGATCAAGGACTCCAATTCCCTGATGATTCTTCAGAACTTCAAGACTGATGGCCTGATCGGTGTCGCCGGACTGGATGTCGAGGCGATCCACAACACCACCCCTCAAAACCAGCAAAACAAACGTTAGTGGAGTTCAGAATGCCCGCCTTCTCGAAACAGGAAATGACGCGCCGGGTCGATGCCTTTCGGAGGAAGCTCGCCGAAGAGAACATCGACATGGCCTTCCTGCATACGGCCGATAGCGTCTTCTACATGAGTGGAGTCCCGTTGCTCTCGGAATGGGGTCGGCCCATGTGGGCGATCCTGCCAACCTCCGGCCCGAGCGCAGTCTGCGGCGCCGCGATTGAACTCGAGAACATGCAGGAACATAGCTCGTTCGACGAAGTCCTGAGCTACGGCGATGACGAGAACGTTGTCCAGGCGAGCTTGAAGCTTTGTGCGGATTTTATCGCGCGCCTCGGCTCGCCCAAAGTCAGAATTGGCATCGAAGAGGCCGTCCTGCCCGTCGGACTGTTCCGTGCGCTGAAGGACCATTTCCCGCAGGCGGAGCTCGTTGAGGTCGGCCCCAGGCTCGAGGAACTGCGGCTCGTCAAATCGGACGAGGAAATCCGCCTGCTGGAGTTAGGCTCGAGGCTCGCCAAGATTGGAGCGGACGCCTTCCTCGAGGCGATGACCGATAATGTCACCGAACTCACCGTCGCTGCGCACGCGGTTGCCGCGGTCAACAGGGCGATGGGTGCTCTTTCCGATAACGGGCTCACGAGCACTTACGCCTATGCGCAATTCGGCGACCATACCATGGTGCCACATCTCCACCCGACCAGCCGGAGGCTGAAGCGTGGTGATCTGGTCTCATTGAACATCTTCCCGGTGGTCTGGGGTTATTGCGCCGAACTCGAACGCACCTTCGTCTACGGCGATATGACCGACCAGATCAGGCGGCCGCTTGATGCCGTCAACGAGGCTTTCGAAGCCGGTAAAAGCGCACTCAAACCAGGTGTCGCCATGTCCGATATCGATAGGCTGACGCGCGACATTCTGCAGAAATACGATCTGGTTAAATACATCAGACACGGAACGGGCCATGCACACGGCATCATGATCGGCGCTGCCGGCCGTGAAGAAAAAGGCGAACTTCGCCCCTACAACTCCACGAAGCTGCTGCCAAACATGGCGAATTCGGTCGAGCCGGGTGTGTACATTCCGGGTATCGGCGGCTTCCGCCACTCGGATGTGTTGATCGTCACCGAGACCGGCGCCCGTTGCATCACTGATTTTCCGCGCGACATCGGGTTCTAGGGGGCAGATCGCCAATCTTGGCGGCCCACCTTCATACGCTCGCTGCCGTTGATTCAACGCTAAAACAGGGGCACAAAACAATGAACACCAGACATCCAAGCTCTAACTCAGTCAGCCGCCGCACTCTGCTCACCGTTGGTCTCGGCACGCTCGCGGTGGCGATAGCACCCAGCTTCGAGCAAGCATCGGCCCAGGACGGAGAGATCACTGTCGGCGCGCTGATGCCGCTCTCAGGCGCCGGCGGCAATTTCGGCCAGGAAATGCTTGCCTCCGCGAAGGTAGCGCTGGCCGAGATCAATGCAGCCGGAGGTCCGCTCGGCCGCCAGATTCGGCTGGTCGAGGAAAATGACGAGACCAGTCCCGAGGTGGCCGTGCGTGGCGCCCGCAAACTGGTTGACGTCGACAAGGTCGTAGCGATTATCGGAACGTGGGCGAGCAGCGTCACGCTGGCCGTCGCTCCAATAGTTCAGGACAAGGGCTTGATCCAGTTCTCAACCTCGGGAGCAAGCCGGATCACCGAGGCACAGAAGAAGGGGCATCTCTTCCGCACAGAGCCTGACGACCTTTTGTTCGGCAAGGCCTATGCCGAATACGCCAACCAGATGGGTTGGAAGCGTGCCGCCGTGCTCGGCCTCAACGTGCCCTTCACCGAGAAAACTGTTGACGCGTTCCGCCAACGCTTTGTAGAGCGCGGCGGTGAGGTGACGAGCTTCATCACCTATAATGAGGACCAGACCACCTTTCGTACAGAGGTGAGCCGTGCCTTCGCCGACAATCCCGATTTTGTCCACATCTCGGGTTACGAGCCAGACATTACGGCCATCCTCAAGGCGGCGTACCAGTCGGGTCTCACGGGACGCTTCATCGTGCCGGGCTTTGCTGTCAGCCCCGAGTTGATCAAGAATGCCGGTCCCGCCGCTGAAGGCCTTCTCCTTGTAGAAGAAGGCGTCGCCGAGGCTTCGCCTGCCTATCAAAGGCTTTCCAAATCGCTTGGCGGCGACCGCTACTATTCCTTCGGGGCGCAAGCCTATGATCAGATGATCCTGCTTGCGCTGGCGATCGAGACTGCAAAGTCGACCGACGGCACGAAGCTCTCGGATGTGGTAAAGAAGATATCGGCTCCCGGCGGCACCAAGGTCACGTCCTTCGCCGAAGGAATCAAAATTCTCCGCAAGGGTGAAGACATCGATTACGACGGAGCCTCCGGTCCGATCGACTTCGATGCGGATGGCAACATCGTCAAAGCCAACTTCCGGGTCTCGCAGGTGAAGGACGGCAAGATTACGCCCATCGGACAAATCACCGACGTCGCGTTCTGACACGCACTTTCACGCGGCAACCGACCAAGCTGGTGTCCGAACCGCGTCTAACCGGTAAGCAAGATGTTGTTCGACCTGAAAATCTATCTCGTCTCGGCGCTGATCTCGGCTGCAATCTGGAGTCTGCCGGCAGCCGGGATCTCCCTGATCTACGGCGTCCTGCGCTATCCGAATTTCGCAATCCCGGAATTCATGACACTCGGCGCCTATCTCGCACTCTTTCTGTGCGGGTTCTCCCTGCCACTCTGGCTCGCCGCACTTCTCGCGGCCTTGCTGACCGGTCTCATCGCACTCGCCTTCGACCAGACGGTGTTTCGCTTCGTACGCCATGCGGGTACGCTGCCGCCCGTGCTTCTGTCGCTCGGCCTGATGCTCTTCCTACAGAACACGGTACGATTCATCTGGGGCAACGGCGCTCTTCAATATCCGATTGCGCTCTCGCGCCCCTTTGTCTTCGCAGGCTTCGTCGTGACGCCGGTTCAGACCGCGGTCATCGGCGCCGTGATTCTTATCCTTGCGATCATCTTCCTTGCGCTGCGCATGACGAATTTCGGACGCGCCGTGCGAGCCACGTCCACCAATCCCGAGCTGGCGGTCGTTACCGGAGTCCGGCCTGAAGTGGTTTATGGCGGGGTTATCTTCGCCAGCGCCTTCCTCGCAGCGATTGGTGGTGTCGCGCTCGCCACGGAAACCACGCTGACGCCTCTCCTCGGCTGGCGAGTGCTGATCCCACTGTTTGCCGTCTCCATTCTCGGCGGTCTCGGGAGTGTCGTCGGCGCCGGGCTTGCCGCCTTGCTGCTCTCACTCGTGTCTGAATTTAGCCTGCTCGTGCTGCCCACGACCTACAAGACAGCGCTTGCCTTCCTAGTGCTGGCTCTTGTCCTGCTGGTCAGGCCGAGTGGCTTGGTCCGGACGGGAAACTGAGTCATGATCGACTATCTCATCGCGATCCTGATCTTTGCCGCAATTTATGGATTCGTGGCGCTCGGGCTCAACATCCAATGGGGTCTCACAGGCCTGATCAATCTTGGCCAGGTCGCCTTCTTCGCAGTTGGTGCCTACGTCACGGCTCTTGCCACTAAGGCGGGGCTGCCGTTCCTACCAGCGGTTGTCTTGGCCGCTCTCGCCAGTGGCATGCTCGGCGGGGCGGTAGCGCTGTTCACGCCACGGCTGCGGGAAGATTACCTGGCGATCGTGACGCTCGGTCTGAGTGAATTCGTTCGCCTTATCTTCCTGAACGAGAAATGGCTCGCCGGCGGACCGGACGGCGTAGCGGGCATTCCAAGACCAACCAGCATTGCGGGCCTCGGCTCGGAAATGTCCTTTTTGCTTATTGCGGCTGGAGTTCTTGCGCTCGCCTTCTGGTTCAGCCGACGGCTCGAGCGCTTCCCGATTGGCCGTACGCTCCGTGCGATCCGGGAGGACGAGGCGGTCGTCACCTCCGTTGGCAAGGTTACGCTCGCCTACAAGGCGTGGGCTTTCGTGCTGGGGGCTGCGCTTGCGGGGATCGGCGGTGCGTTCTTCGCAAGCTATCTGACCTACATCTCGCCGGACATGTTCGGTCCGAACGTCAGCATATATGTGCTTGCCGCCGTATTGCTTGGTGCCCAAGGCTCCAGTCTCGGCACGCTCGTGGGTACCACAGTCGTCGCAGCACTCCTCGAAGGCACGCGGCTGATCAAGGACTACATCACCATCGTCGACGGGGTGCAACTCGCAGCGCTGCGGCTGCTGGCACTCGGCTTGGCGCTGATGGTGATCGTGGCGATCCGCTACCGACGGAGGAGTGTGGCATGACCGCCATCCTGGACATAAGGGGCCTCAGTCGACGCTTTGGCGGGCTGCAGGCGGTGGATCGCTGCGATCTCTCGGTACAGACGGGATCGATTACCGGGCTGGTCGGCCCAAACGGGGCAGGCAAGTCGACCCTCTTCAACATTGTCAGCGGCTTCACGGCCCCGAACACGGGCGAGATCCATTTCGACGGACAGCGGATCGACGGCATGAGCCCACACCGCATCGCGAGGCTCGGTTTGCGCCGCACCTTCCAGATCCCGCGTGAACTGAAACGGATGTCGGTGCTCGAGAACCTAATGCTGGTGCCGCAAGACCAATACGGCGATCGCGTCCTTGCCCTCATATTGCCAGGCTTACAGGTTCGAAGGGACGAACAAGAGAACGCCAAAGCCGCGCGGAAAGTCCTTGAAACAGTCGGGTTGGGCGAAAAGGCCGACCTGCCTGCTGCACTTCTCTCCGGCGGACAGAAGAAGTTGCTCGAACTTGCTCGCTGTCTGATGAGCCGACCAAAACTGATGTTGCTCGACGAGCCGACGGCAGGTGTCAATCCAACCCTGATCCAACATCTGATGGGCGTAATGAAGGCAGTGCACGCCTCGGGCATCACGCTTCTGATCATCGAGCACAACATGAACGTCATCATGGACCTCTGTGAGCGGGTGATCGTCCTTGATCGGGGGCATGTGATCGCCGCCGGAACACCGGCCGAAATCCAACGGAACGCAAAGGTGCTCGACGCATATCTCGGCGGAGTGGCATCTTGAGCCGGCCTGAGATACTCGCCGCCGAAGGCCTCATTGCGGGCTACGGCGAAATGCAGATCCTGCACGGCGTCAACATTCGTTTGGCGCCTGGCGAGGTCGTCGCGGTGATAGGGCCGAACGGATGCGGGAAGTCGACTCTTCTAAAGACTTTGGCTGGACTGCTCCGCCCGAAGGCAGGCGATATCAGCCTTGCGGGTCAGGACATAACGGGGGCCTCGACGCGCGCTCGTATCCGAGCGGGGCTCGGCTATGTGCCGCAAGTGGGGAATGTTTTTGCGACAATGACGACCGAAGAGAATCTCCGCATGGGGCTGTTCGCCATATCAGGCTCCGTCGAAGAGCGGCAGTCGGCGGTCCGCAAGATCCTTCCGGCCCTCGACGGCTACTGGAATACACGTGCCGGGCGGCTAAGCGGTGGACAGCAGCAGATCGTGGCCATCGGCCGCGCGCTGATGGCTTCGCCCAAGGTTCTGCTCTTGGACGAGCCCAGCGCAGGGCTTTCACCCAAGGCGACGGACGAAGTCTTTCGGCACATCCGCCAGATAAGCAACCGGGAAGCTGTAGCCGTGATCCTGGTTGAACAGAACGCGCATAAGGCGCTTGCGATCTCGGATAGATGCTATGTACTCGCCGAGGGCCGAAACAGGTTGGATGGAACGTCCGCGTCAATCGCGGGTAATCCGGAAGTTGGCCGCATCTATCTCGGCGCGCCAGTAATGGACATTGACAGCAAACCCTGATTGTCAGGAATAACGCGTCACTCGCAAAAACACCCAATCAAATGCTTGAGCATCAGCCTAAATTATCCCCGGCCACCGGGGACTGTCCAATAACTTTGCATCGTTGACGTGTCTGATTTTGGGAGAGACCGGGCAATGAAGTTATCTATCGTAAGTCACAGCTCCTCAACGAGGAAAAATCACACCCAATCTGACAAGCGAGTTGCGCAGATGCGGACAATCTGGAAAACGGACGAGAAGCCCGGCTCCTCATCTCGCTAGCCAGCGTCAGAGTGGCTTGCGTGATATCGCGGCAACCGGTTTCTCCACGGCATTTCCCGTTCCAAGTCGGCCCCTACCGACAGGACGATATAATCTTGCGACGGGTGACCGACCAGTTGCACCCCGATCGGGAGACCAGACGAATGTATCGCAAAAGGCACAGACAACGCCGGTTGTCCGGTCAAGTTGAACGGCGCCAGATACTGAAGCTTTGTTAGCTCGTGCCAGTGAAACTTGTCCGGCGTCAAATCGACTTGCATACCGAACATGCCATGGTCTGGAGCTAGAATTCCAGTCGTCGGCAAGACCAGCAGATCATACGCCTGCATGAAATTGCCAATGTCGCGACGGAAACGGTTCAACTCGAAAATCGCCCTCTGGAAGAGCCCCGGATCCATGGTCCGGGCATACTCATAATAGTTCCAGGTACCGGCTTCGATCGTCGCCGTAGAGACCTTTCGACCAGCGGCTGCAGCAAGCTGATCCAGGAACTGGTCGAAACCGAAGCACCAGAGCGCCATGCAGATATCATCCACGCGCTTCAAGTCGATCGCTACCGGTGCTTCCTCGACGTAGTGGCCAAGCTTTTCGAGAGTCTTTGCCGTTAGCTCGACGGCGGAGGCGATCTCCAGGTCTATGGTCTCCCCTCCTCCGAGAGGTGCTCCTGACCAGCCGATCCTTAGGGGCCGAACCGGCTCGGACGCCAACTGCGCATGAAGTTTGGTCGGCCGTCTGGCAACAAAGGGATCCCCCGGTTTTGGCTGACCGAGGATATCCAGCATAGCGGCAGTATCCCGGATCGTACGTGTTAGAACGAAATGGCTGGTCATGCCGAAAAAGCCCTCCCCGTCCTGTGGTCCGCAGGATACGATGCCCCGTGACGGCTTGAGGCCAACCACGCCGCACCAAGCGGCCGGGCAACGAATGGAGCCGGCGGTGTCTGACCCGTGGGCGATCGGAACAATGCCTGCAGCGACAGCGGCGCCCGCCCCGCCCGACGAACCACCTGCGGATTTTCCCTCCATCCAAGGGTTAGTGGTTCTGCCATAGAGTGCGTTTTCGGCCGATCCGGCCATTGAAAATTCAGGTGCGTTCGTGCGCCCGAGAAAGCGGAAGCCGGCCTGCTGGAGCGCTTCGCCGAAATAGGAGTTGCTTGTGGCGGTGAGCCCCTGTGTCAGCCTGCTGCCGTAGTCCGTCACCATCCCCGCTAAGTGAAATTCGGCATCTTTCATCAGGAAAGGAACCCCGGCGAAGGCACCGCCACCGCTGCGCGACAACTTCGCTTCGCTCGCCTCGTCGAGACAATCGATGACGGCATTCAGCGACGGGTTGAAGGCAGCGATGGCGCTTCGCGCCGCCTTCGACAATTCTTGTCCGGATACTTCGCCTCGTGCCACGAGACCAGCCAGATCGATCCCGTCATACTGCGAATATTCCTTCAGGTTCATACCCTCTCCTTGTTTCGTCCCTTGTCCGACCCGTGCCGGTCACATGATCGTCACGCCACCGTCCACCACCATCACCGACCCAGTCATCATCCGGGCTTCATCGCTGGCGAGATGCAGTGCGGCATGCGCAATCTGCGAAGGGTCTATCATCCCGAAGAGTTGTGTATCGGCCGTCGCCCTAGTGGCTTCGTTCTCGCGCAAAATCTTCTCGACTCGCGGCGTCCGCGTCGCACCGGGCGCGATGGCATTCACTCGCACATTCTTCGAACCATAGGTGACGGCGAGTGAACGGGTCAGTGCAAGTACCCCGCCCTTGGCAGAGGTGTAGCTGTCATAGCCAGGCACCCCCATTAGCGCGAGATCCGAAATCATGTTGATCACAGAGCCGCCGCCATTGCGGACCATTTCGGGAATGGCGAAACGGCAGCCGAGGAATGTGCCGAACAGGTTGAGCCTTATGGCACGCCAGAACTCCTCGATGTCGACATCAACAGCCGAGCCGTCGCGGCTGGACGACCCTCCGGCATTGTTATGCATGATGTTCAGTCGGCCGTAGCGCTTGACAGTCTCCGCTACGAGCGCGCGCACGTCGTTGGGCTCGGTCACATCGACGGCAAGGGCGAAAGCTTCGCCGCCGCTGTTGCAAATCGCCTGCGCAGTCTCAGCGGCCTTCTGCCCGTCGAGGTCGGCGATTACCACAGCCGCGCCTTCGCCCGCGAAAATCTCGGCCGTCGATCGACCTATTCCGCTAGCCCCCCCGGTGATGATGGCCACCTTATCGCCCAATCTGTTCAATGTAGTCTCCGCTAGCCGATCAGCCGATACAAATGTCATGCGTTAACCCGAGTTTAGCTGTCGCTCTTAAGAGAGGGATAGTGGTGTATGAATGGATGTATTGTTCATACTGCATGTAACTAGCCTCGCTCTTTTGCTAGCCGGAAAGCTTCGCGCCCTGCTGACGGACAAGTTCAATCATCCCGTCGCGCTTCACCTAATCCGTCCTTGTCCTGACCAAGCCGAAGGGCCGGCGGGATCGAATATCCGCGCCGACCCTTCGTCATGCCCTGGGAGGAACGGCAGGCGAGCGAGATACCCTTTATTTCTGGATTTGGGTCCAGATCTTCGTGTAGAGCTCACGCGCCTCGGGCGAACACATTTTCTGCAGTTCGCCGCGCGCTTTCATCTCTTCCGGCACATTGATTTCGGGCGCCTGCTGCATGAAATCCGGCATGAATGCCGCCGACCCAGCGATGCCGTTGTTCGCGCCGTGGAATTCAGAAAGCTCTGCCGCGATGTGCGGATCCATTATGAAGTTCTGGAACAGCTTGGCATTCTCGACGTTCTTGGCGTCCTTGAGGACCACCACATTGTCGCTCCAGTAGAAGAAGCCTTCCTTCGGATAGCCGTAGCGCGCGGTCGGCTTGGCCTGACGGATGCGCAGCGCCGTACCGCTCCAGACATTCGTCGCCGAAAAATCGCTAGCCTCCATCTGCGGGATCGTATCGTACTGCATGGACACCCAGTTGTCCTTGGACTTGACAAGCAGGTCACGAACCTTGGCGAGTAGCTTCTTGTCGGTGGTGCACTGCTCTCCTCCGAGATATTTGATCGCCGCATAAATGACGCCGCTCAGTTCCGGAATGACATTCACTTTGCCCTTGAGTTCCGGCGGAGTGTCGAAAATGATACCCCAAGTATTGATATCGCCCTTGTAGACGGCCGTGTCAACGATAACGCCAGCAGTTCCCAGGTCGAAGGGAACTGAATACTTTCGCCCGGGATCGAAATCAGGATTGGCCCATTCCGGCGCAATATATTTGAAATTCTCCATCTTGTAGGGATCGGTTTGGAGGAGAAGGCCCTCCCCTATCCAGATCGGGATCTGGTCATGGGACGGCACGACGATATCGAAGCCGTGGCCACCTGCGCGCACCTTGGCTATGGCGGTGTCGCTGGAATCGAAGTCGGTGAGCGTCACCCTAACGTTGTATTTCTCCTCGAATTTCTTGATGACCGAAGGGCTGGTCAAGTTCCCCCAGTTGTAGATGTTGAGCTCGCCTTGCGCATGAGCAACGCAGGCGGAGGACGAGGTGAGGACCAGGCTCGTCAGGACTGACTTCCAGTTCATTCTGTTCCCTTTCTTTTGGTGGCATTTTTGTTGAGCACGAGCGACGTAGTGACGATCGCGATCGACAGGAGCAGGAAGCCGGTCGAGATCGCGTTAAATTGCGGGCTGGTTCCACGCCGGATCTGGCCGAGCATGTAGGTAGGTAGGGTGTCCTGGCCGCTCGATTTGATGAATTCGGTGATGACCACATCATCAAGCGAAATGACAAAGGCCAGCATCGATCCAGCGAGGATCGCAGGCTTTAACATCGGAAGCGTAACGCAGCGAAGTGTCTGCCAAGGCGTGGCGTAGAGATCAGCCGCCGCTGTTTCAAGAGCCCCGTCCATGGTCTGCAACCGCGCCCGGATCGGCAGGAACGCGAAGGGTATACAGAAGGCCGAATGGGCGGCGATGAGATAGCCGAGACCCGAATAGCCCGTGTAGACCTTGAGGGTGCCGAAGAAGATCAGCAGCGAGACACCAGTGACCACTTCCGGAACCGCGAGCGGCTGGTTGATGATAGCATAGAGCAGACGCAACCCGGAGAAAGGCCGGCCGCGCGTCATGGCGAGCGCCGCCATGGTGGCGAAAATAGTGGAAACCATCGAGGCAACGAATGCGATCCGCAGCGAGCGGCCGGCCGCATCGAGCACCTCCGCATTACGGCTCGCTTCGACGAACCAGCGCAGGGAAAACCCGCCCCAAGCCGAGATGGATGACGAGGCGTTGAAGGAGTAGGCCACCAGCACGAAAACCGGCAAATAGAGCGCCGCGAAGCAGACTGCCGCGATCGCACCGAAACCTGGGATATACCCAACTGAAGACCGCTTAGCCATGCAGCACTTCGTCCGTCCCGGCACTTTTGATGAACAGCGAGAAGGCCACCATGGCGATGGCAACAACCGTCAACGACAGCGCGGCGCCGAGCGGCCAGTTGCGTCCCGCGCCGAACTGCAACTCGATCAGGTTCGAGAGCATCATGTTTTTGCCTCCGCCAAGCACGATCGGCGTGACATAGGCACCGAGCGCGGGAACAAAGACCAAGATGCTGCCAGCAATCAAGCCGGGCTTGACGAGCGGCAGGATGATCCAGCGCAGCACCCGGCCGCGGGTGGCGTAGAGATCATAGGCGGCTTCGAGGAGCCGGAAATCCAGCTTCTCGATAGTGGCATAGAGCGGCAAGACCATAAGCGGCAGGTAGACATAGGTCATACCGAGCAAGATTGCCGTATCGGTATAGAGGATCTGTAAGGGACTGGAGATGATGCCTAGCTTGATCAACAGCACGTTCAGCAGGCCTTCATTGCGAATAATCTGAAGTACCGCGAAGGTGCGGATCAGCAGATTGGTCCAGAAGGGAATGGTGACGAGGAACATCCAGATTTCCCGAGAGTGGGGCGGCCTGGTCGCGATGAAGTAGGCTGTCGGAAAACCAAGGACGAGAGTAAACGCGGTCGTCAGGATGGCGAGTTTGATCGAGCGCCAGAAGATTTCAACATGCGCCCAGGCGAACGAGACGCTGTCATCGAAGATGTCCCGATCAAGAAAGGCGGAAAACCAGGCTTTTCCAGAAAACGTCCAGCTGATACCTCCATAGGGGCCAGGACTGAGGAAAGAATAGACAAGAACGATCAGGAGAGGACCGACGGCAGCAGCCATGATCAGGAGGATGGCAGGCGCAACGAAGAGCAGCCTGCCTGTTATGACACGGCGTTCCTGTCTCGCCGCTTCGCGTGCAATCGCGGACATTGTCTCAATCCCTCAAAATCTGCGCACCGGCGAGCGGCAAGGCAATACCGACGCGACTGCCAGGCATCACCTCCTCTATGTCGCAAGAATTGTTCTGGGCGCGGATCCAAAACACCTGCCCACCCTCGGTCTCCACACAAAGCACAGTGTCCGTGCCTATGAAATCGACATCCCGGACGGCGGCGATGAAAGCCTCGCTGCCGTCGATGGGCACTATCCGCAAATGCTCGGGTCGCAGGAGGACTGTTGCAGTTTCGCACGCCCCGAATCCCTCGGGCAGCGTCGCTGGTATATCGATCCGGTCGAGGATGCGCACGATTGCCCGGTTACCAGAGACCGAAACCAGCTTGCCCTTCACGAAATTCGTATCCCCGATAAAGGAGGCGACGAAGTGGTCCGCCGGGCGGCTGTAGATTTCCTTCGGCCCACCGATCTGGAGGACCTTGCCCGCCGACATGACGGCGATGCGATCCGACATGGCGAGCGCCTCTTCCTG
Source organism: Mesorhizobium sp. GW821-FHT04C10 (assembly GCF_059420305.1). Lineage (NCBI taxonomy): Bacteria > Pseudomonadati > Pseudomonadota > Alphaproteobacteria > Hyphomicrobiales > Phyllobacteriaceae > Mesorhizobium > Mesorhizobium sp. GW821-FHT04C10. Next base: position 385,565 of record NZ_JBWKTL010000002.1, on the reverse strand, counting down.
ATCATGGGTGACGAAAATGAAGGTGATGCCGGTTTCGTGTTGCAAGCGCTTCAGTTCGGCCTGCATTTCCTTGCGCAACTTGTAGTCCAACGCGGAGAGCGGCTCGTCGAGAAGCAGAAGCTTGGGCTTAGGCGCGAGCGCGCGAGCCAGTGCCACGCGCTGGGCTTGGCCGCCCGAAATCTGGTCCGTGCGACGGTCCCCAAACTGCTCCATCCGGACAAGCCGCAGCACTTCCGTCACACGCTCCTCGACGGCCGCTTTCGGCTGACCTAGCATTTCCAGACCGAAGGCAACGTTCTGCCGGATCGTCATGTGCGGGAAAAGCGCATACGACTGGAAGACCGTATTGACCGGTCGCCGGAAGGGCGGCTGAGCGACAATACTGTGGCCGTAAAGGCGGATATCACCATCTGAGGGAACATCGAAGCCTGCGATCAGACGCAGCAAGGTCGTCTTTCCGCAACCTGACGGTCCAAGGAGCGTGAAAAACTCGTTTTCGCGAATATCGAGTGAAACGCTGTCCAGCGCGAGGTAGGGATTCGATCGGTGACCGTACACTTTGCGAACAGCAGCGATATCAACCGCGATTTTCGGCCATTGTTGAGACAACATACCCCTCCATCGTCGAGGGGACAGCCGCTTGAGGGCACGGCTTTTATCCTCCCTTGGACTGTTCAGGTGATAGTCGGAACTCTCGGCAGCACAAATATTGGGGTGCTCAAGGATATATTTGCCGCAGGGAATGTTAATGGCAACCGAGCGTCTAAACGGGCATTAAGCGCAAAGAGCGACGCTGGCAGTAATGGCCAGAGCCACCTTTCGAAACTCAGGCGCGCCGTACCCATTCAGGATGTCAGCGTCATATTGTTGATCAGGAGTCTGCTAACTATGACATCCGAAGCGCAATTAAGTTGCGGACCAATCAAGATCGATTTCACGTCCCGGTGTCCTCAAAACTGAGCGACAGGCGCGGGTGAAGTAGCAACCCACTAGATAGTCCGTCAGTGCCCGAGAACTGACAAGTTGCGGAACAACTCCAGCGCCTCCGGATTGGCAAGCGCTTCCTTGTTCTTGATGGCGCGCCCATGCACCACGTCGCGCACGGCGAGTTCGGTGATCTTGCCCGATTTGGTGCGGGGAATGTCCGACACGGCGACGATCCTGGCCGGGACATGGCGGGGGCTGGCGCCGCCGCGGATCTTGGCACGAATGCGTTTTTCCAGATCCTCGTCCAACTGGACGCCCGCGGCCAGCCGCACGAACAGCACGACGCGCACATCATTGTCGAAATCCTGTCCGATGCACAGCGCTTCCAGGATTTCCGGCATCTGTTCGACCTGGTTGTAGATCTCCGCCGTGCCGATGCGCACGCCACCCGGGTTGAGCGTGGCGTCGGAACGGCCGTGGATGATCATGCCGCCATGCTCGGTCCATTCGGCGAAATCGCCATGGCACCAGACATTATCGAAACGCTCGAAATAGGCCGCCTGGTATTTCTTGCCGTCGGGGTCGTTCCAGAAACCGATCGGCATGGACGGAAAGGCCTTGGTGCAGACCAGCTCGCCCTTTTCCTGCCGGATCGGCTTGCCGTCGTCATCCCAGACATCGACCGCAAGGCCAAGGCCAGGGCCCTGGATCTCGCCGGTCCAGACCGGTTCGGTCGGCACGCCGAGCACGAAACACGAGACGATGTCGGTGCCGCCGGAAACCGAGGCCAGATGCACGTCCTTCTTGATGCCCTCGTAGACGAAGCGGAAATCCTCGGGCGACAGCGGCGAACCGGTGGAGGATATCGCCCGCACGGTCGACAGATCGTGGCTGCCGATCGGCTTGAGACCGGCCTTGCGCACGGAATCGATAAACTTCGCGGAGGTGCCGAAGAAGGTCATCTTCTCGACGTCGGCGAAGTCGAACAGGACATTGCCGTTGGGGTAGAAGGGCGAACCGTCATAGAGCAGCAGCGTCGCACCGGACGCCAGGCCCGACACCAGCCAGTTCCACATCATCCAACCGCAGGTGGTGAAATAGAAGAAGCGATCGCCGTCGACGAGCCCGGCATGCAGCCGGTGCTCCTTGACATGCTGGATCAACGTCCCGCCGGCCGAATGGACGATGCATTTGGGAATGCCCGTGGTTCCGGATGAAAACAGGATGTAGAGCGGATGCGAAAACGCCAGCCGCTCGAAGGTGACGGGCTTGACGACGAAGGGCGCCAGCGCCTCCTCCATCGCCACGGCCTTGTCGATGATCGCGGCCACGTCGGTCGAGGTGCCAAGATAATCGACGAGCAGAACCTTGCGGACACTGCCGAGCTTGGCCGCGATCGCCGCGACCTTGTCGGCGACCTCGATCGCCTTGCCATTGTACCAATAGCCGTCGGGCGCGATGAAGATGACAGGCTCGATCTGGCCGAAGCGGTCGAGCACGCCCTGCTCGCCGAAATCGGGGGAGCAGGATGACCACACCGCGCCGATCGAGGCCGCCGCCAGCATGGCCGCGACGGTTTCCGGCATGTTGGGCATCATCGCGGCAATGCGGTCGCCCTTCTTAACCTTGAGCGACAGGAAGAGCTGCTGCAGACGCGAGACCAGGCCATGCAGCTCATTCCAGGACAGCCGCCGCTCGACCTTGTCCTCGCCGCGAAAGACAATCGCCTCGCCGGCGCCGGTCTTCTTCAACAGGTTCTCGGCGAAATTCAGCGTCGCGTCGGGGAAGAACGAGGCACCCGGCATTTTGTCGCCATCGGCCAGCACGCGCTCGCCGCCATTGGTCCATTTGTCGCCGACGATGCCGGAAAAGTCCCACATCAGGCTCCAGAACGCCTTGCGATCCTCGATCGACCAGCGGTGAAGGTCGGCATAGGAAGAGAAGGGGTGTCCCGTCCTCGCTGAGGCCTCGATCACAAAGCTCGTCAATGGAGTCTGCGCAATCCGTGCCGGAGTTGGGATCCAGAGCGGCAATGATCGTTTGTCACTCACAGGCATTGCACGGCAAACTTAACATCGCGAAAAAGCAGTCGTGTTGAATTGATAAACGTGGACGCCACTACTCCAACACGCTCATTGCTCCAGAAAACAGCCTCAGCCGCAGACGTCTTGAAAGTTCACTGCATCAAGTTCGCCGTGCGGAGGGGAAACCTTGTTCACCCTCGGCGGCGTCTTTGTCCGCATCTGTGCCCAGGAAGTGCTGGCGATACCAAATCGCGGTATCCGAGATATCACGCAGTAGTGCAGCCTTGGCCGAGTCGGCACGGCCCTGACGAAGACCTACAAGAATTTCACCGTGGCGTAGAACGCCATTTCGAAAAACGACTGGGTCGTAACTGTCTGCCTTGAACGGCATCCGCAGCATCGGACCAGCCCGCACCCATAGGGTTTCGATCATTCCGCAAAGCAGTTGCCCTCCCGCCAGTCGGTACAGCATGAAGTGAAACTCCATGTTGGCATCGGTTACAGCTTCGGCATCACCTCTTTCGACGGCGAGCTCGAACCTTCGATTGGCCAGTTCCAGCTCGTCCAATTTTTGGGGGCGCAGCGGCAATTGAATAAGCCGCATCGCTTCGCCTTCCAGCATGAGACGGATACGAACGAGTTCCTCGAAATCCGGCCAGTCCATTTCAGGGACGCAGGCCGACCGGTTGCCTAACAGTTCCAATGAACGCTCCGCGACAAGACGTTGCAGGGCATCTCGCACCTTCCTGGCAACCTGTTACTGGGCCATCGCTCGAGTCGATTTCACAACGGCGGTCGCCGCGGCGTCCTAATGTGGCTCGGTCGTGCTGCTCATCTTTGTCGTTGGTGACTGGCTGGCGCTCGTCAGATGACAGGCCACCATCGACAATTACGAGTCCGATTGTGTCTCGCGAACATTCGTCCACCATCACGACATGGTGCAGATACCCTGACGAGAAAGGGGCCGAAGGACGTAGATTCATTTGTTGCGGTATGGTGAGCTTGGGCACTGGAACCGGGTCTGTGCTATCGCGAACAATGAACTCGACGGGCAATGCGGCCGTTGAGATCTACCGCCCTCGCCCCCATCGCCACCGCCGGAGTACGAACGGTTGTGATGGCCGGTCGGAAATATCGAGGTCGTTGAAGCCAACTAGAAAGATCCGCAGGGGTTCGCAGGCCGACCTCCATAGCCTGCTGCATCACTGAAGTACGTCAGGAATCAGTTATGGTATTGACGCCTTGGAAGTGCCGAGCTTTGAACTAACTCCTCTGGCAAGAATTACTATTGCGGGCAGCATCACTCACCCTGATGGGTTTCCTTGAGGCGCACCGACCAACATTACGCATTGACCAATCGTAGGCAAGGTGGCGCTGCATCCGCCAGGGAATCGGCGAGACCGATGTCAAGTCGCGGCGCAGGATTTCAGAGATCGAGCACGAGACGCCCCTCGCTCGCGCGCGATACGCAGGCCACAATGGCCTTGCCATCCTGCTTCTGTGATGCGCTGAGAAACTCATCGCGGTGATCGATCTTGCCAGAAAGCACGCGCGTGACGCACGTGCCGCAAATACCCATTTCGCACGAGGTGGTGACACGTACCCCATTCCTCCTCAGCGCTTGCACGATGGTCTCGCCCTGCCCGACCTCGATAACACGCCCGCTTTTCGCCAGTTCGACCAGGAAACCAAATCGGTCAGATTCTAAGGCAACTGTCGCGGCAAAGGCCTCGAAATATACGTTTGCCGTTCCGACCTTGGAGGCGAAACGTTCCACAGAGAAATTCAGGAAGCTTTCTGGACCGCAAAGGTAGATCTTTTCCTGTCCGTTAAGCTCCTGCGCGATCATCGATATCCTGGCCTGCGACCGAATGCCTGACTCTTCCGACGAATATTTGTGCAGCAAGCTGGACCACTCGTCGCAGATCAACTCGTCAAAGGTGTCGATATGGTGCTGGTGCCGGCAGAGATAGTAAAAAACGAACTCTCGACCCTGTTTCGACAGCTCGCGAGCCATCGACAGAAGCGGCGTGATCCCGATGCCGCCTGCGACCAATATCGACTTGTGATCGCCTGAGGCCATCCTGAAGGTGCTGACAGGCGCAGAGATTGAGATTTCTTCGCCTTGTTCAAGCCGATGGACTGCGGCCGAGCCGCCGTAAGATGGCGCGCCAAGGCGCACGGCAATGGTGTATTTTTCGAGATTTGCGTTATCACTTACAATGGAATATTGACGCGCAATGTGATCTGAGAGGAAGAGGGTCACATGGGCGCCAGCGTTAAATGCTGGTAGGAGTTTCCCCTCGGTTGAGACAAGCTCGAGAATCCTTACATCTTCAGCCGGCTGCCAAACGCTGCCTATCCGGACGCTCAATCTGACCGCAGCGGAACTACACATGGCGAATCATGCCAGCTTCAGCAATACGGTTGACAACCAAGCGAGCTCGCTCCGTGAAAGTACGGATACAGGTCGAAGGGAGCGCACCAAGGGCGAACGAAAACTTCGTATCCTGCACGCCGCTTCGGACGAGTTCATACTTCACGGCTTCGAGAAAAGTAAAATTGAAGAAATCGCCAGGAAGGCGGATGTGGCCGCGGGAACCGTCTACAATTACTTTCCAACGAAGGATCTTCTTTTGATGGAACTCGTCTCCTTCCATCGTGAACATTCGCCGAAGGCGCTTGCCAATCTCCTGGCAGATCCGCCTCGCGATCCCGTGAAAGCCTTCGTCGATTTTTACCGAATCATGGTTAGCGAAAGTATGCGCTATCTGGACAAGCCTCTGTGGCGCCACGCCATTGCCGCCTTCACTATCGCCGGATGGAGCGAAGCGTTCGAAAAGCGGCTGAGCCATGAGAAGGATCTGATCATCTACCAGACTTCGATTATGGACAAACTGCAGCATGTGGGCTTGCTTTCCCCAGCCCTGAATGCTGCCGATGTGGTAGAGCTTATACATTCGTGCGGCTATTTCTGGTTTCAGCAATTCCTGGTCGACGACGAGTTCACCTTCGAGGACCTGATCGAGCGCCTGCGCCAGAACATCGAGACCGCCTTAAGGCCTTATGTCGTGACTACCTTGGGCACATCGCGCCAGTAGAATGCGCGCTGGGTGAAGCCGGCAGCGGTATTTTCTTGCCGATGGCCGGAGTCTCCGTGCTGTGCGAAAGCCTGGGCGTTCAGTTCGATTCCGGCGGGAAGCCGCACCGTGACGTCTACGTTGGTCCTGTTGTGCACATCGCTTACCTGTCCGCGCAACATGTCGACCGCCGGCTTTGGTACCGCCGGGCTTTGGCCGTTGGTTATCGAGATCAGCTCGGGACGAAAGCCCAGTTCGAGCATATCGCCCGTGCGGGCGCGACCGAGCCCTAAGTCCAGTTGGACTTTCTGGTCGCCCGCCAACTCCATGGCGCCCCACTGCCCGTCGAAAACCTTGGCCCTCATCCAGATAATTTCGCCCGAGAACTCAGCCCCGAAGCAGGAAAAGGCCCTGTCGTACAGATCCTGGCCGATGCGCGACTGATGGACCCGGGCGAGATCGTACAATGTTCGACCCCGCGGGGTCGAAGCCTCTTCATGGTCATGCGTCACGATCAGCGTCGTGATGCGCACGTCCCGCAACACCTTGCGCAGCTCAAGTCGCAGTTGCGCCCGCACGGCGCTGTCCAGTGCCGACAACGGCTCGTACAACAGCAATATGTCTGGGCTCGGCGCGATTGCCCTGGCAAGCGCGACAAGCCCAGAAGCAAGCGAGAGGAAATAAAAATGCTGGATGCGGCTAGTTCTTGTTTCACGCGTCGGCATTCAGTCAACCAATCCCTCGTGCGACTTACAGCTGTTCTCAGGTTTCCACCAGATCGCCGACCCGCTCGAGGTAGTAGCGCGCGAATGCGTGCACCAAGACCTCCTGCTCCTGGTACAATCCGGGAATGCGCCGGCCATACGTGATGCCGCGCTGCTGGATCTCGGTGATCTCGATGTCCTCCTGGCTGACGATGTCGAAGCGCCTGAAATATCTTTCGGCGATTTCGTCGAAGTCGGGACGCGATGCATACCCGCCCGGGAAAGCATGGTTGACGACCAGCGTGCTGCTATTGACATCCAGGGGATAGAGGGTGATCCACCAGCACGCATCGATCGACATGGTCAACACAGTGTTCGGCAACAGAGTGATCAGCGTGTGCTTGGACGGCGTGTCGAGGCTGAAGCCGTCCATGGGGGGAAAACCGTCCTCGCCTTGTAGCACTCCGAGCCGACCAGCGAATTCCGCCCATTGAAGCAGGTAATTCTCGTGGGGCTCGTTAATCCACGTCGAACCCGGAGCGACCGGCTGCAGGCTCTGCGCGTGGACGCTCGCGACGTGATAAGCCTCGATGGAGTTGTCGATGTAGGACTTCCAGTTGGCTTTGATGGTGTACTGCTTCTGCCGCGCCAACCGCATGTTTTCCAGCTTGTATGGCTTGAGCAGATCCGCGGCGGCGCCAAAGACACCCGACACCGGCGGCGCGCTTGCGTCGAGATTGACGAAGATGAATCCGTTCCACACTTCACAACCCATGCTGACGAGCGGGAAATCCTGCTTGCGAAAGTTAGGGTTTAGGTCCATCTCCGGCGCCCCGATGAGCCGACCGTCAAGCCCGTAGGTCCAGCGGTGATAGGGGCAAACGAAAGCCGCCTTGTTTCCTTCGCCTTCGGCGATTAGCGCCCCGCGGTGACGACAACTGGGCGAGAACGCCCTGATGACTTGGTCACCACCCATCGCGACTAGGACGCATTGCCCGACGATATTCACGGTGAAGAAGTCGCCCTTGTTGGGAATTTGCTCGGAACGTCCGACAACAATCCAGGACTGCTCAAATATCTGCTTCTTTTCGACCGCAAACCATGCCGGGTCGATGTAGGCCTCGCTGGGAAGCATTGTTGCTTTGTGAAAATCGGTCAGGACCGATGAAAACCGGTCCGCGCGCTTCATCTCGACAATCATAGTGAATTTCCTTTGCGATAGATGCTACAGACGAGGAGCAACGTCTGTTTCCAAGCGTTGGCTCCACTCGCTGACTCTGGTCGCGAGATAGGTCTAATTCGGCCGGTATGTGAATTTCTTGGCTTCCTCTTCGGAGAACTTCGCAGGTCCACGCCATCAGCATCGCACCCCGGGCGCTGGCAGGAACCTCGCCGACGGCTTCGCAGTAGGTAGTCAAGTTCTGCGGCTCGAGGTGGAAGTTGAGATATTTCGCCCCCTTTTCCTTGTTCTTGCTCGATGACAGCGCCGCTCATCTGGTTGGAACCAGATAGGTGCTGAACCCACCCGTCTTAGTGATGTGAGCCACGGGCGCGTTCTTCGCGACATTGGTCCTGGCCCGCCAGGTGCCAGACCGAGGTCTCGCCGGCGGAACATTGAGTCCCGGGTCTGCCCGGCGGGGATCTGCTTTAGCGCGTCGACATATGGCCACGCCGCTGAATGCCAGCGACAACCTCGTCCGCCCTTGCCGCGGTCGATATCTCACGCCTTCCCGGCAGCAGCACGACGGCGGCCATCGTCGAAGACGGAAGCATTGATCGTCTGGTGATCGAAATCACGGCTCGCTCCCCCTTTTGTTGGCTCACATGAGTAGCCCACGAGCGTCCGGCAATCAATGCTTTCTGTATTCAACTTCAAATTTTTTTCCTTTATGTTGACGAGTCCTTTGAAAATATGGATTAAATGTTGAAGTCGACTCTAACTATGCGGGAAATGCAATGGCCGAATTTGCCTCGATGGGTGTCTTGGAGCGGCTACGCGCATATCGAACCCCCATCATCTATGATGCCATAGAGCGGTTCGGCGTGCGTCCAAAGGCGGAAGGCTATACGGATCAGTCCATCCGCAGCATCCTCCCCGAGGTCGGCAGTGTCGCCGGGTACGCGGTCACTGCTAAGCTCATCGGGGAATTTCCCCTGGCTGAGCAGGAAAGTCATCTGACCTTTAAACAGGTCTGGAGGCATTTCTCGAACGTTGGCACGACCAGCATAGCGGTGGTCCAGGATCTCGACACTCAGCCTGGACGCGCAGCCGCCTGGGGCGATGTCGCCGCCGCCATATTCAAGCGGTTGGGATGCGCCGCTGTGCTGACAAATGGAGCCGTGAGGGATATCCACGATATAGCGGGCATGGATTTCGGCCTCTTTGCAGCAAGCGTTAGCGTTGGCCATGCCAACGTCCGCTATATTGCCCTGGACACGCCAGTGCGCGTCGCCGGATTGGAAATCAACCCGCGCGACTTGCTTCACATGGACGATCACGGTGCGACAATCGTTCCCAAAGGCATCGATCCGGTGGAACTCATGCGGGTCGCGGATGAGATCATCGCCGAGGAAAACCGAGTCAAGCTCTACTGTCAGTCAGGCAAGTTCGACTTCACCCAACTCGATGCGATGCATGCGGCTTCCATGGGTGAGACGACGGCCAAGGAATAGAACTGGTCCACCCGGGAGATTTCAAATGCGATCAATCGAAGATCGTGATTGGTACGAGACGATCCGTATGGGGGACGGGATCACGCTCATACACGAGCCGTGGATCAAGCCTTTCTTCCGCTGCAACATCTGGCATGTGCGGGGTCGCGATCGCGACTTGCTGTTCGACAGCGGTCTCGGTCACGTCAGCTTGAAAGCCAATGTTGCGCTGACCTGCGAGCGCAAACTCGTCTGCGTGGCCAGCCATACCCATTTCGATCACATAGGCTGTCACCACGAGTTTCCAGACCGCTGCGTGCACCGTGCCGAGGCTGCAATCCTGGCCGACCCGCGCAATGACCGCACGCTCGCCGATCGCTACGCAACGGACGATATGTTCGATGCGAGACCTCGCGGCTGGAGCACGGCGCACTACCGCGTCCAGCCCGCGCCGGCCAATCGTGTGCTGGAAGACAGGGACGTTATCGATCTCGGCGACCGCGCGTTCGAAGTGGTCCACACGCCGGGCCATTCGCCCGGTGGTATCGCGCTGTTTGAGCAAGAAACGGGCATTCTTCTCTCGGGTGACATCATTTATGATGGCCCTCTGATCGATAATGCCTATCATAGCAGCGTGGCCGTCTACGTTGCCACGCTGGAGCGGTTGCGTGACTTGGCGGTCACGGTGGTGCACGGCGGGCACTTTCCCAGCTTCGGCAGAACTCGCTACCGCCAGCTGATCGATGAATACGTTGCCGGAAAGCGCAGGACAGGATGTCACATGCGATTCTAGTCGCTGTCGCAAAGGCTGCATCTGCATGTGGTCTCAACACGGACCATAGCGCGCCGACAGCCTAGAGATCAAACCCGAGCCCGTCTTCGAAAGGAGAGCCAGGTTCCTCCTACACCACGCAGGAATCCGCGCCAAGAGACGCAGCGGACGACCCGACGTTCACCGTCTTGTTGTATCAACACGCGAAAGCCCTGCGTTCATCCGGGCCAGCCTCCCGGTCCTTGGGCTCCACTACCCGTGCAGTTCGGCGATCGTGGCGCCTCTAATTTTGGAGACAGAATGGAGCTCGGCGCGATCGGATACTTCATCCAGACCAAGACCACTCACTTCGCCAGCTGAAGCAATTGTGGCGATCTTTGACCTATCCCCGCGCCGGTTTGCCCATGGTCTCTAGCGGATGCTCGGACGACGCCAGTCCAAAGTCACCATCAAGGGCGAAACGGTCGCCGGGATGGGTGAGATACGCCATGGCAACCGCCTGCTCGCGCTTGTAAACGCGCCTCTCCAGAACAATGCACGCCGCTCCAGGCTGAACCTGCAGCAACTTTGCCAGCGTGTCAGGGGCGTTTACTGCGGTCAGCCGGTGGCGCACCCAAGACCAGATGGCATTTCGAACGAGCCATCGGCTTGGCGGCTCAGCAGAAAAGTCGGCATCGGCGGCATCTGGCAATGCTTCGAGATTGATGAAGCGCCGCTCGTGCTGCGCGACCGTGTTGTCGGCATAGTGGATCACCTCCAGGTACAGGAAGCGAGATGTCGATCCGAGATCTGCCCACTGCAACGGCCCATGTCCGTTCTGGATGACCCTTCGTTCGAGGACAACGTACTCATAGAGCCCTCCGCGATCGATGATCTCGGTAGAGACATCACGCACAGGCATCGCGAAGCGCTCTCGAAAGCTCTTCGAAACGATTGTACCGGCGCGCTTGTTGCGCTCCAGAAGTCCTTGGTTGGCGAGCTCAGAAAGCGCCTTGCTGATGGTTTGGCGTGAGACACCATACTGCTCCATCAGTTCGGCTTCAGGCGGGATTCGGTCTCCAGGACCATAATCGCCGGCGACGATCCGCTGCATGATCTGCCGCTGAAATTGCTTGAAAAGCGGCCCGATGCCGTCGAGGTCGCCGTTGTTTGCCAAAGATCCGCTCCGTCCGTCGTGAAAGCCGTACCATAGCTGCCCTTCAATGGCACTACCAACGCCGTCGACCGCGGCGTACCGACTGCCGAAAATTTCAGCACTTATGTATCAAAATTTCCTCATAATGACCAATCAATAATTCATTTTGTATTTGCATTCTTTTTTGAAATATGGTCTTTTTTAGCTGAAACAGCGGCAAAGAGGGGCTTCATCGCGTATTCGATGTGGAGCATTAACTTATAATGTCTTTATCTTTTAATCTCATGAAGGATCCAGCCTCCCGGGTTCGTCTTGGAATAGGGCTCCGGGCGTTCGCCAATCCGGCAGTGGCAGGCTTGTTGAAGGCGGAAGCTGCGGATTTAGTCGAGATCGATGCCAGAGGGGACTGCACGACTGAAGCCATAGCCTCGTGCGCGATGCTGGCCAGAGCGCTGGGACTGCCCGCGATTGTTGCCATGCCTTCCCACGACCGGACTCTTTTTGGTCCGGTGCTTGAAGGCGGCGCACAGGGATTGCATCTGCCTGCTATCAGAGATGCATCGCAGGCTCAGAGACTCGTTCAGGCAACGAGGTACGCTCCTCTGGGCAGTCGAGGGACATTCGAGCCCGGGCCCCATAATGACTACGCGGACGATCCGCAGGACCTGCTGGCGATAAACGACATGCTGCATGTGGGGGTGGAAGTGGAATTCGGCCTTGATCGCGCCGAAACGGCGATGATCATGAGGGTCGATGGCATCGACGCGTATGCGCTGGCGGAGCCCGGAGCGGGTCGTTCCGAGGCATGGTGGGCAGGCCTAACCGAGCTTAGTGCCCTTGCGGTGTCGCATGGCAGGTCGACCTATGCGCGCACTGACTCGACGGATGACTTTGGTCGCATGCTTCAGTCAGGTGTGGCGACCATCGTGTTCTCGACCGAGGTTGCCGAACTCGCGATGGGCTTGGCTGAAATGTGTGCGACGCCATCTCCCAGGGCATTGTCGTCGCAGGTGATCTCGTGAGCAAGAGTGCTTCAACCTCCCTGCTTTCAAGGCCAAAGGCTCAGCTGGGCACCTGGATCATGATGTTCCGCGAGCGTGCGGCCTTGGCGGCGGCAGCGGATGCAGGATTGGACTTCGTCCGCTTCGACATGGAGCACACGCCGATTACGTGGGACACCGCGGGAGACCTGGCGGACATAACGGAGGAAATCGGCCTCGCCTTTTGGCTTCGACTCCCCGGTTTGAGGCCGCATTACATCGAAAAGGCGGTGAAACTCGGCATTCACAATCTCTATATCCCGCGCGTCGATGCTGCGTCACAGGCATTGGAGGCGGCAGCGGTCGCCCGAGCTTCCTCTTCCCAACCTGAGAAAGTCCATCTCACTGTAATGCTTGAGTCTCGACGAGCATTCGAATGCATCGACGAGATAGCGGCAGTCGACGGCGTCGACTGCCTTGCGATCGGACCAGCCGACCTTGCTCAGGATCTTGGTCTTTACGGGAACGGGTATGCCGACATATCGACGCTGGACTACAAGCTTCGCCTTCGCGACGCGGCGCTGCGGTTTGGCAAACAGTGGGAAATGGGCGCCTGGACACTTGAGGATGTTGCCTTTTGGCAGCGCCAGAACTGCCCACTCCTGACGTTTCAGACGGACACGATGGTCGTAAGACAGCGCTTCCGGCGTGCAAAGCGGGCCCTTGAAAGAGCCGCGCTGCGAGGGGCGGACGAACCAATCCAAGTACTGTGATCTCGTTCACGTGAACGCTCAATCCCACGGAGGAGTACCCATGAGTGAAGCAATTGAAGTGATGCCCAGCGGAGCGGCGCTTGGCGCGGAAATTCGCGGAATCGACCTGTCGCGTGGCCTTGATGAGCCTACTTGTGCTGCTATCAGAGAAGCCTTTCTTCGCCACAAGGTCATCTACTTCCGCGGGCAGTCGCTGGACGACCCACAGCTAATCGAGTTCAGCTCGATCTTCGGGGAAGTGCTGCGAGATGATCGTCCGGTCGACTACCATCGGGAACTGGATACCGACTTTCCAGGCATCGTGGATGTTGTCTCGAACGTCGAGATCGACGGAAAGCCAATTGGTGCCTTGGGTAATGGCGAGGCGATTTGGCACACGGATACGATGCCCATGCCGAATTCGGCGCTGATCCTGCATGGCCTTGAAGTTCCCGAGACGGGATCGAACACCCGCTTTGCGAATACCGCCGCAGCCTATGACACGCTGCCTGACATAATGAAGCAGAAGTTCGACCGCGCTATCCTGGTCCATGGTCGTAAGAACTACAACCTCGTCAAGTCGGATCACGTCGAAAACAATGACCCGTCGCAATCTCCGGGACCTTGGTTTCCGTTGGTCCGGAAACACGGACAAACCAATGAGAAAGCCTTGTTTCTTGGGCGACAGGGCGACGGCTATATCGTCGGGCTCCCGGTCGACGAGAGCAACGAGATTCTCCAGCAGATCTGGGAACATGTGCTCTCTCCAGAGTTCCGATGGGAGCACAGCTGGAAGAAAGGCGATGTGCTTGTCTGGGACAATCGTTGTACCGTCCACAGCCGCGGCGCGGTTACAGCCGGACGACGTCGGATGCACCGAACGACCGTGTCGGGTGAATGGCCATCCTGGTAAAGAGCGCATGCGACCGACAGGAGGCTGTCTGCCGTTCCCCTTAAACCCACCCACCCGAATGAGAAGCTATGTCTAGCCCGATCATAGAGTTCTCCAATGTCTCCAAGTCGTTTGGCGACTTCAAGGTGTTGGACAATCTTTCTCTGAGCGTTCAGCCCAGCGAGAAAGTGGCGTTGATCGGGCCTAGTGGCTCTGGCAAGACCACGATCCTGCGTATCCTGATGACTCTGGAATCCATCGATTCCGGAAGCATCATGGTGGACGGCGAATCCCTCCTGCAGCAGCGTTCGGCGAATGGTTCGTTTCTCCCTGCTGGAAACAAACATCTATCCCGTATGCGTCGTCAGATCGGAATGGTGTTTCAGCAGTTCAATCTGTTTCCGCATTTATCGGTGCTGGAGAATGTCACACTGCCCCAGCGCCTGACACAAAACGCATCCCGCGAGGCCGCCGAGGAACGTGCCATAGAACTTCTCAATCTGGTCGGTCTGCGTGAGAAGGCAGATGCAAAACCAGCTCAACTCTCGGGCGGACAGAAGCAACGAGTGGCGATCGCCCGGGCCTTGGCCTTGCGACCTCGGATAATGCTTTTTGATGAGGTCACTTCGGCGCTTGATCCGGAATTGGTCGAGGAAGTGCTGAGCGTCATGCACAAGCTCGCCGCCGAGACGGACATGACCATGCTGCTGGTCACTCACGAAATGAGCTTCGCTCACTCCTTTGCCGACAGAGTCTTGTTCTTCGAGAAGGGAAGAATCGTCGAGCAAGGCGATCCGGATCAAATATTTCAGGATCCAAAAGAAGAACGGACGCGCGCATTCCTGCGCAAAATCATAGCGGCCGGTCACGCGCTTTAGAGGGAGCGTTGCCGGCTTGGATCAAGAACAATCTCAATGGAAGGACAAACGAAATGCGCATTTCTCACGTTTTACTTGCACTCGCCATCTCCCTTGGATCGGTCGCGGCTCTGCCTTTTGCAGCGTTTTCACAAGACACGCTTGAGAATGCCCGAAAATCGGGTGAAATCAGTATCGCCATTGGGAACGCGCCGCCTTGGGCAGAACTCTCTGCAGACGGCAAGCCTCAGGGGGCGGCGCCCGAAGTGGCAGTCGAAGCGCTCAAGCGGCTCGGCATTCGGAACGTGAAAGCGACGATTGTCGATTACGGTGCAATGATACCAGCCCTGAACGCTGGTCAGTTCGACGTGGTCGCGGCTGGCCTTTATCTGAATCCGCAACGCTGCGCCGCAGTTGTCTTCTCTCAGCCCGATCTATGCGATGCTGCTGCCTTCGTCGTGAAGAAGGGCAATCCGCTCAACCTTCAAACCTACCGAGATGTAGCGGCCAATCCCAAGGCACGCCTTGCGACCTGTGGCGGCTGCGTCGAGGAGACCTATGCGCGCGACGCAGGCATTCCTGACGATCGTTTGGTTCTGATCGGCGACGAGCAAAGTGCAATTGAGCTCTTGCGCACGGGGCGCGTCGATGCCTACGGCTATCCCGCCGTTTCGTCCGTTACACTGGTGCGCAAAAACAAGCTTGAAAGCGAACTCGACATCGTATCGCCGATTAAAGACAAGGCGGTTGGTTGTGGCGGGGCGGTCTTCCGCAAGGCGGACCAGAGCTTCCGCGATGCTTACGACAAAGAGCTTGCCGCTATGAAGACCGATGGCACCTTCGACCGCATTCTCAACAAGTACGGGTTTCCTACAGACGAGCCGAAGAAAATCACCCGGGTCCAGCTCTGTGGTAGTGAAAACTGAAAGCCTGCGACGCTGCCGACCGTGATGGTCGGCAGCGTCGGCGAGCTATCTGAAAGGGGATGCCGATGGATTTGCACAGCCAAATGCGGCTGCTTGCTGAAGGTGCCAAGGTTACGGTTCTCCTGACCTTTGGTGGTATGGTAATCGCGCTAGCCTTCGCGTTCGCGGCAGGTCTCGCCCGGTTGAGTGCCTGGCGTTCGGTTCGATGGCCGGCAGTCGCTCTGGTAGAGTTTCTTCGGGGCACCTCGGTTTATGTCCAGCTTTTTTGGGTATTCTACGTAATGCCCTTTCTCGGCATGCGATTGCCTGCCATGGTCGCTGGAATCGTGGTGCTAGGCTTCAACGTCGGTGCGTTCGCTTCCGAGGTTGTGCGTGGCGGCATGCGCTCGGTGCCTGCAAGCCAACGAGAAGCGTGCGTTGCACTCAACCTCACGACTTGGCAGAGTTTCCGCCACATCATCTTGCCCCAGGCCTTGAGGATCATGTTGCCGCCGTTCGGCAATCAGGTTGTCGAGCTGACCAAAATCAGCGCCGTCGTGTCTCTCATCACTGTCGCCGACATCACCTTCCAGGCTCAGTTGATCCGATCCGCAACCGGCGACACGGTCATGCCCTATCTGAGCATCCTCGCCTTCTACTTCGCGTTCGCGATGAGTCTGGTCATCATGATGCGCACGCTGGAACGACGAATGGTACGTCGACTGGGAGAAGCCGCGTGAACTGGGACTGGAATTTCATCGCGAACTTCATGCCAAGACTGCTCGACGGCATGGTCGTGACCCTGCAAGCCACACTCGTGGGCAGTTTAATTGCGCTTCTATTGGGCATCTTGTTCGCAGTGGGACGTGGGATGCCCAACCGTTGGGCTCGATGGCCAATTGTGGCTGTTACGGACTTTATTCGCTCGACGCCGCTTCTGGTTCAGCTTTTTGTGTTGTTTTACATGGCCCCACAGTTCGGCCTGACGCTGTCGCCGTTTCAAGCTGGTGTGATCGGAATCGGCCTTCACTATGCGTGTTACATGGCGGAGGTTTATCGAGCCGGCATCGCCACAGTGCCACGGGGGCAATGGGAAGCAGCACACGCATGCGGCTTTTCGACTTGGCATACCTGGACCCGCATCGTCATGCCACAGGCTGTTCCACCAATCCTCCCGGCGCTTGCGAACTATGTCAACGGGATGTTTAAGGAAACACCCCTGCTTTCCGCCATCACGGTGGTCGAACTCATGACGCAGGCCCGTAACGTGGCCAACTTCAGTTATCGTTACATCGAACCCATAACCATGGCCGGAGTACTGTTTCTCGCATTAAGCATTCCCACAACGATCATCGTACACTTGCTGGACAGGCGTTTCGGTCGGGTTGAACATTAGCGAACACGCAAACGCTAGGAACGAGACCGACGGCTTATGACAGGCTGCCCATCCTTGAACCAAGAGAGCGATGTCCGAAGCACCGCAACAAAGCCAAGGAAATGTCGGACTACTGACGGAATAATCGAGCGACTGTTTGCCGCTCTCGCCCGCGAGGCCAGTCCGATCTCGAAGTGTTGTTTGTTGCGAATAAGCTGAGAACGCAAGGGGTTCAACGCGCGCGACACGATCACTTCGTGACCACCGGAGACGTACCACGCCTCGTAGGCTGCGATAATGCCGGCGACACAGGATTTGTCGCCATTCGGGGTCAGGAAGGCCGGGCGCTTATGTCCAGCCGCCAACGGGTGATTCAAACCACAGATCCTTCATGTCGTTGTCGACATGGACCACGACAAACCGCTGAGGTTCTTGGCCAAGCGCTTAGACACACGACCCGCATCATGGCGATCCCTCCCGATCGTTGAGAAACTGCAAGAGCGCCTCCGATCCGGTGGGATCAACAATGATGCCGCGGTCGATCCGCAACAGGGCCATGTGTTCGACATCGATAAAGGCCGGCACGACGGCGACAAGCCATCCTGCTTCTATTGGTGCCTGCGACGCGCCGTTAAGAAGCTCAGTGAAATAGCTCGAATTCGGCAGGTTGGAGCAGACCCACGGTTGCTTTGGCGTCCTCCAGGGTTATCGTCGCAGAAGCTTGAAGCTCGTTGCTGACATATGACTTCTCCGACAACGCGGGCGTCTCTAGCGTCCCGAAAACTTTGGAGGACGCCTTTCCAGGAAAGCGCGCGTGCCTTCAATGTAGTCCGTGCTGTCGGTGCATCGATCGATCAAGTGCTGGCAGCCCTTAATATCCCGGCGTGTTTCATCTGCCAGAGCCTGCCGAATAGCATAGTCGGCGGCTTGGATCGTCAGCGGGGCATTGCCTGAGATAGTCTCTGCGTAGCCGTCGACAAACGCGTCGAGTTCCGCCTCTGGCACAATCCGGTTGACCAGTCCCATTTCATAGGCTTCCCACGCGTGGAAATGGCGACCTGTGAACAGGAGTTCACGCGAGAAGCCTGGGCCAACCAGTTGCACAAGACGTTGAACGGCGTCATAGGAGTAGCCGATTCCCAGCTTGGCTGCGGGTATTCCGAACTTCGAATGATCCGAACAAATCCGGAGATGGCATGCCACCGCCAGACTGACGCCGCCGCCTAGGCAATAGCCGCTGATCTTGGCGATGATAGGCTTGCGATAGCCCTGAATGGTTTCGTAAATAGCCTCTTGCGTGTGGGTGTACTCTGCAGCCGCCTCCCGGGTTGCCCGCTCGTTCTCGAATTCCGAAATATCAGCACCGGAGACGAACGCTTTTTCCCCTTCCCCTGAAAGGACAACAACCAAGACGTCATCATCGGCTGCAAACTCCGTGAGGGCCCGATTGGTTAGCACCCACATTTCCTTTGAAACAGCGTTGCGCTTCTGCGGATTGTTGAAGACAATGCTGCCAACGCGGCCGCTCTTTCTCCAAAGCAGCTTCGCCTGGTGTGCCTGTTGAGCATCTTTCACTCCCATCAGACAATCTTCTCCTGATTGACATTGCCAGCCTGCACGGAGGCATAGCCGAAGCAGCCTCTGCTTGATCAATCCTAATGAGATCCAGCATAGGGCTCATTTATGAGCGTCTTGCTGGAAATCCTTGTTTGCCGCCAACAAGTCGTTGATGAAGTAATCCGAAGCCTTCGTCAAAGCGATGCCTTTAGGGCGTATCAGGTGTAGCGATACGGAATGGTTGAACCTGTCTTCCAATATAATGTGAAGTTTTCCAGCGCTGACCAGGTCCTTTGCCACGTGGCTTGGCAAATACCCGATATAAGATCCAGATAAAATCAAAATAAGCTCGGATTCCACGTCGTTGACAGTCGCGTCTGCACGGTCAAATCCGATGTTCGTGACGTCTCGCAGGTTCCAATATCTTTTTGAGATTATCCGATAATTGTGTAGCGTGCTCATCACTGTATCGACGTCTGAAATCCCGAAAAGCGGATGGCCAGCACCGCAATACATAAAGTGCTCCTCATCATATAGGCGATCGTAAACTAGTCCCGTGGTCAGCTTGGGGCTGAATCCGATTCCGAGATTGAGAGATCCATCGAGGACCGAAATCTCGAGCTGTTGGGGGCTCATCATTCTCAGGTTGAACATAACGCTGTGATCGCGCCGGCTAAAGCGACGAAGCGCTTCCGAAAGCGGGCAATTCAGATCACCGGCAATGTTGTCGATGATCCCGATATTCAGTTCACCCGATAGCTCACTCTTTAGATTTCGAACGTCGGTGCGGTAGGTGTCGATAGCTCCAAATAGTTTCTCAGCGGCGTGAAGCACCCGGATGCCCCGGTCCGTCAGGCGAAAGCCCGCCCTTCCACGACGGCATAATTTATATCCCAACCTCTGCTCGAGGGCAGCCATATGGTTGGAAATGGTGCTCTGGCTGACATTTAAGGTGGCTTCGGCTGCAGTGAATCCTCCAGACTTGGCGACGACCCAGAAAATTCGCAACAGTCGCAGGTCTAGGTCGTTGAAGCCATTCACGATTGCATTCCAGTATGAGAGCCGGTTCACCATTGTGCAAATGCCGGTCATCCTGTCTACGACTAAACGCGGGGCATGTGTTGTAAGCCCCGCTAAGGGCGAACCTGCCTACGGCAAGCCGCGAGGCACAGAAACCCAAGCGATGCGAGGGACAATGGCTTATTGAACCCGCCTCCCGGTTCCCATCGGCATGCAAATGCGTGTGGCGAGCGGCTGCCACTGCAAAGACAATCGCACGGGGCTTGAGCTTCTACCGCACCCAGCGGACGCGCGGCCGCCAGCCAAGGACCTCCTTTGCGCGGCGATTATCAATCAAGGAAGCAAAACGGTCGTTCTCGAACCGCTGGATGTCCCGCAAAGGGGGAAGCCGGCCGTAGACGCGACGGACATATTCAAGAGAGGGCACCGGCCCGTAGATGTCGTCGGCGCAGATGTTGAATATCGAGAACAGCGGCCCCTCGTAGTCGAGTGCGCGGCAGAACGCGTCGGCTGCGTCGTCGGGGTCGATATGTGCACGGCTGACGGGGAGCCCTTCACGGTATTGGCCGGTGCCGGCGCTGCCGATCCCATTCTCATGGGGCGTTTCGATGACCTCGCCAACATACTTGATGATCTCGGGGAACATTACATAGCAGGGCCGAATACAGATGATGCGCATCGAGCTGTCAAAGGCAACGGTGCGAGCCATCTGTTCGCCCAATTGCTTCGAAAGGCCATAGGTGCCCGTCACCATCGGCGGGTGAGCCTCATCGATTGGCAAGTGCATCGGGAAGTTGGTGGCATTGATGCCGATTGCCGAGCTGCTGGAACAGACGATCACCTGTTTGATCTGCGCGATACGCGCTGCTTCCAACACTTTCCACGTGCCCTCCACGTTCAATCGGAAGGTCGTCGCCGGGGTGCAATTCCAGGATGCGTCGGCACCGGCGAGATGGACAACGGCGTCCTGTCCGCGAAATGCCGCGCTCATCGCGTCGAGATCGAGGATATCGCCGGCTGCTATCGAACCGTTGAAGCCATGCGGAGGGACGGCCGGATCGACGACCGATATCTCGGCCTGACCCTCAAGTTTTTGAAGCACATACCTACCGAGGCGCCCGAACCCTCCCGTGATGACCACCCTGCGCATGCCATTTCCTTCGATTTGCGTAAGTTATGAGCCTTAGCAACATTGACCCGCCTGTCACATGGGGAACTGCCAATAGTTCCATTCACAGTCAGCCATCGGTCGGGTTTGTCTGAGGAGCTAGGATCACCTCCGGGCTGCAATATGGGTTGAAACGCTACTAGTTTGCAGGAGGGGTGATGGACAAAGTTGCTATCGTAACTGGCGGCGTGCATTGGTCGATCGACCGCCGAGCTTTTCGCCAGCGAAGGGGCAAATGCGGTCGTCGCAGACGTTGACCCGACGGAGGCGGAACGAACGGCTACAGGCATCCGCGGCAACGGCGGGGAAGCTTGCGCGATCGTTGTCGACGGGATCGACGCGGAAGCTGCTACGACTGCTACTCATCCGCCAAGGGCGGGGTTCTGGCACTGACCCGCTCGCTTGCCGTGACGTATGGAAAGGACAATGTACGCGTGAACGCGGTTGCGCCAAGGGCAACGCGGACACCACGAATTGAGAGAGTCCTCCGCGGGAATGATGCCACCAGGGCCACGGCGGACAAGCAGATGTTCACAATGATCGACCTGGCCCAAATCACGCATGCGGCCCTGCTCCTGGCCACCGACAAAGCCCGAATGATGACGGGATCCGTCATGATGGTGGATGGCTGCGTAACCATCATGTGAAGAAGGGCTCCAGTTTGGAAGGCTCCTTGGGCCTGGAGCCGCCACGGCAGCACCCCACTCTAGAAGTCTTGAACCGCTCGGACGCTATCCAATCCTAACCAGCGGGTCGCGGCTTCCATGGATACGGCAACAAGTAAGAATTCGCATCTGCTGATTTACAAGCCGGCAAAGGCCGATAATCTCTGGCCTAGAGCTTTTCAAATGTCAGCAATGCGGAGCCGGAATGGCCGGGTCTGCAACCAGGAAATTCCGTATGCAGCATCAGCGACTAGGGGGGGCGAGCGCGATCTCGAACTCAGGCGGTGTTACAATCTCGATCGATGCTGTTGAAGTCCGCTACGGGGCCGTTAGCGTTCTGAAAGGCGTGTCGTTGACCATTCCCAAAGGAGAAATGGTCGTTCTTCTCGGGCCTTCTGGCTCCGGAAAGACTACGCTGCTGAACGCCATAGCGGGTTTTGCCCGAGTAGGCAGCGGGAGAATCCTTTTCGGGGAACGAGAGGTCACGCACGTGCCGCCCGACCGGCGCGATATCGGCATGATTTTCCAGAATTATGCCTTGTTCCCGCATCTCGACGTCGCGGCCAACATCGCTTTTCCCCTGAAACTTCGCAAGCTCCCGCGTGCCGTCATCGATGAAAAAGTCCGAGCTGCTCTCGACACGGTTCGCTTGCGGGGGTTCGAGCACCGACGGATCAACCAATTGTCCGGCGGGCAAAAGCAACGCGTTGCCGTGGCGCGCGCGATCGTCTTCTCACCTCCGGTGCTCCTCTTGGATGAGCCCCTCTCCGCTCTCGACAAAAACCTCAAGGAGGAAATGCAGTTTGAACTGCGCAGAATCCACGAGGAAACCGGGGCGACAACTGTTTCGGTCACCCATGACCAAAGAGAAGCTCTGACCATGGGTGACCGTGTTGCGGTGATGCACGGTGGTGTGATCTCCCAAATCGACACGCCCCGCGTGATCTACGAGCGGCCCTCCACACGCTTCGTGGCTGAGTTTCTGGGTGACTCCAACATCATCCCGGTTACTGCCGGCTCCGGAGTCTTCACCAGCGGCCTAGGGACGTTTCACGCCCGCAACGGCGGGGCGATGCGCGGGGCCTGTTTTGTCGTGATTCGTCCTGAAAAGTTCCAGGTGGTGCCCGCAAGTGCCGAAGGGCCCAATATCCTCACCGGCCGGATTACCGAACAAGTCTACCAAGGCGACAGCACCATGGTGAAACTTCGGTGTGGCGACACGGACATCAAGGTCCGGATCCAGGCCGGGGCTACGCCATTCGGTCAACTTGTGTCATCGGGCCACAACCTGTCTGTCCAGGCCCGCGAGGATGACGTCGTTGCAATCCCGGGTTAATTGACAATGGTGAGCAAGTAGCAATGGTCAAGCAACGCCTGTTCCTGATCCTGCCGGCGATGCTGCTTGTCGGGGCGATCGCGATCCTGCCGCTCTGCTCGATCTTCGCGATTTCGTTCCTGGACCAGGGTCACCTGACGCTTGCACCCTACGTCAAATCGCTTTCCTCGGCATCCAACATTCGGATTATCACCAACACGTTTGTGATAAGCGGACTGGTGACGGTGCTTGCATCCGTCTTCGGGTATATTGTCGCGTACTTCATCTATAAGCGCCAACCTCGCATACAGCTGGCACTCTTTTCCCTGGTTATGTTGCCATTCTGGACTTCAGCGCTCGTGCGAACATATTCGTGGGTGGTCCTGCTGCAGAGGAACGGTCTCGTCAACGACGCGCTGATCTCGCTGGGGATTGTCTCGGAACCGTTAGATCTCGTATTCAATTTCACTGGCGCCATTATCGGCATGACCCACGTGACCCTGCCGCTTTTCGTCCTGCCGCTCTACAGCTCGATGCACTCGGTTGACACGAATTGCCTGAAGGCTGCGCGGAGCCTAGGGGCGAGCGAGACCAGAACCTTCTGGAGCGTATTCGTACCCCTGACGATGCCAGCGATTGCCGCCGGCGCCCTGATGGTGTTCATTTTTTCGCTCGGGTTCTTCGTGACCCCACAGATCCTCGGCGGGGGCAGGGTGATCATGATTTCGATGAAAATCCAACAGAGTGTCACTACCTACCCCAACTGGGAAACAGCATCCTCACTGGGCGTGATACTTCTGGCTCTGACCTTGCTGCTGCTCCTTGCCGCAGCGCGTATCAGCAAAAAATCGGGCGCCCAGTTTTCGGAGCTGCGTCAATGAGTCGAATCCTCTCGGTCGTTCCCGCGGTCCTGGCGGTTGTCACCCTGGTTTTTCTCGTTGGGCCGATCGTCCTGATCATGGCGATGTCCTTTTCCAACGGGGATTTCCTGCAACTGCCCACGGACGGGCTTTCCCTCCGCTGGTACGCGAATTTCTTCCAGTCTCCCGAGTGGATGGATGCGGCCTGGATATCGATCCGAGCCGGTTTTCTGACGATTGCCATCTCGGTGCCGCTGGGCTTCCTCGCGGCGCACGGACTGACAGGCATCGACACGCGTTGGCGCGGCCTCTTGATGGGATGGCTGTTGGTGCCGTTGATTGTGCCGACGATCCTGATCTCGATAGGGGTTTACGCGGTATTTGCCCGTATCGGCTTCGTCAACACATTGATCGGTCTGGCCTTAGCCCATTCGGCTCTGGCGATCCCGTTCGTCGTGGTAACCATGCTAGCCAGCTTGGCGCAAGTGGATATGCAACTGGAAAAAGCGGCGCGAAGCCTGGGAGCCCCGGCGTGGTATGCGGTGCTGCGGGTGACTGTTCCAATGGTCAAAGGGGGGCTTCTCGCCTCCTCTTTGATCGCCTTCCTGACATCCCTCGATGACGTGGTGATATCCCTCCTTATTAGCCTGGGTCAAAAGTCGACCCTCGCCCGACGAATGTTTATCAATATGCGCGACCAATACGATCCCACCATTGCGGCGATCTCAACCATGTTGATTGGGCTATCGTTGGCGGCCGCGTTGGTAAGCATTCGAAACAACGGGACCAAGCACTCTCCGTAGCCCACGCTGCGAACATGAGGCCCTGTCAATATAAGCTTTCAACGTCCGATATTGAAACAGGCAACGCCGGCTGCATTCTTCAGAGGCCTAGAAGTCATAAAGAAACCAGAGGGAAATTGGTATGAAACAGTTCTTGGCTAGCGCGCTCATCGCGAGCGCAATGGCGCTGACTGCAAGCACTTCCGTGTTGGCGGGCGGCACTGCGACCATCGCGAACTACGGAGGAGCATCCGGAGAAACCTTCTCGAAGGTCATCTGGCAACCGACCGCAAAGGAGCTTGGGATCACCATCAAGGAAGACAGCCTGTCCGGTGTATCCGACGTTCGAAACCAGGTAAACGCGAATGCGGTCGAGTGGGACGTTATCGAATTTGGCGTCGATGAATGCGCGGCGGGCGAAAAGGAAGGGTTATTTGAGAAGATCGATCGCAATGCGATCATCAAGATGGGCTACGCTCCGGAATTTGTGACCGACCACTACGTTCAAGTGAATACAGCGTCTTACATGATCGCCTATAACACCAAAAAGTATGGCGAGAACGGCCCGAAGTCCTGGGCTGATTTCTGGGACGTCAAGAAATTCCCCGGGACGCGCGCGTTGCGTGACAATCCGTCGGGCAATTTGGAAGCCGCCCTTTTCGCTGATGGCGTCAGCTTGGACAAAATCTACCCGATAGACCAGGACCGAGCATTCACCAAGATGAAGGAAATCAAGCCCTCGATACGGGTGTGGTGGAGTTCCGGGGCCCAGTCCGCGCAGCTCTTGCGGGACGGGGAAGTTGACATGATCGGAATCTGGAATTCGCGTTTCGAGCCGGTCGTCAAATCAGGCGCGCCCTATGCTTCGACCTTCAATCAGGGCGTCCTCATCGCTGACTGCATGGCGATACCGCGCGGGGTGAAGGATCTGTCGCTAGCGAGTAAAATGCTCATGAGCGGAGCAAGCCCGGACAAACAGGCCCAGGCCACGGTCTTGACGCCAAACTCACCCGTTTCGCTGCGGGCGTTCGATCTCGGCATAATCTCGCCAAAGCGCGCCGAGGAACTTCCGGGCTCCCCGGACAACGTGAAGAAGCAAGTCTACATGGATGGACCATGGTGGGCTCAGCATGGCGAAGAAGCACAGACGCGCTGGACCGAATTTATGCAAGAGTGAATTTTCGACAACTTTTTTTAACTACGAACCGCCGGCCACAGAGCCGGCGTTTTGTTTCAACAGTTGTTTCCAACAGACGGTGTCCTGCGACATATTTACGACGGTGAATTTAATGATTTCAACATTGGAATAGAAATCGCCAGGCCATCTCATCAGGATGACCTGGACGCTGATAATAGGCAGGAGAAGATAGTTGTAATGGGGGCACATCTCCAAGTCGTAACCGAGGGCGTCGTTGGCATCATTCGTTTTGTCAACCCGTCAAAGCTCAACGCGCTTTCCCACGATATGTGGCAGGAGCTAGGCGATTCACTGGACAGATTTGCGCAGTCCGATGACGTACGCGTTGCCGTCCTCTGCGGCGACGGCAGGCGGGCTTTCACCACAGGGGCCGACATTGGCAACTTCGCTGACTACGACCAGAACGAGTTCGACCGAGTGGTCCTGCATGCGCAAAATGCGCTGGATCGTTTTCCGAAGCCTGTCATCGCCCTCATTCACGGCTATTGCGTGGGCGGCGGCTTCGACATCGGGCTTCGATGCGACATCCGTTACGGAGACGAGAATTCCGTCTTCGGCGCCCCGGACCCCAAGCTCGGCACGGCTTGGGGAATGGGCACCAAGACACTGATCGATGCCGTCGGTGCAGCCCGCGCCAGGGAAATTATCCTTTCCTGCCGGCTAGTGCAGGCTGAGGAGGCGCTTCGCATCGGGCTCGTCGCAAAGATCGTGCCGGCGGACGAACTCGACGCTTTCGTATTCCAGGAAGCGCATCGCATCGCCTCTTATGCTCCGCTGTCATTGAAAGCTGCAAAGTACACGATTCGTGAATTGCTTCGCGCGCCCATCGATCGCGACGTGGAGGGTATCGTCGCCTCGGTTCACGAGTGCACGCAAAGCGGCGACTTTGCGGAAGGCCAGAGGGCATTTCTCGAGCACCGCAAACCCGATTTCAAAGGTCGATGACAGAACCTTAT
Organism: Mesorhizobium sp. GW821-FHT04C10; assembly: GCF_059420305.1. Taxonomy (NCBI): domain Bacteria; kingdom Pseudomonadati; phylum Pseudomonadota; class Alphaproteobacteria; order Hyphomicrobiales; family Phyllobacteriaceae; genus Mesorhizobium; species Mesorhizobium sp. GW821-FHT04C10. The sequence continues at coordinate 358,989 of NZ_JBWKTL010000002.1, read as the reverse complement.
CCCGTTGAGAATGAAGCACCATGAATTCCTTATCACGAGCGATGATCGCCGGTGTCTTCGAATCGCCGCGCCGCAAAGCGCCGGGCATGCACCCTTTTGCGATCCATCACGAGGTCATCAGCGCCGCCTTGGCCGATGCCGGGCTGTCGATGCGCGACGTGGACGGGTTTTGCGCCGCGTGCGGTGACTGGAGCGAGGGCGGCGGCGTCCAGGACATCGTCGATCTCGCGGACTATCTCGGTATCCGGCCCACGTATTTTGACAGCACTGAGGTAGGAGGCTGCAGTTACCTCGTTCATCTTGGGAAAGCTGTGGCGGCAATCGAAGCCGGGTTGGCAAAGGTCGTGGTCATTTCCTATGCGGCAACGCCCCGGCAGTGGACGTTGACCTCCCCTCCCCTCGAACCCCTGTACCTCCCTGCAGGACCTGGGTTGTATGAAACGCCTCTCGATGCATCGATTATTGCAAGCTACGCGTTGTTCGCCCGCCGCCACATGGCCGTCTTTGGTACGACCGAAGAGCAAATGGCCGCTGTGGCTGTGGCCTTCCGGGCGCATGCAGGTCTCAATCCGGATGCCGCCAAGCGCGATCCTATGACGATCGACGTCGTTATGGGCTCGACGCCCATAGCCAACCCGCTAAAGGCGCTGGATTGCTGCCTGGTGACCGATGGAGGTGGCGCCGTGGTTGTTGCCAGGGGAGACATTGCCCGTTCCTCAGGCGCGGTCCCGATCCGGGTGGCCGGATACGGCGCGCAGATTCACCGAATGCAGCTTAGCCAGATGAACAAGGATCTCGTAACCCCCGGCAAGGTGTCTGGCCAACGTGCTTTCGCAATGGCAGGTATGGCACCGTCTGACGTTGACGTCGCCCAGCTCTACGACGCCTTTACGATTGTGCCTCTCTTAGCCCTCGAAGACCTGGGATTTTGCCAGCCCGGCGAAAGCGGACCGATGGCAGCCGATGGCCAGCTGACGCTTGGCGGGCGACTTCCCTGCAATACGGATGGCGGCGGCCTATCCTCCAACCATCCCGGCAAACGCGGGGTTTTCACCATTATCGAGAGCGTTCGCCAATTGCGCGGTACCGGCCCCGGTGTCCAAGTTCGTGATCCCGATGTCGCCCTTGCGCACGCAGTTGGGGGAACACTTTGTTCCGCGGCGACGGCCATCTTCGTGCGAGGTTGAGAATGGTTGCGGACGATGCGCTAAGCGCTTTTTTCTTTGAGAAATTGAAGAAGAACGAGCTCTACATCCAGAGATGCAGAGGTACCGGTGTGTTCCAATGGTACCCTCGCAACCACTCGCTGACCTCGGACAAAGGAGTGGAGTGGGTGAAAACGTCGGGGACCGGGAAGGTGTTTTCTTTCTGCAGGATGCATCGCGGACCGGCACCAGCATCGATCCGCTACGAAAAGCCGCTCCTTCTTGGCCTCGTCGAGTTGTCCGAAGGTCCGTTGATTTTGGCACGCCTCGAGGGGCCCGATGACGAGACCCCTGCCGTCGGGGACGAAGTCGTCATGTCCATGACCAAAACTACTGAACAGATGTATCCAGTATTCATATTTTCAGAGAGGCACAATGTCTAGCATATATTTGCAAAACCTTAGAGTTGGCGACCAGGCTAAATCGTCTCGCATTACAATTACCGAAACGCACATTGTGCTGTTTGCTGGGTTAACTGGTGATTTCAATCCGATGCATACGGATGCAGTCGCCGTCAAGGAAATGAAGTTTGGCCGCGTCATAGCGCACGGCATGCTGTGCGCTTCAATCAGCGCTGGCCTCCGTTCACCCATTGACGACTGGAAAATCATAGCCATGGCTGAAACGCGCCGCCGCTTCGTGAAGCCGGTTTTCGCGGGTGATACCGTCAACTTCGCTGCGGAAATCAAGGACATCAAGGACAAAGGCTCCGATCGCGGCTTCGGCCTGGTCACCCTGCAGGTCCGATTGCACAATCAGGATGGAGACGTGGTGCTGGATGGGGAAGACACCTTGCTCGTCGAGCGGCACAAGGAGGCAACGGCGTGAGCTCCAGACTAGATGGCCATACGGCGCTTGTGACCGGCGCTGGGGGCGGCATCGGCAGGCAGGTGTCTGCGCGTCTGGCCGCCGAAGGGGCCAAGGTCATCGTCACGGACTATGATCTGGAAAGCGCCCGGGCGGCGGCGGCGGTACTGACCTCCGATGGCAACGAGGGAGTGGTCGCGAGGCTGGATGTGACTGTCCGTGAAGAGTGGGACGCATTGCTTTCCCAGGTGCCCGAACCATTCCGCGACGTCGACATCCTGGTCAATGTAGCCGGAATAACGCGCGACCGCAGTTTGCGAAAGATGAGCGATAGTGATTTCCGCTCGGTGATCGACACCAACCTCTACGGCAGCTGGCTGGGCTGCCAGTTTGCCCTCCAGGTCATGCCGCCCCGGGGCTGGGGGCGCATCGTAAATTTCGCTTCTACGGCAATGTTCGGGGCCTTTGGCCAGTCCAACTATTCCGCGGCAAAAGCCGGCCTTGTCGGCTTGACACGGACTGTCTCAATGGAGGCAAGCCGCTATGGCATACTCGTCAATGCGGTCGCCCCTGGTTTCGTCGAGACCGAAATGACGGCGGCCGTACCAAGCAACGTCAAGGAAGACTGGCTTCGCCGCATTGCCCTCGGGAGAGCCGCACAGCCGGCGGAAATCGCCTCTGTGGTGGCGTTTCTTGCGTCGAACGACGCCAGCTATATTACCGGTCAAGCCCTTATTGTGGATGGCGGATCATCGGGCGCCTAAGACTGAGAGGAACAAGCGATGCACGACACGTCCCATATCATCAGAAAACGCGACGGTGGCGTTGCATGGTTCATCTTCAACCGGCCGGAGACCCGCAATGCGGAAACTGCCTGGATGGACGACGAACTGGTGCGTACCTGTGAGGAGGTCAACGCCGACCCGTCGATCAAGGCGCTGATCTTCACGGGTGTAAAGGCAGAGAAACCCTGCTTCACCTCGGGCGCAGACTTCAATCGACTGGGCGAAATCAACGACTACGAGGATATCCTCAAGCTTGAAGCAAGCGGCGAACGCTTGACCTCCGCGATCGAGTCGGTCCGGGTACCGACCATCGCAGCAATGGCGGGCGCCGCCATTGGCGGCGGCGTTCTGATTGCGGCCGCCTGTGACATCCGACTTGCCTCGCCGTCACTGCGTTTCGGTTTTCCACTCGCCCGCACATCCGGGTCTTGCGTGAGCATGCACAATATCGCCCGGCTGATGAGCCTCATAGGCTATCAGCGTGCCAAGCAAATGATCATGTCCGCACGCCTCTACAGCGCGGACGAGCTTTACCACGCCGGCGGTCTGGACGAGGTGGTCGCCGACGAAGATGAGCTGTTTCGAAGAGCACAGGAGATCGGTGACAGCTACGCGGACCTTGCGCCGCTGACGATCTGGGCCGCGAAGGAGACCGCCAGGCGGATCCGCGATTTCAACATCCCGCCCCATGCCGACGCCGATATCCTGTCCGCCTGCTATCTTTCGGAGGACTTCAAGCAGGGCGTGGCGGCTTTCAAGACGAAAAAGAAGCCTGTTTGGCAGGGCAAATGACACGCCGCGGGAACGCCTTTCGCCATGGAGACAACCCAAATGCCACCAATTGACGGCCCCCTCTCGAGATTTCGTGTTCTCGACCTTACCCGAGCCCTGGCGGGACCAGCTGCCGCACGGCAGCTGGCAGACTGGGGCGCAGATACCATCAAAATCGAGGTCCCGACCGACGATCCAAACCCGCCGGACGAGATGAGCCCTCGTTTAGGGTCCTATTTCCAGAATGCGCACCGCAACAAGCGATCAATTGCGCTGAACCTCCGCAGCGACGAAGGGCGCGAGATTTTCTATGATCTGGTCAAGGGCGCCGACGTCGTCCTGGAGAATTACCGGCCGGCCGTGAAGCATCGCCTCGGCATCGACTATGAGAAGCTGAGCGAGATCAACCCGCGGCTCGTTTACGGATCGATTTCGGCCTTTGGACAAGACGGCCCATACAGCGATCGGCCAGGTTTCGATCAGATTATCCAAGGCATGGGCGGGCTGATGGCTGTCACCGGCTTTCCGGAAAACGGCCCAACGCGGGCGGGCACCGCAGTTTCGGACCTGTCCGCAGGACTGTTTTGTGCCTACGGCGTGGTCGTTGCACTGCTGGACCGCGAGGTGACCGGCAAGGGCCGATGGGTTCGCACGTCCCTGCTGGAAGCAATGATCGCCATGATGGACTTTCAAGCCGCACGCTGGCTTTGCGAGGGCGAAATCCCCGGCCAGGTCGGCAACGACCACCCGACAAACTTCCCAATGAGCGCTTACAGGACTGCGGATTCCTCCATCAATATCGCCCCGATGGAAGACCCGATGTGGAAGAAATTCTGTTCGGTCATCGAGCGACCAGACCTTGTACAAAACCACGACTATAAAACCGAGCAGAACCGGGTGATCAACAAGGAGTCATTGCGCAAGGAGATCAACGCGGTGATTTCGACCAAGCCCACCACACACTGGATCCGCGAGATGAACGCGGCGGGCGTTCCGTGCGGACCGATCTACACCATGGACCAAGTATTCGCAGATGAGCAAGTGCGCCACCTTGGCCTCGTCGAAGATCTGGCACACCCTGACATCGCTCGGCTTCGGCTGGTTCGACAACCCGTGAGAATGGAGGACCATGCCCAACCGATCGCCTCCCCAATTCCGAAGCGCGGACAGCACACAACTGAAGTCTTGACGTCGCTTGGCTACAGCGAGAGCAAGATAGACAGTCTGAAGCGAGCCGGCGTGATTTGAGGATCGCGTACCGCTTCCCCTAACCCAGAGAGCTGGACATGAAGTCAAACCCACGTATTCCCTTTGTCCTCTCCTCGGAAGCGCCGAAGCTTCAGGCTCCCGAGGGTAAGTCGCTGATCATCCATGTTATCGTGAATGTTGAGTATTGGCCGTTCGATAAAAAGATGCCGAGAGGCATCGGAACCTCGCCGCACGGTATCCAGCCAAGTCCCGACGTATTGAATTTTAGCTGGTACGAGTATGGCATGAGGTGCGGTCTCCCGCGATTACTGCGTGGGCTTGGCAAGAGAAACCTACCCGCCACCTGCGCGATCAATGCCGGTGTGATCGACGTCTATCCGTCCTGTGCGGACGCGATGGCAGAGGTAGGATGGGAATTTATCGGGCATGCCTATGAACAACGTGCCTTGACGCTGGAGACCGAAGAGGAAGTGATCCAGCACACGGTCGACAGGATCAGCGAGTATACCGGCAAGAAGGTCAACGGCTGGCTTGGCCCCGGCCTCGTGGAGACGATCAATACGCCGGAACTTCTGAAGAAGGCAGGGATTTCTTATGTCTGTGATTGGGGATTGGACGATCTCCCGACGATGATGGAAACGCGCGAGGGTCCCTTAATCGCCATGCCGAGCAGTTGCGCCATAGATGACGGGCTTGTCTTTGGCATAGAAACAAGACCGTCGGACGAGATGTACACACGTTTGGTCTCCACAGTGAAAACGTTCGAGAAAGAGACGAGTCTTAACCCCCGGATTATCACAATTGGCCTGCACCCGCATTTGATTGGAGAGCCCCACCGTTACAACTACCTTGAGACCATGCTCGATTTCCTGACGGCAAGAGATGACGTGATTTTTCTCAACGGCACAGCTATTGCCGAGTGGTTCGGCCGCCAGGTTTCGACAGGATCACCGCGGTGAATAACCATTTTTTCAGTGCCTTGAGTGTCCGACTACCGCCGGCAGACCGTGTATTTTCTCGTTTTTCGGACGGAAAAGAGTTCACCTACGGCGAGCTGTTCGAATGGTCCGCGCGATACGCTAATGCCCTCAGACGTCTTGGCGTACAACCCGGCGACAGGGTCGCGGTCAAACTCGAGAAGAGCATCCATTATTTAGCGCTTTATCTCGGAACGCTCCGGGCCGGTGGCGTCTTTCTGCCGCTCAACACGGCCTACACGGCGGCCGAGGTTGATTACTTCCTATCGGATGCCGAACCGGCAGCGTTTATATGCAACCGTGTGGAACGAGAGACGCGGCCGTTCGAATTTGTTCATTCCCTTGAGTTCGCGGAAGCGACGAACGACTACTCCGGAAGCCTTTATGAGGCCGCAGCCGGAAGCTCGCCATCGTTCGAGAATATCGTTCGCGACGAGCATGACCTTGCGGCGATCCTCTACACTTCCGGGACCACCGGGCGTTCCAAGGGAGCGATGATCACACACGGAAACCTGGTTTCGAACGCCGTTACGCTCGTAGACTTCTGGCGCTTTACGACAGATGACGTGCTGATTCACGCCCTGCCCGTTTACCACACACACGGTCTTTTCGTGGCCACCAATGTCACGCTTTTTGCAGGGAGTTCCATGACCTTCCTTCACCGGTTCGACGCCAGATCTGTCCTGGATTGCATGGACAAAGCCACCTGCCTGATGGGTGTGCCGACTTTCTATGTTCGCCTGCTTGGGCACGCGGACCTTAATCCAAAGACGACCAGGAACATGCGGTTGTTCATCTCCGGCTCCGCACCATTGCTCCCAGAAACCCATCGCGCTTTCAAGGAACGCACCGGCCACACCATCTTGGAGCGTTACGGCATGACGGAAACAAACATGAACACATCCAATCCCTATGAGGGAGACCGTATTCCCGGCACTGTTGGGGTCCCGTTGCCGGGCTTGGCATTGCGCATCGTCGACCAGGAGACTGGGGGCGAGCTCCCCCACGGCGAGGTCGGAATGATCCACGTAAAAGGGCCCAATGTCTTCCGCGGTTACTGGAGAAACCCGGAAAAAACTGCTGCGGAACTGCTGCGGGACGGATTCTTTGTCACGGGCGATATCGGCAGGATAGACCAGCGCGGTTACGTATCCATCGTCGGTCGTGGGAAGGACTTGATCATAACCGGCGGATTCAATGTCTACCCAAAAGAAATCGAAGAGCAGATCGACCAGATTGACGGAGTTGTTGAGAGCGCTGTTATAGGCTGCCCCCACCCAGATTTCGGCGAGGCCGTGACCGCAATAGTCGTCGGAAATGGTTCGAACGCGCTCTTATCCTCAGAAATCATTGAACATCTGAAGGGCTATCTCGCAGCATACAAATTGCCGAAGTCAGTGATCTTCGTCGAAGAATTGCCGCGCAACGCCATGGGAAAGATACAAAAAAAACTACTACGCGAGACTTACTGTAATTTGTACAAGAGATAGGAAATTCGTCGGCTCTTTGTAGAGAGATTGTCGAAATCGACGAAATACGCCTAGCACGATATGTTTCCAATACTATCGCATCCGGATCGGACCAACTGGAGAATGCCAATGACCTTCGCTCTCAATCAGCCATTGAGTGGCAACGAGATGGCGCGTTTTTCTGGGCCGGCAACCATGATGCGACTGCCGTCGCGGCCAACCGCGGAAGGTCTTGATGCCTGTTTCGTAGGTGTTCCCATTGACATCGGCACTTCGAACCGCCCAGGGACGAGGCTCGGGCCCCGCCAGGTCCGTGCTGAGTCCTCGATGCTGCGCCCCTACAATATGGCCACCGGAGCGGCTCCCTTCGAGAGCCTCCAGGTCGCTGACATTGGCGATATTCCCATCAACACGTTCGACCTCAAGAAGACGATCGACATCATTACCGAAGCATATGACGACATACTGTCGTTTAACTGCATACCCCTGACCATCGGTGGCGATCACACGCTGACTTACGGAATTTTACGGGCTATCGCCCGAAAGCACGGTCCTGTTGCCCTGATTCACATCGATGCGCATGCAGATGTCAACGACGAGATGTTCGGCGAGAAGATCGCGCATGGCACACCGTTTCGTCGAGCTTTTGACGACGAGCTCCTCCAGAACGACAAGGTCTTCCAAATCGGCCTGCGGGGCACGGGGTATTCCCCGGACGACTTCAACTGGGCACGCAGTCAGGGTTGGACCGTGGTGCCGGCCGAAGAATGTTGGGGCAAGTCGCTTGCGTCTCTGATCTCCGGCATTCGTTCCAAGATTGGTGATGCTCCCACCTACATCACCTACGATATCGATAGCTTGGACCCCGCATTCGCGCCAGGAACAGGTACGGTCGAGATAGGAGGTCTCACGACATGGCAGGCACTGGAACTGATCCGCGGTTGCAAAGGCATCAATATTGTTGGTGGGGACCTGGTAGAGGTGTCCCCACCGTTCGACCCCTCCGGCAATACAGCCCTTATTGGCGCAAACTTGCTCTACGAAATGCTTTGTGTGCTGCCGGGCGTTAAGTGAATTTTGTACTGGGGTGAACGTGTGTCTTGCAGGTCGAGGTAATGCTCGAAAGGTTCTGACCATGTCGTGGGCGCGACTGGAAATCTGCTGACATACCTTCCCCCATACTGCATGAGAGATCTTCCCGGCGCCACTGCGCTGACCCAACTCTAGCCGCCCGCATCGGCAATATCGGCAGCTATTTGCGGAAGGATTACGACTTCAAGTTTTCGATCTATCGCTATCGCGGCAACGAACAGTTGACTTTTTTGATGGAGAGTGTGGATCCAGTTAGGTCTTTTCTTAGACACCTGCGGATCGGCCTCGATGTCCGTCTTCCCCGCTATCACGAGAACGTCCTTGCCGCGATCGAAGTGAGCACGAACAGCTATCGTGTGCGATATTAACGAGCATGCACCGAATATTTTTGGCCGAACTGTGCCGCAATAAATTGCATAGCTAGAGCGGTTCGCATTTTATCTGAATCAGGATTCCCAAGATTGAGCAAATCAGATTCGATGTTCTGACTGTTGGAGGTCGGGACAGATGGCCAAGCCTTATTCGATGGATTTGCGGGAACGGGCACTGGCTCGCCTTGAAGAAGGCGAGACGAGCCGAGAGGTGGCTGCGGCGCTGAAGGTGGCAGTTTCGAGCGTGATCAAGTGGGCGGCGCGCAAGCGTCGGCTGGGCAGTGCGGCACCTGGCAAGATGGGCGGTCATCGACCCTATCTGATTGACGGGGAGCATCGTGCTTTCGTCCTGAGCGAGGTCGAGCGGGATGCCAACATAACGCTTCATGAATTGACGGCCGCACTGGCTGACCGGGGTCTCATCATCCACCCCGCCAGCGTCGGTCGCTTCTTGCATCGCGAGGGCAAGAGCTTCAAAAAAAACCGTTCTGCCGGCTGAGCAGCTCAAGCCGAAGCTGATGCGTCGGCGCGCGCAATGGATGCGCTACCAGACCCGCATTGACTCCACACGCCTGGTCTTCCTGGATGAAACATGGGTCAAGACCAACATGGCGCCATTGCGCGGCTGGGGTGTGTGCGGCAAGCGGCTGATGGCTCACGCGCCATATGGGCATTGGAAGACGATGACCTTCATCGCCGCGCTGCGGCATGATCGGGTAGAGGCGCCTTGGGTCATTGACGGACCCATCAATGCGCAGGCCTTCCGGGTCTATGTCGAAACCGAACTCATCAAGACACTGAAGCCGGGCGACATTGTCATTCTCGACAATCTCGGGTCTCACAAGGGCCAAGCCGTCCGCGACATCGTCAGGGCCGCCGGAGCGCGGCTCTTCTTCCTGCCGCCCTACAGTCCAGATCTCAATCCAATCGAGAAGCTCTTCGCCAAGCTCAAGCACTGCATGCGACGCGCCGCCAAACGAAGCATCAAGGCCGTACACAACGCTATCGCCTGCACCCTCGACGACGTCACCCCAAATGAATGCAACAACTACATCCAAAGCGCTGGATACAAGTCAACCTAAATGCGAAACGCTCTAAAGGCCGGGGAGGCGGTGTGGCAAGGTCGAGGGTGACGTGCCTCCACGCCGCCCTCGCGTCAAGTGCGGGCGAGAGATTTTCTGATCTTTCGCCGTGATCGCCCGAGGGTTATTGCTGCATAAAAGTCAACCAGCGGCTTTGCACTTCGGCGCCTTTGTCTGCCCACCAGGGGCCCTGCATGACGACTTGGCCCGGTAGATTGTCCGGCGCTGTCGGAAGGGTTGGAAGCAGTTCTGGTTTGATTACGCCAAGCGTGAACGCGAGGTTTGAGATCGGAGAAATCGGTTTGAAGTTAGCCAGCTCACCCTGATATTTCGGAGAAGCAGCCAAAGGGAGTATCTTGTGCGCCAGCGCGCTATTTGGAGCACCCTTCGGAATTGCATAGCAATCAGCAATCATTACGCCGCCGTTCCACCCGAAGCTGTAGGGACTCTGCCCGCCATCCAGCACCGCTTGTAGCCGAGTATTCCAGATCCCGATCATGTCAACTTCTTTGTCGCGAACGAGCTGTGCCGCCTGTGCTCCCGAACTCCACCATACGTTAATGTGTGGTTTGATCTCATCGAGCTTGCGGAAAGCGCGATCCAGATCAATTGGATAAATCTTGTCGGCGGGCACACCATCCGCGAAAAGGGCAGCCTCTAGATTGTGAGCGGGCGCATTGCGAAGCGAGCGGGCGCCAGGAAACCTTTTGACGTCCCAGAAATCCACCCAGCTCTTTGGGCCGTTGTCGCCATACTTATCTTTGTTCCAAGCAATAACGTATGAGGCGGTGTTGATCAGGACGTATGTGTCGGTCAACGAAGAGGCATCGTAACCCATGTCCTTGAAGGCCGCATGGTCAAGTTTTTCGAAAAGTCCCTCCTTTTCCCCGACCGCGCAATCGTCAGTTGTCAATTCAACAATGTCCCACTGGACTGCCCCGGCGGCCACTTGACTCCGGACATCTGCGATGCCCGATGTCGAATCTCTTTTCAGGGTAAGTTGCTCTTGGGCGGCGATCGGGTTCCAGATAGCGTCGTCGCTGGCCTTAGCGGCGCTGCCGCCAGCATTCGCTATGGTAAGGCTGCCCTGTGCTAACCCCAGTCCCGAGCCGGCCGTCGCGAGGCTCGTTCCAATTGCCAATGCGAGGATGCCCTTTCGCCAGCGCTGTGAAACCGCCGAACGAGATTGAAAAATATTCGACATTTGTTTTTCCCCTTTGCTCAAGCTTGCCCGTTCCTCGCCCGAGGATAGGGGTGCAAACGATACGACAGCCTCGGCCAGCATCAATTTCATTGAGCCAAACCAACCATTGAGAACCTTCAATCTAAAGTCGGCCAGCAAGCGGCGGAATCCGCCTGACACCGAAAGCGAGCGACAGCCCGGTGGCGACGATGATGATGACTGCCACGATCTTGGCGATTGGTCCCTCGACGGATTCGAGGATTTGTTGAAGCGGCTTGCTTCCACGGCATGGGAAGAACCTGCCGCGTGAGCGGGCGCGATCATCATGGCCCCGCGACCGCGGCATTCCATCTATCGAGTGGCCGGCATTCACCGATGATATCGACGCCATTCTCGATCTGAAGCGGCGCTGCGCCGGGTATGGCTATTCGGAGAACTTCATTCTATAGGAAGAACTCTTTGGCCGAACAGAACTGATTACCTTGAGCCCCTCTCGCGACGACATTCCCAAACGCTCTTCGAGGGCGGAACTTCACCATGACGGCACCCACTGGCTGCTTGCACCGCAGGCAAGCGAACGCTTCGTAAAACAGCCGCCCGGATTGGTACCCGCGCTGGAGAATGCAGTTGCGATCCTGCAGTTTCTTAACGACACACCGCCTCATGAGGCGGCGCTCGTCGACCTTACCGCGGCGCTGGATATATCAAAGACCCACTGCCACTCGATTTTGAAGACGCTGGTGCATTTCGAGTGGCTGAAGTTCGATCCCAGATCCAAGACCTACCGTCTTCACTCTGGGCTTCTATCCACCGCGTCCAGCCTTCTCAATTCTCCGGTTCTGGATGCGGTGCGGCGCAGCCTCAGCGCGCTCGTGCAGCGCATCGACATCCCGTGCCTGCTGACCCAGCCTATGGACGACGATACCTTCATCGTCATCGACAAGTTCAACGGTCCGAAGTCGATGGAAATATCCTTCCCGATCGGACACCGGTTTCCGCGTGACGCCTGCGCCCAGATGCGAGCCTATCTGGGCTGGCAGACACCGCAGCGACTCGATCTCTGGATGCAGCATTGGACGCCTGCCCGCTATACCTCGAAGACGCCGCTTGACGCGAAGTCAATCCGGGCGTCCGTCGCTGCTACGCGCGAGCGCGGCTATGCGCTCAGCCAAGGCGAATTCACGGAAGGCATCATGGCGATCGCCCTGCCGATTTTCGACCGCGACGGACAGGTCTCTTTCATCTTTAACTGCTCTTTCATGATCGACAGCTTCCTCCCGGAGGAGAAGAAGGTGGCGTCCGAGATGATCCGGGCCGCCACCGAGATCCATCGCGCCACGCTGGCACGGCTACCGGAAAGTTTTCCCGTCCTGTAAAGACCCGCGGCAGGACGCGTCAGTAGGCGAGCTTATGGATGCCGGCAGCCAGCAGCCTTATGCCGGCGACGATGTCGGCGATGGAGGAGAACTCCTCGGGCGTATGGCTGCGGCCTTCCTTGCTGCGCACGAAAATCATGGCGACCTTTGCGATGGTGGCCATCTGCTGCGTGTCATGGCCGGCGCCGCTGGCCATGGTCAGAATTGGGATAGCCTGTTCGGCTGCGCATTTCTGCAACATGGAAACGACCGCCGGGTCGCTGCGGCATGGTCGGTGATCGATCTGCACCGTCCAGTCGAGGTCCAGGTTCCGGCGAGCGGCCACTTCGCGCATCGTTTCCTCATGGGTAGCATAGAGCCGTTCGCAGCGCTCCGGATCGGGATGGCGCGCATCGATGGTGAACTGCACGCTGGAGGGAATGACCGCTGTGGCGTTCGGCTCCGCGATCACGCGCCCGACGGTCGTTACCGCCGGACGGCCCCATCGATGCGCCGTATCGATGGCGCGCGACCCGATTTCCATGAAGCCGGCCATCGGATCGCGGCGGATATCCATCGGGAAGGCGCCGGCGTGGTTCTGCGTGCCACGCAATTTCACGCTGTAGTGCCTGATCCCTGTCACCGCGTTCACGACCGCGACCGGGATTCCCGCTTCCTCGAGTATGGGACCCTGTTCAATATGAAGCTCGATGAACGTATCGATGTCGCTGCGCCTGGCCTCCGGAATCCGCCTTGAGTCCAGGCCGACGGCCTGCATCGCCTCCGCCGCCGTCTCTCCGTCGAACCCGATCGTATTGTCGGGATCGTCGGCTTCGATGCGCCCGGTTATGGCGCGCGAACCCCAGAAATTCGCCGAGGGAAAGCGGCTGGATTCCTCCTCGCAGAATGCCACGGTCTCGATCGACCGGCGTGGTTGCCCAAACTGCTCCTTGAGCGCTTTGACCGCGATCAGCCCGGCAAGAGCGCCGAGCGCTCCGTCGTAGCGGCCTCCGGGCTTCTGCGAATCGATATGCGAGCCCGAAACGATGCTGGAGGACGCCGCGTCAGATCCCTGCAGCCTGCCCCAGACGTTGCCGACCGCGTCGCGGCTGACAGTAAGCCCCGCATCCCTGCACCACGAGGCGTACTGGTCGGTGGCCGCAACCCATTCCGGCGAATAGACCGTTCGCCATACCCCGGTGTCGCCATAGGAACCGTACGAGGCCAACGTCAGGATGTAGTCCTCGACGAGTTTGGGATCGATGATGATTTGGGCCGTCATGACCGTTGCGCCTCCAACTTTGCCGGACGAGTCCGCGACGATGCCGAGCCGCGATGGATGTACTTGCCGCGTCCGGTCGAGCCGATGAATGCGCCGCCCCGAATGATGACGTCTCCTCTCGATATCACCGTCTCGGGCGCGCCCAGGACCTCCATTCCTTCGAACATCGTGTAGTCGACGGCCGAGTGCAGGTCGGCTTGCGTCAGCCGCCGCCTGACCTCTGGATTCCAGATGACCAGGTCGGCATCGCCGCCGACCGCGATCGTCCCCTTGGCCGGGTAGAGCCCGAAGATCCTGGCGGGCGTCGTCGCCACCAGATCGACGAAGCGGTTCGGCGAGAGATCTCCGTTGGCGACGCCCTGCCAGACCAGCGTCATGCGTTCCTCGATGCCGGGAGCGCCGTTGGGAATCTGCCTGAAATCCTCCCGCCCGATATCCTTGCCGCCGTGGAAATTGTAAGGCGCGTGATCCGACGAGACGACTTCGAGATCGCCGCGCGCGATGGCGTCCCAGATGATCTTCGGCTGATGCCTGGCCCGCGGCGGAGGGGTAAAGACATATTTGCCGCCCTCGAATTCCGGAGCTTCGAATACGGCGTCGGTAATGTGCAGGTAATGCGCGCAGGTCTCGGCATGCACGGCCACACCGCGCTGCCGCCCTCGGACCACCTCCTCCAAGGCTTCGCCGCAGCTGACATGGACGATGTAGATCGACGCACCGACCAGTTCGGCAAGGGCGACGGCACGCGCCGTAGCCTCGGCCTCGACGCGTGGCGGGCGGCTGAGCGCATGGTAGCGCGGCGACAATTTACCCTGACCGGCAAAGCTGTCGCGCAGATATTCGACGGCCTCGCCGTTCTCGGCATGGACCATGACTAGCGCACCGTTCGCCCGCGCCTCCTGCAGCACCCGGATCAAGGTCCCGTCATCCACCATGGTGTCGCCCTTATAGGCCATGAACAGCTTGAAACTGGTGACGCCTTCGCCGGGCAGCGCCGACAATTCCGCCAGGGTCCGTTCCGAGGGATCGGAGACGATGGCATGCAGCGCGAAATCGATAACCGCCTTGGGATCGGCGCGGCGGCGATGCTCTGCCAGCGAGTCCAAGAGGCCGCGGCCTTTGATCTGCGGACAGAAATTGATGATGGTCGTGGTTCCGCCATGCGCTGCCGCGATCGTCCCGGTGAGAAAATCATCCTCGGTGTCGGCGAGCATGCCGGGCGTATCGAGGTGCGTGTGAACATCGACGCCGCCAGGCATCACCAGGCGCCCGGCCGCGTCGATGATCTGCGTCCCGCCGCCGCCGTCGATCGTGTCGGCGATCGCGCTGATGCGGCCGTTCGTGACCCCGATGTCGGCCGCGAACGTGTCGCACGCGGTGACGACGGTTCCGTTCTTGATTATCAGATCCACTTTTCCGTTCCTGTCTGCTTGGCGCATCGGGGCTGGGGATGCGCACGAATTGCTGGCGTGGTCAGCGGGCCGTGTAGCCGCCGTCGGCGACCCATACGGCTCCGGTCACGAACGAGGCTTCAGGCGACAGCAGGAAGGCTATGACCGGTGCAATCTCATCCGGCCGGGCGAGCCGCCCCAGCGGGATGTTCCTGACCGCGTCCTCGACCGTGAAGCCAAGGCGCTTCTGCTCGCGCTCCATCATGGGCGTATGCACACCGCCCGGAGCCACCGCGTTGAAGCGCACGCCACGCTGGGCATATTCCAGCGCCAGCACCCGCATCAGGTTGATGACACCCGCCTTTGCCGATGCATAGGCACTCAAACCCACCTGCCCGACGGTGCCGAGTTCAGAAGCCGTCGCGACAAAGGCGCCACGACCGGAATTCACCAGCCAGGGCGCGGTCGCCCGGGCCAGAAGATAGACGCCGCGCAGATTTACCTGCATGACAGCATCCCAATCCTGGGCCCCGGTCTGCTCCAGCCCCGCCGTGAAGCTTATGCCGGCATTGGCGACGACGGCGTCCACCCGGCCTTCGGCAGCGGCGAGGCGGGCGACCGCCTCGCCAAGCGCGGTTTCGTCGGCAATGTCCACCGCCACGCGCTGCAGCCCAATCAGTTCGGGCAGTGCGGCAAGTGCTGCCTCATCGCGGTCCAGCGCATGGACGCGATAGCCGTTGCCGGCCAGCAAGATGGCAGTGGCGGCTCCAATTCCGGAGCCGGCCCCGGTTACCAGGGCAACAGTCTGTGCGGTCACGTTTTTTGCGTCCTTCCATTTTGTGGCTTCGACTTCAGGCGGCTTCACCTTGCCCGGCAAGCATCAGCACAGCGTTGCGCTTTGACGCGCCCGACCATGCGAGAAAGAGACCCGCCGCCGCGAAGACGAATATCGTGAGGCCGAACATCAGGGCCGAAATCGCGGCGATATCTCCCTTCAGGCCTTGGCGCACCGAAGCCAGGATGTAGACAGGCAAGGGCGTGGTCTTCGCCGTGCTGACGAACAGCGAGACGATGACGTCATCGAAGGAGATGGTGAAGGCGAGCAGCCCTCCAACTACCAAGGCCGGAGTCAAGAGCGGAAGCGTAACCGTCATGAATGCCAGGCCGGGGCTCGCGCCGAGATCGGCGGCCGCTTCCTCGAGTCTCGGGTCGAGCGCGCTGAGGCGCGCACGCACGATGAACGCCACCAGCGCACCGCCGAACAGCGTATGCGCGATGATCATGCGCGCCAGCCCGGCATCGAGGTCGATCTTGACGAACCAGATGAGATAGGCGACGGCCTTGACGATCTCCGGAAAGGAGAGGACGACCAGCAGCAGCAGGCTGAGAGGGACGGCGACGGCTGCCGGCCGGCGCGCAAGAACGGTCCCGCACACGCAACCCAGAACAATGCTTGCGATCGCTGTGCCGAGCGCCACCGTGACGCTGGTGCGCAGCGTCGAAAGGATGTTCTGGTCGGAAAGCACGCGTCCGTACCAACGCAGACCCGCCCCCTTCCAGATGATCAGATAGTCGCCAACGTTGAACGAATAGGCCAGCACCGCCACGATCGGGGCAAACAGGAAGACGGCCACGAGAAGCGACCACAGGCCGAGCATGATGGATCTTGGTCCGGGCACGGTGCGGCTCATCGGGTCAACTTTCTCGCCAAGGCCGGCAGGCGCTGAATCGCCGATGCCGCTCCCGCCATGACGAGCACGCTGGCGACGACCACCCCCACCAGGGAGAGGGCCATTGCCGAGGCCAGCGGCCAGTTCTCGCCTTGCAGGAATTGCGAATAGATCAAGGTGCCTATCATCATGCCCTTGGCGCCGCCCATCAGTTCGGGGGTGACGTAGTCACTGGTCATGGTGATGAAGACGATCATCGCTCCGGCCGTGATACCGGGCGCCGTCTGAGGCAGCGTTATGCCGAGAAAGGTCTGCCAAGGCCGGGCATAGAGGTCTCGGCTGGCCTCGCGCTGATCCCTCGAAAGCCTGTCTATCGAGACGTAGATCGGCAGGATCATCATCGGCAGGAAATTGTAGACCAGGCCGAGCTGCACGGCGGTTTGCGTGAACAGCAGGCTTTCGCCCGTCCGCAGCAGCCCGACCGCTTGAAGCGCCTGCGAGACGATGCCGTTGCCGCCAAGCAGAATGCGCCAGCCGAGCATCCGCAACAGGTAGCTCGTCCAGAATGGCACCACGACCAGCACAAGCAGCCACGGCTTCAGCCGGTCGGGACAGCGCGTGCCGATGAAATAGGCGACGGGATAGCCGACAGCGATGCAGAGCGCTGTTCCGAGCAGCGCATTCTGCACGCTGGCGGCGAACACCAAGCGGAAGGTAGGCGTGAAGACGTTGAGATAGTTGTCGAAGGTCAGAGCGCCGGCGACTGCGTCGGCGCCGTGGCCTTCGCCATTGTAGGTGGCGAAGCTTTGCAGCGCGATGAGCAGGACCGGGACGATGAAGAATGCCGCATAGAACGCGAACGGCAGGACCACCAGCCACCAGTCGCGCACCATCCGCCCGAGGCGGCCCGAGACCGTGGGACTGTTTATGCCTTGATGCCGTTCGACTGCTGCGTGCACGGATTATCATTCCTTGAGACGGCCCGACGGCCGCTGCATCGCCGATGAGGCAAACGCAGCGGCGATTGGCGCGGACGGCTCGTTGCCGGGCCGTCCGCTGGTGCGGTCAGCCGCGCGAGGCCGCCGCCTTGATCTCGTTGAACATCTCGATTCGCTTCGAAGGGTTGGAGCCTTCGACCTGCTGGAAGACGAGCCGTTGCGCGACGCCGTCGGGGAACACGATCATGTCCTTGCGAACGAGGTTGGCGGGGAGTTTTTCGACCACGCCCTTCACACCGGTGTCGTAGCCGATGAAGGCCACTTCCTCGGCGGCAACGTCCGGATCGAGCATGTAATTGATGAAGGCGTGGGCTGCCGCAACGTTCTTGGAGCCGGTCGGCACCGCGTAGTGATCACTCCAGATCACGCATTGCGGAGTCGGGTAAACCCAAGTGTAGCTGTCCGGGTCCTGCTCGAAGATATGACGGCAGCTGCCGAGATAGCCCTGTCCCAGGACATAGTCGCCGTTCAGCATTCCCTGGACCGGGTTGGCGTCGAAGGCCTTCAAATGCGGAACCAGTTCCTTGAGCAATACGTCTCTGGCATGTTCCAGGCGCGCCACGTCACCGGTGTTGTAGTCCTTGCCCTCCCGCCAGAAGACCAGCCCAAAAACGCTCGGCTGGTCGTTGAGGACCGATACGCGGCCGCTGATATCGGACAGTGCCGCCACGCGGAAGAAATCGTCCCAGCTCTTGATCTCATCCTTGATGACGGTGTGATTGTAGAGGATGCCGATCGTGCCGAAATTCTTCATCACCGTGTAGCGGTTGCCGGGATCGAACGGAGGGTCGCGGAAATCGCTGCGGAGATTTTCGAGGTTCGGGATCTGTGCGTGGTCGAGCGGCTGGATAAGCTTGCGTTCGACCGTCTGCTTGACGTAGGCGTCGCCAAGCACGACGATGTCGTAGTCGGCGGAACCGGAGATTTCCAGCTTGGCGATGGCCGCTTCGACTGAATCGAAGGTGGCGACTTGGACCCTGGGGCCGGCGCCGGCGCTGAAACCGTCAAGCACCGCCGGGTTGGCGTAACCTGCCCAGGAGTAGATGAACAAGCTGTCGCCGAGCTTAGCGGTGCTTGCAGCCGCCTTGGCATGCGCCGGCAGATCGGTTTCGGCAAAGGCGGCCGAGATGCCGTTGACGCTCAGCGCCGCTGCGCCACCGGCCGTCGCCGCTAGGCGCAGGAAATTTCTTCGCGTCCATTCCTGGGAAGCAAGTATCCGGATAGTCCCATTGCTGTCGTTCATGGTCGGTTCTCCATCTTGAGGTTTGCTGAAACTCCCGGTTGATCCGGGATTATTGTGCTGTGATCGGGGTGCCAGGTGATCCAGACTTCGGCTCCGGGCACGACGGCCGGATCTGCAGCCCGGCTTGTGCAGGTAACCGTCTCACCACGTTTGGTCCGGGCCATGATGCAGTGGTGCGAACCGAGAAATTGGCGCTCAACCACCGTCGCGCCGACGCGGCAAAGATCGGCGCGCGGCTCGGCGCCTGGCGGCACCAGCTCGATACTTTCGGGACGAACAAGGACGGTGTTCGCGCCCTGCCCGCCATGGGCTGGAAGCCAGATGAATTCGTCCTCGGCGATCTCGATGAGGCGGCGGTCGCCGCGCGTCGATACGCACCCGGTAAAAAAGTTCGACTGGCCGACGAAATCGGCAACGAAGCGGCTCGCCGGGCGGTGGTAAAGATCGGCCGGGCCGCCGACCTGCTCGAGGCGTCCCGCATTGAGGATCGCGATGCGGTCCGACATTGCGAAGGCTTCGTGCTGGTCGTGCGTGACGAACACGAACGTGATCCCGACGTCCTGCTGGATTCGCCGCAACTCGGCCTGCATCGTCGCGCGCAGCTTTGCATCGAGCGCCGCGAGCGGCTCGTCGAGAAGAAGAACGCGCGGGCGGTTGACCAGGGCGCGCGCCAGCGCCACCCTCTGCTGCTGGCCTCCCGACAAGGCGGCAGGACGTCGTTTGGAGAGATCGCGGAGTTGCACGAGGTCGAGGACCTCCTCGACACGCCGGCGCCGTTCGACGCGCGCGACACCCTTGCGCCTCAGCCCGTATTCGATGTTGTCGTAGACGTCCATATGCGGAAACAGCGCATAGGATTGAAACACGATGTTCACGTCCCGCTTGTGCGGGGGGATGCCGGCTACCGGATTCCTGCCGAGCAGAAGTTCGCCGCCGGTCGGATGCTCGAAGCCGGCGATCATCCGCAGTGCCGTCGTCTTGCCGCATCCGCTCGGTCCGAGCAGCGAGAAGAACTCCCCTTCGCCGATCTCGAGGTTGAGCCTGTCAATGACCGGCGTAGCGCCTGCCCTCGAGTTGAAAACCTTCGAGATGTCCTTGAAGGTGATGGCCGCTTCTGCTTGCAATGCGTTCGCCTCGCCTGTCCTTTTCGAGAATGGATCGACGTACATTCAAAGCCCCCGGAAATGTCCGCCGCTGATGTTGAGCACGCTGCCGCTCATCCAGTCGCCGCCCTCGCCGAGGAGATGCAGAACGCCTTCGGCGATTGGCCGTGCGCCACCAAAGCCCAGCGGATGGGCGGCGAGATAGGCCTTCCTGCCTTCGCCGGAATAGGGCCGGCCGGTGTCACCTGTCGGCCCGGGAGTGATCGCGTTGACCAATATCCCGTGCGGCTCCAACTGGGAGGAGAGCGATACCGTCAGCCCGATCAGGCCCGCCTTGGCCGTCGCATAGGCGGGAGATAGCGTCGGCGAGCCAACGCGCGCGGCGAGGGAGCTTATGAATATGATCCGCCCGGCGCGGCTTTCCATCATCGCCGGGATAACCGCCCGCGAACACCACCACGCGCCGTTGAGATCGACCTCGATCACATGGCGCCAGTGGGCCTCGTCGATCGTCGCCGCCTGCCCGTGCGGCGCATCGAGGCCGGCATTGTTGACCAACGCGTCGATCCGGCCGTGAGCGGCGAGTGCGTCCGCGGCCAGCCGCATGGCGCTTGCGGGATCCGTGATGTCGACATGGCTATGGCTGGCCTGTCCTCCACCGGACCGGATCGCCTCGGCGACGGCGGCCGCTTCGTCGAGCAGGATGTCGGCGACGACGACATGGCCTCCTTGCGCGGCCGCTCGTTCAGCGATGCAGCGGCCGATGCCGCGCGCCGCGCCGGTGACGATGACGGTCTTGCCTTCGAGCCCGCCCATCAGGCAGCTGCGCCCCGCATGTCGCGCTCGAGCTGGCCCAGGACTTCGGCCAGAGGCAGAACGTCGGCGTAGCGGGCGTTGATGTCGAACAGATTGGCGACATGCGCCGAGGCGCAGCGGTCGCCGACGGCCTCTTCCGCGACAATCGCATGAAAACCGTAATCCAGGGCGCTTTCGCAGGTCGAGCGTATGCAGCCGCTCGTGCTGCAGCCGGTGACGACGACGGTGTCGATCTTCTTCGAAACCAGGATGCTCAGCAGATTGGTATTGAAGAAGGCGCTGGCGCGCGGCTTTTCGATGAGCGCCTCGTCATCGCGCCGCTCAAGGTCCGCAATCAGCCGGACGCGATCGGAGCCGCGTATCATGTTCCGGCTGTGCGGGGTCTTCAGGCGGGTCACCGCCGGCAGGTCGGACTGGCTGGCATCGTAAGCCATCGTGGTGAAGATGACCGGGACATCGCGCCGACCCCGCGCCACGGCGAGCAGACCCTTTATGGACTGGGTCACGCGGCCAAGGTCGGAGCCCAGCTCTTCATCGGTCCTCGTCCATGCGCCCGCCATGTCGATGACAAGGAGTGCCGGCCGCTCGCCCCAGCCGACGCGTCCGGCAAAGCCGGCCTTGCGGTATTGTTCGAGCAGCTCGGTGTTGCCGAGACGATGGACCATTTGTGTCGTTTGCATATCGTTTCTCCAGGGATGCCCCCTCGACCGGGGCGAAGTTCAGGCCCAGCGCAGCGCCGGCGGGGACAATTCGTCGGCCGTGCGGCCGGCCCAGTCGTTTCGCGGGATCGACGCCATGGCGCGCAGCTGCGCTTCGGCGAGGCGGCCGGCGGCGGCGGCATGGTCGATGGTGAGCACCTTGCCGTCGCGCACTACCGGCCGGCCATCGACATAGACGTGGCGCACGGCGCGGTCGGACGCGGAAAAGACCAGCGACCGCAGCGGATCCCGGCACGGCTGCATGGCGGGAGCTGTGCAATCGACAAGCACGATGTCGGCCTTGCATCCGGGCGACAGGCGGCCAATGTCGTCGCGGCCGAGCGCTTTGGCGCCGCCGATAGTGGAGGCCGCAAAGACGTCGGCAAGGCGCGCTTCCCGCGGATTGCCGGCCGTCAGCCGCGCCGCATAGATGGCAAGCCGCATCTCGTCGAGCATATTGTGCGGATAGACATCGGTGCCGATGCCGATGTTGACGCCGGCCTCGCGATAGCGCCCGAGATGATTGAGCGAGATACCGCGGCGCGCGAACACCGTTGGACAGTGGGCCACTGTCGCGCCAGCTTCCGCAAGCCGCTCCAGATCGCCGGTCCGCTCCCAATGCGTCCAGGGATGATGGTCGAGGAAGATGCCATGGCCGATGATTGTGCGTGGACCCAGAACGCCGAGCTCCGACAGCCAGCCGATCGGCGTGAGTCCGTGGCGCCGCGTGATCTCCTGGAATTCGATGATCGACTGGGCGGCATGCGTCTGGAACGGCACCGACCGCCGCTCGGCCTCGGCATAGGCGTCGCGCAACAGGCCTTCGCTGCAGGTATCGATCTGCGCTGGAGTGACCATGCCCGTCAGCCGGCCGCTCGGATGGCGTTCAGCCAGGTCGATCTCCTTCAGCGCGCGCTCGAAGGCCAGGCGGCCTGCCGGTTCGTCCCATTCGTATTCGACACGATGGCCATCGCGGGTCAGCCAGCGTCCGGAGCGGAACATCGGCGCCACGCAAACTCGAAGACCGGACTCCGCGTGGATGTCGAGCCATCCTTCGCTGGGGACCGCCAGGTCGCAAAGCGTGGTGACGCCGGAGAGCAGCAGCTCGGAAAGCGCAACGCCGTAACAGGCGCGCACGCTGTCGGCGTCACGGTCGAGCACGGTGAGATATTCGTAGAGCGAGGAGTTGTAGAGTCGCGGGCTGCCGACCTCATCCCACAGCCCCTTGTTCAGCGGCTCCTCGCCCGGATGCGAATGGATGTCCACCAAGCCCGGCATGACGAGATAGCGGCTCCCGTCGATCGTCTCGGCAGCGGGGCCGTCGTAGTTCGGCCCGACATGCAGGATGCCGTCCCGCGAGAAGACAACGTCGACGTCGCGCATATAGACGTGGCACCCGGCCTCCTGGTCCCAGCCGACCACGGTACGCGCCTGTTTGACATGCGTGACCCTTGCTCCTTCGGACGATCGGTCGGTAGTCATCAAAGTTCCCCGTTGTTCTTTATGTAGAACTATATTCTTATTACGGGACAGTGTGTTGCGTCGTCCCTTTGCTGTCAAGATGATTCTTGGCTGGCTTCAGTCTTTTCGGCAGCGGGCGCGGCGACCGCGCGAGGCAAGGCGAGAACGCCGCTGAGAGCTATCGCGGCTGTCCCCGCAAGCATCAGCGCGTCGGGAAATTCGCCGAGCAGAACTGCTCCGGCGATCAGGGCAAACGGGATGGCGCTGTAGCGATAGGGTGCGATCGCCGACAGCGGCACCGAACGCACCGCCACGATCATCAGCAGGTTTCCCGCAGCGACGAGCACGCCCAGCATGCCGATCAGCACCGCAGTCTCGAGATTGACCGCATGCCAGGTTTCGCCGGACAGCTGCG
Organism: Mesorhizobium sp. GW821-FHT04C10; assembly: GCF_059420305.1. Lineage (NCBI taxonomy): Bacteria > Pseudomonadati > Pseudomonadota > Alphaproteobacteria > Hyphomicrobiales > Phyllobacteriaceae > Mesorhizobium > Mesorhizobium sp. GW821-FHT04C10. The sequence continues at coordinate 335,606 of NZ_JBWKTL010000002.1, read as the reverse complement.
GGATGGAGATGACGGGAATGGCAAGGGTGGCGCAGGTAGCGATGACGAGCGAGGGAACACGCTGTGCGCTGCCACGGGTTATCACGTCGCGCGTGGTCAGGAGCGCTATAGCGGCGATGCCGAAGAGAAGGTGAATGCCGACGCCTTCCGCCGAGGGGCGCGTGATCATGACGACGCCAAGCAGCCCGATGGCCAGTGCCAGGCTCTGGCGGCGCGTCATCACGTCCCCGAACATCAGAACCCCGGCGACACTGGTCAGAATCGGCACGAGCTGAATGAGGGCGGTGATCGTCGCGACCGGCATGCCGACCAGAGCCATGACGAACATGACGCTCGCCATCGCATCGCATGAGGCGCGGAACAGGACGGCGGGGCGAAGGACCATCCAAAGCTGGCGGCCAACACCCAGCGTGAGGCTGAGGCCGAGCAATGCCGCGCCGCCGACACATCCGCGCAGCATCATGATCTGGGCAGGTCCCAGGCGCTCCGCTAGGATCTTGAGCGTCGCGTCGTTGGCGGCGAACAGAGCCATGGCGAGGCAGACCGCCGCGATGCCGCGGGTCTGCACCCCGCCAGGAATCATGCCACGCATGTCCCCGCTCAGTTTCGGTAGCCGGGATCGATCCGGTCTAGCAACCGCAGGTGGGCGGCCCACTCCAGTTCCAGATCGCCGTCGTCGAAGGAGACTTCGTCGGCCTGTCGTGCGACGAGATCCCTGATCTCTTGCTTCGGAAGGATGAGCGATTTGCCCTGGGAGAGCGTGGCGACCTGAATGTCGCAGGCAAGGTTCAAATAGTACATCAGGTTGAAGGCCTCGGCGACCGTGCACCCGACGGTCAGCAGGCCATGATTACGCAGGATCAGTGCGCGCTTGACTGCCAAGTCTGCGATGATGCGCTCACGCTCGTCGAGGTTCAGCGCGATACCCTCGTAGTCGTGATAGGCGACATGGGGCAGTATGCCGAGGGCGATCTGGTTGAGCGGCAACAGTCCTTCCTTGGTCGAGGCGACCGCTATTCCCGCCCTTGTATGTGTATGGATCACGCAGACCGCATCAGGCCTGGCCATGTGCACCGCGCTATGAATGACGAAACCGGCATGATTCACCCGGTGAGGCGTCTCATCCAGCTTGCGTCCTTCCATATCGACGCGGACCAGAGACGACGCCGTGATTTCGTCCCAGAGAAGACCATATGGATTGATCAGGAACTGATCGTCGCAGCCCGGCACGCGTGCTGTGGCGTGGGTATAGATCAGGTCGGTCATCCGAAAATGCGAGATCAGCCTGTAGCAAGCGGCAAGCTCCACGCGCATACGGGCTTCGCACTGGTGAGCATCGATCGTCATGCTGTGATCCTAGCCGACATCCAGTCGGCGAAGCGGCGGCAAGCCGTCTCCAAATCGTCGGGATCGCGCGCGAAGCAAAGGCGAAAAAAGCCCTCGCCGCCCAAACCGAACGCGGAGCCGGGGGCCAGACCGACATCGGCCTCTCGGATTAGCGCGCTGGCGAAAGCTGTGGAATCGCTCACACCGTCGACGCGGAAGAACAGGTAGAAAGCTCCGGGCGGCGCAAAGTCTATGCGCGGCAGTCGCGCCAACGCCCCGGTGACGATGTCGCGACCAGCACGCGCCCTTTCCATGAGCGCGGCGAGAGCGGCCTCGCCCTCATTCAAAGCCAGTGCGGCGGCGCGCTGCATGAAGACGGCCACCCCGGACGTGGCGTATTGGATCAGGTTTTCGATGGCAGGTCCGAGCGCTTCGGGCGCCTCGATCCAGCCGATCCGCCATCCGGTCATCGCCCAGTTCTTGGAAAAAGTGTTGACGAACAGTACGCGATCGTCGGCGGCGATAAGGCTGTGCAGCGAAGGCGTCGACAGCCGCGCCGGGTCATAGGTGAAGCGCGAATAGACCTCGTCCGCTATGATCCATAGGCCGCGGCGCCGGCAGAGATCGAGGATCGCGCCCAGCTCGGCCTCGTTCGCCGCCCAGCCGGTCGGATTGGAAGGCGAGTTGAGGAACAGCGCCCGCGTCCGCGGCCCGATCGACCGCTCGATGTCGTCGAGGTCCATGTGCCAACCGGTCGAGGCGAAATGCAGCGGCACTTGGCGCGCCACCGCACCCGCCACGCCGACGGCGGCGGCAAAGTTCGGCCAGGCCGGGGTCGGAACGATCACCTCGTCGCCTGCTCCGGCCGTGAGACGGATTGCGATCTGAATGGCCTGCATGCCGGATCCGGTCGCGAAGAACCGCTCGGCGCGGAATGGCACGCCGAAGAGCCCGCCATAGAGCCTGTCGTGATAGGCGGCGAGCGCGCCGCGCAGATCGGCCAGTCCCGCCTGTGGCATATAGAAGGTCTCGCCACGGGCGAGCGCGGCGGTGGCGGCCTCGCACAGGAAGGCCGGCGTCGGCTGGTCGCCCTCGCCGACCCAGAGTGGAATGATGCCACTGCGGCCGAAGCCATGGCGCATCACTTCGGCGATGCCGCTTGCTGGTGCCGCAGCCGCTTCAGCGCTCAGCCGCGCGCGCCAGTCGGAGGAGGAAAGTCCCGAGATCGACATCATTGGCCGGCTACCCGAAGTCCGTGGGATGTACCGCGCTCACCCGCCCGTCTGGACCGACGCCCCAGACGAGACGCCAGTGGTCGATGCAGGTGCAGGGGTGAGAAATTCCGAGCGAGACGATGTCGCCGACAGCGAGTTCCGCCCCTGGCGGCAGTGACATGAAAGCGTGCTGGTCGTTGAGCCTGTCGATCGTGTAGCCGGCGAGCGCCGCCGCGACGAGACTGCCATCGTGATAAAGCTCCAGCGGCACCGGCAGACCCTGGTCGACAGGAGCGTCCCTCATCCCGAAACCGAGGATCGCCAGGCCGGGCTCGGGTCGCGAAAGCACTTCCGCCCAGAGCTTCAGGGCGGGACGGAAAGAGCCGGAGGGGCCGTCAGCGTATCGGCGCGTCATCGCGGCCATGGCGCGGGCATAGATACCATGATCGTGAAAGAACAGGGCGCCGCTTCTGAGGACGAGGCGCGCCGGCGAGAGAACGGCAATCACTGGTGCGAGACGATGCACCACCAGATCGAAATAGGCCGAGCCGCCCGCCGTTACGGTCAGGGAATGGACCGGATCCATTCGGGCCCGGGCGTGGATTGCGGCATCGGCCAATCGATCGAGGAGCTCCGCGATCGAGGCCTCGACGGCCGGCACATCGAAACCCGGCAGTGCGGCAGCCCCTTCATAAGCAGCCACGCCTTCGAGATAGAGACCTTTCGTTCCGGACGTTCCGGCATTGAGCACGGCGTCGATCAGGGCCTGCGCGGCCTGTCGCGAACGCACGCCGCCCCGGCCCGTGCCGACCTCGACGGCGATGCCGAGCCGGGGAAGATCGGCGCGGTCGCGCCAGGCATCGGCCAGCGCCGCCAGACCTTCCGTCGAATCGACGAAGACCGTCAGCTCGGCCTTGGGATAACGGGCCAGGAGGGTTGCGAGGCGCAGTGCAGCGCCACGGCCACCGATCTGATTGGCCAACATCACACGCGTGATGCCGTGCGAGAGCAGTACCGCTGCCTGCCTCGCATCGGCGACCGTCATGCCGTCGGCCCCCGCAGCCAGCAGGCGCCGCGCAAGCGACGGCGCCATCGATGTCTTCAGGTGCGGAAGCACGCCAAGGCTATGGTTTGCGGCAAAGCCGAAAAAAGCCTTGGCATTGCTGTCGAATACCGCCTCGTCGAGCGTCAGCAGCGGCAGGCTCATCTGCCCCGCTGCCGGATCCAGACGCAGCGAAACCAGCTCGGCCGGGGTGCCATCTTGCATGGCTGCGGGCATGCCGCGTAGATGGCCGTCGAGCGTCACGCTGGTCATCGTCTATCCTTCGCCGAGGGCGATCATTGATGGTCGTAAGGATTTCCGCGCGTCACGAAGGGAGCGATGACGACCTTGCCGGAAGAATCGGCCGAATAGCCGCGCACGCCCGCATAGGCGACGCCATTGTCGTCCAGAAGCTTCTGGGCTTCCGCTTCCTTTCCGGCGGGCACATAAAGGAAGAAAATCCGTGTGCCGTAATCGGGCAGTTCATCGCCTGCCGACGATGCGGCTTTCCAGAACTTGACCTTGGCAGGATCAAGAACCTCTTCGACGTCGCCGATCTCGCGCGTCTTTCCCTTGGCGTCGATGACGACGATGTCGGGAAAATACTCGCCGCCATCGACCGGCACCGACCTTCGGCGAGCCGGGGTGTTGGTGAGCGTAATGTAGTCGGCAGGCCAAGTCTTCTGGCCTGGAAACGGAAAGCGGTTGTTCGCGACGAACTGCACGACGTCGTCATGGCTGGGAACGGGCATTTTGTTGCTCCTGTCGTTGAAGGAAATCAGAGAATCGACCATTCGCGCCCGCGGGGCGTATCCACCCATTCGGGCCAGTTATAGCCGGTCGGCGCCTGGAAGTCGGACGGCAGCAGCGGCGCCACCCATCTGGAACCGCCAATTCCGCCGCCGGTGCGCTCGCGGAACTCAGCTTGCGCGCGCCGCAGGATGGACGGATCGGTCATCAGGTCGAGGATCGTCGTCGAGATCACCTGCGCCGCCTTGCTCCACATCGGATCGATGCAATCCGGGTCGCCGTTCATCGCGTGGCGCAGCCACTCGGGATAGCGGGCGACCGAAGCCGGCGCCTTCAGCGTCGGCCGCGCCACGTAGAGGCGCACCGTCGGCGCATGCCAAGTGTAGTCGACATAGTCGTCGGCCGCGTAGTTCAGTTGCCAGGCCGGAAGCTGGCCGCGGAAAGCGGCCTCGGCTTCGGTGGGCGGCGTTAGGCGCGTCATGTTGTCGATGAACGGCTCCGGCATCGCTTCATGGCCAAGATGCCGCTGGCCCTGCCTTGCGAACTCCTTGGCCTTCTCGCTCCACTGCGGCGCGCCCACGCGTTCAAAGTTGCGGTACGTCGCTTCGGCCAGCGCATGGTTGGGCAATCCGGCGCGCGTCTTGGTGATCCAGGCCGAGCTTACCGAGCAATGCGTCATAGCCGCCACATGCGCAGCATTGCGATCGAGCACCGCGAAGGCGGCGGCGCACATGTCGAGGGTCGGCGCACGCATCGAATACTGGATCTGCGAATAGGCCGGAGCGAGATTGTCGGCGGCGGCCTGACCGGCGACAGGGATGAACTCATTCAGCGTCCAGGTGCCGGTGTGCGGCAGCATGGATTCCTTCATCAGCTTGGAATTGGTGTACATCAGACAGACCGCGTCGATGGCGCCGGGAGCCCGCGCGGTGGCGTGCGCATGGGCGACGCTGCCGCCATGGCCCTCATTCTGCCAAGTCTCGGGCGCCTCGCATTCGAAGGTGTAGATCTTGCTCCAATAGGGCGCGCTGGTCGTGTCCCAGAAGACGCCGTTGGTCAGGGCGTTGAAGGAGTGCGGGTGGAACGAGATCGCGGCGTCGAGCCCATCATAATAGCCGTGCGCCGCATGGACCGGCTTGGAGCCGCACATCTTCTCCGCAGGCTCGCCAAAGAATACGAGAGTGCCGGCGACGCCATGCGCTTCCATCGCATGCTTGGCGGCAAGGAAACCGGCAAAGGAACCCATGCCCAGCGCCGAATGCGGATCAGTATGTCCCGCGGCGTGCTTTGTCGTGCCCGGGCGCGGCGCACGGTAGGGGGCCGCCACCTGGGACTGGCCCGGCACCGCATCATACTCCGCATAGCCCGCCACCACGGGCCCGCGCGCCCCACCCGCCCGGTTCGTCCACCGCGCGCAGAATGCGGTGGGCATTCCTGCCGAGCCCTGTTCCACGTCGAAGCCTTCCGCCCGCAGCCGGTCGACATACCATTGCGACGACCGGTATTCCCGCCACGAAGGTTCGTGGAAAGACCAGATCGTCTGGTGATCGCGCGACAGCGCCGCATGGGAGGATGCGAGAAAGGAGAGCGCCGATTTCTGCGGAATGGAAAGAGCTTCGAAAGACATAATGCACCGTGTTCAGCGCCGCGCTGATGCCGCGCGGCATAACAATCCCCAACGCCGGCAGCAGGGGCATCCGGCGCTAGGCAAAACCGTCTTTTCAGGCGCAGGCCGCGGGAACTCGAAACCTGACGGCTGGAAGCTATGCCAAGAGCAAGCCTCTCGCAATAGAAATTTTGGAGTTGGATCTAAAAATGGAGCCGCCTCCTAATTTCCTGGCTGTGCCGAGGACGTTGTGACGCCCGACAGGACGAGCCGCAAATGCGGCAGCCCGATTTCACGCATGGTTTCCACCTGCATCGACGGCGACGTGACAAGCTTGGCGAGCGCGGCATTGCCGATCCCGATCAGGATGTCGCACAGCACCGAAATATCCACATCGACACGAATCCGACCCTTCCTCTGGTAGTCCGCGAGGATCGCCGAATACTGGCGTCGTATGATGAGGTCGAGTCGACGCGCCGTGCGATGCGCGACGCCGTCGGGGTCCACAAATTGCGCTGACATCACCACCCGCCAGCATTCCGGCGTCAAATGACGCACCGCCTGATCCGCTAGCAGTTTCTCGAATTCTATGATGCCTTCCATCGGATCGTTAGGCATGTTGGCGATAAATTCGCGTCGCTCTGGCACTGCCGCTCGGATGTGGCGCAGCGCGATCTCCATCAGCAGGTTCGGCTTGTTCTTGAAATAATTGTAGACGGTGGCCGAGGCGACGGAAGCCAGCTCGGCTATTTCCTCGATCTTGGTTTCTTCATAGCCCTGGTCGCGGAAAAGCGCGTCCGCCGCATCGAGCACCTGCTCGGTACGTCTAATCTTGTGCTTTTCCCAAAGACCCTTTGCCATCTGCCGCGCCCTCCGTGAATCAAATCGATCATCCTTAAACCACGTTCCATGGGCAATTATCTACCCTCTACTCGAATAATAGAGTTGACACTAAATTTATAGTGAGCAATATCAAAAGCGCCTAAACAACGCTTCCCAACCCGTAAAGGCACGCATGTTCAAGCTGATCGACAACCCTCCCGCATGGCCGAACGGAGCGCGATGCGCCGTCTGCTTCGCCTTCGATTTCGATGCCGAAAGCCTGCTGCACCTCTATTATCCGGAGGATTCGCGCCGTCGCATCACGCTGTCATCCGCCTTACGCTACGGGGCCCACGTCGCCGTACCTCGATTGGTCCGGATATGGCGGCATTTCGGTATTCGCCAGACCGTGTATGTGCCGGGATGGTGCATCGAGACCTATCCGCGCGCCGTGGAGGCTCTGGTCGAAGCCGGACACGAGATCGGCCATCACGGCTGGCTGCATGAACGCGTCAACAGCCTGACGCCGTCCGACGAAGCCAAGGTCCTGCGGGCTGGTATCAAGGCAATCGAGGCCGTGACCGGCAAGCGCCCGGCCGGCTATCGCTGCCCCTCGGGCGCGTTCTCGCCGGATACACTGAATTTGCTCCTGGACGAAGGCTTTGCCTACGACGCTTCGCTTTCGGGCGACGACGTGCCCTACCTGATCGAAAGCGACCGCGGCGCTTTGATCGAATTGCCGTCGGATCACGCGCTGGACGACTGGCCGCAATATATGAGCAGCCGCGACTTCAACCACCTGTTGCCAATCCAGTCTCCCGAACAAGCGATGAAAGTGTTCCGTGCCGAATTCGACGCGGCCTGGGCAAATGGCGGCCTGTGGTCGTCGGTCTGGCATCCATTCGTGTCGGGCCGTCCGGCGCGAGCACAGGCCATGGTGGACCTGCTGGAATACATGATCGCGAAGGGCGGCGTCTGGTTCGCCACCATGGAAGAGATAGCGGCCCATAGCCGAGGCCTGATCGGCCGGGGCGAGTGGTCGCCTCGTCGCGAGCGTCTGCCCTTCTGGGAGAAGCCGGTGCCGCAGATCGCGCGTCCGGTCTTGTGACGCATGAAACTGTCCGCCGGTGCGGGTGCCGGCGCAACAGAAAAACAAGCCTCCCGCGTCGTTCAGAAAAAAGGGGAACCTATGCTGAAACATATCATCGGACTCTCTACCGCCATGCTGCTCTCGACTGGGGCAGGCTGGGCGCAGCAACTGCCGGAACGCATCCTCCAGGCCGGCGTCATCAATGTCGGCATCGAGCGGGACCACCCGCCGATGGAATTCGTCGATCCCGCATCCGGCGAGCTTGTCGGCTTCGACGTCGACCTCATAAATGCCATCGCCAAGGAACTTGGTGTCAAACTCGAATATGTCCATTCCCGATTTGAGGGGCTGACACCAAATCTGCAGTCGAAGCGCATCGATCTGATCATCAGCGGCATGTACGACACGCCTGTTAGACGCGAGAATTTCGATTTCGTCGACTATCTCAACGCTGGCGCCGTATTCTTCACTCTCGACAAGAATACCGAGATCCAGAAGCCCCTTGACCTGTGCGGCAAGGTGGTGACGGCAAACCGCGGAACCTCATATCCGGGTTCGGTCGAGAAGTGGAGCACCGAAAACTGCATCCCTGCCGGTCTGCCGGCAATCCAGGTGATCACCGACACGGATATGGCGTCGGAATTCCTCTATCTCAATCAGGGACGGGCCGTCGGATCGGTCCAAGGAACCGAGGCAATCCCAACTGTCCTAGCCAGCAAGGAAGGCCCCTTTCGCACGCTCAGCGGACCCTTTACCAATGTGAAGCTGGGCATCGGTTTTCGCAAGGAAGATCCGGAATTGCGCGATGCGGTGTTGGCGGCTGCCGAAAAGGTGTTCACCGGCGGCAAATATGCCGAGCTGATCGCTAAATGGAACCTGGGCGCCAGCGCTATCGAAAAGCCCTCGCTGAACGCAGGGGCTGCGCCGTAAGGCGCCTCCAATCCCCGTGGTGCCAGGAAAGGGCTTGCCTTGGAAAGTGTTGACATATCCGCGCTTCCGCACGCGCGACCCCATCACTATGGACGCTGGTTCGGAGCGACGCTTCTTGTCGTCGCTCTGGGCTATATCGTATGGGCCTTTGCGGTCGGCAACATCGATTGGGCCACCGTCGGCGACTACATCTTCCATCCGCGCGTACTGCATGGCGTGGCGATGACCATCGTGCTGTCGGTGATTTCCATGGCGTTCGGCGTCCTTATCGGCACGGCTACGGCTATCGGACGTACGTCGCACAATCCGGTCATTTCGATGGCCGCGGCCTTCTACACATGGCTGTTCCGGGGAGCGCCGATCCTCCTGCAGCTTCTCATCTGGTACAATCTGGCGCTGATTTTCCCGGTGATCGGAATCCCCGGCCTCTGGCAGGCTCCGACGGTGGCGGTGATGACACCGTTCGTCGCGGCGCTGATCGCCTTCAGCCTGCATGAAGGCGCCTATACTTCGGAAGTCATCCGTTCGGGTCTCCTGTCGATAGATGCCGGCCAGCACGAGGCGGCAAAGTCGATCGGCATGGGCTATGCGTTGACGTTTCGCCGCATCGTGCTTCCGCAGGCTCTGCGCGTGGTCATACCGCCGCTCGGCAACGAATTCATCGGTCTCCTGAAAATGAGCGCCCTGGCTAGCGTGGTGGGTTTCCTGGAGCTGACCGGTACGGCGCAGGACATCTACTACGTCAACACCAAGATCATGGAGATGCTGTTCGTCGCCACGATCTGGTATCTGGTGGTCGTGTCCTTCTTCTCGATCCTGCAGATGTGGATCGAAGGGCGCGTGTCGCGGGGCTTCGTCAACGGAGGCAAACACTGATGGTCGTCGGCGAGCAACTTCCAATCGTGCGCGCGCGAGGCGTCGGCAAGCGATTTCAATCCTTCAATGCCCTCAGCGACGTGAACATGGATGTCATGCCCGGCGAGGTGGTCTGCATCGTCGGCCCGTCGGGCTCAGGAAAGACGACGTTCCTGCGCTGCATCAACCAGCTCGAGCGTATCGACTCAGGCTGCCTCTATCTTGACAATGAGCTGGTCGGCCATCGCGTGGAGGGCGGGGTCGTTCACAGGCTGAGCGAGCGAGAGATCGCCCGCCAGCGCCGCTCCACGGGCATGGTGTTCCAACGTTTCAATCTGTTTCCCCACATGACCGCACTGGAAAACGTGATCGAGGGGCCGGTGCAGGTCCTGGGCAGCCCCAGAGCCCAGGCCATTGCCGAAGCCGAAGCTCTTCTGGCGCGAGTTGGCCTCGCAGCAAAGGCCGCGAGCTATCCCGCGCAGCTTTCCGGAGGGCAGCAGCAGCGCGTGGCGATTGCCCGCGCGCTTGCGATGAAGCCGAAGCTCATGCTCTTCGACGAGCCGACTTCGGCGCTCGACGCGGAACTGGTCGGCGAGGTTCTGGCGGTCATGCGAAACTTGGCGAGCAGCGGGATGACGATGGTGGTCGTCACCCACGAGTTGAACTTCGCCCGCGAGGTTGCCGACAAGCTGATCTTCATGGTCGAAGGCAAGGTCGTCGAAACCGGCACGCCCCGGGAAGTGCTGGACAGTCCGGCGGAGCCCCGCACCCGCGCCTTCCTCTCCGCCGTCCTGTCGGGCAAGGCCGAGGCTGCGTGAGCGACAACGGCCGGAATGGTATCTGAGGCGGGTCCAAGAACAGGTGTTCAATGAAGCTGGAGATCAATCCTCAACGTCTCCTCGCGGACCTGCGGGAACTCGCGACCTTCGGCGCCTATCGCACCGGCGTTCACCGTCCGACATTCTCGCCGCAGGACATGGCGGCCCGTTACTGGATCATGGGTCGAATGGCGGCCGCCGGTCTCGATCCCCAGTTGGACGGCATTGGCAATGTTTTGGGCAAAGCACCAGGGCAGCGCCGCAGGCTGCTGGTCGGTTCGCATTCGGATTCTCAAAACCACGCCGGCTGGCTCGATGGTGCGATGGGCGTGGTCTATGCACTGGAGATTGCACGCGCCGTCGCCGAAAGCGGCCGATCCGATATCGCGGTCGAACCGGTGGACTGGGCGGATGAGGAGGCGCATTTCGCGAGCTTCCTCGGCAGCCGCTCGGCGCTCGGAGACGTTTCGGAGGAGGAGATCGATGCTGCCCGCTGCGCTACGACCGGGAAACCACTGCGCGAGGCACTGACGGAGGCGGGCCTGGTCGGACGCGAACGGTTCAGGATCGATCCGGAGAGATACGTCGGCTATCTGGAAGCACATATCGAGCAAGGTGATTATCTCGACGCTCACGGTCTTGCCCTTGGCGTCGTCACCACCATCGTCGGCATATGGCAGTATCGGCTCACCTTGCGCGGCCAGCGCAACCATGCGGGCACGGCGCGGATGGCCGTCCGCAAGGATGCGGGCGCTGCCCTGGTCGCCTTGATCCACCACATCGAGCAACGTTTTCGCGCACTGGCCGGTGAGCGTACGGTCTGGACGGTCGGCAACATCCGGTTCGAGCCCGGCCAGGTAAGCATCATTCCCGATCTCGCCGAGATGATGCTTCAGTTGCGCGACGCCGATCCAGAGGTGCTTCAGCGGATGGACGCGGCGCTGCGCGAGCTCGTGGAAGACACCAACGCCGCAGGCCCATGCTCGGCCGATCTGGAGTTGGTCAGCCGCTCGGCTCCGCATGCCATGAGCCCCCCGTTCAAGGAGGCGCTGGAAAGCGCCGCCAACGAGGTTGCGCCCGGCCGCGCCATCACGATGCCGAGCGGCGCCGGCCACGACGCCCAGATCCTCGCGCAGGTGATGCCAGCCGGCATGCTGTTTGTGCCTTCCATCGGTGGAATCAGCCATCACTGGGACGAGAACACCCGGGACGAGGATCTCGTGCTCGGGTGCCGCGCACTTGCCGGCGCCTGCGCCAAACTTTTGACGAAAGCGGCATGATGACAAGTTTCGCGACCTGGATCGTGCAAATGCTTGCCGCCAACGGCGTGGACACAGTATTCGGAATTCCAGGCGTGCATACGGTAGAGCTGTATCGAGGTCTCGCCGGGAGCAGCATACGACACGTGACCGCCCGGCACGAGCAGGGCGCGGGTTTCATGGCCGACGGCTATGCGCGGGTAAGCGGTCGCCCCGGCGTCTGCTTCATCATCACTGGCCCCGGCCTGACCAACATCGCCACGGCCATGGGGCAGGCCTATGGTGATTCCATCCCGATGTTGGTGATCTCGACGGTCAACCCCGCTGGATCGATGGGGTCGGGTGCAGGCCATCTGCATGAATTGCCGGATCAGCGGCAGCTCATGACGCAGGTTTGCGCGTTCAGCCACACTGTACTGACCATCGACGAATTCCCCACGGTACTGGCCCGTGCCTTCGCGATATTTGCATCAGCCCGTCCGCGACCGGTTCATATCGAGATTCCGGTCGACCTGCTGCCGGTCGACGCCTCGCGCCTGGGCCCGGCGCGCGCGCTACCTGTACCGGATCGCCCGGCGGCCGCCGAATCCGCCCTGGCGGCGGCAACGAAGGAGTGCGCGCGGGCCTCGCGGCCATTGATCATTGCAGGCGGCGGCGCGACAGCTGCCGCCGATGCCATCTTGGCGTTGGCGGAACGTCTCGATGCGCCCGTGCTGATGACGACCAACGCGCGCGGCATCCTGGCTCAGGATCATCCGCTGGCGCTGCCGATCTGGCCGGGAGGTGACGTCGGCGCATCGGTGATGGCCGCAGCCGACCTGATCCTCGCCATCGGGACCGAGCTCGGTCCGACCGATTTCGAGGACCGCCTGGCCGATCATCGTCAGCTGACCGGCCGTCTTGTGCGCTGCGACATCGATCCCGAACAGACAATGCGCGGACGTTTGCCCGAACTTGCGGTGGTTGCCGACGCACGCGATTTTGCCGAGCGCCTGGCGGAACGCATCGAGGGGCGGAAAGCCGGAGACGGCGCGCTTCGAACGGCAAAGGCGCGGGCGGCCGTCAGCAACAGCCTGCTGCGAAAGCAGCACGCTTGCCTCGATTTGCTGGACCTGTTGCGCGATAGCGCGACCAATGCGGTGATCGTGGGAGACTCGACCCAGCCGGCCTATGCGGGCTGCCTTGCCTTCGGTGCATCCGCTCCGTCGCAGTTCTTTTCCTCCGCGACCGGGTATGGCACGCTGGGCTATGCTCTTCCGGCCGCCATCGGCGCACGGCTGGCTCGACAAACGGACGCGCCGGTGTTTGCGCTGGTAGGCGACGGCGGCCTCCAGTTCTCTCTCCCTGAGATGGGAACAGCCGTCGAGGCTCAAGCCGGTATCGTCATGGTCCTCTGGAACAACCGGGGCTACGGAGAGATCAAATCCTACATGGAAGGCGCGGCGATCACGCCGCTCGGCGTGGATATCCACACGCCCGACTTCGGTTTGCTCGCCGAGGCTTACGGTTGGGCGCATATGGCAGCCGGTGATCCCGCGGCGATGGCGGCGGCTGTGACGGCGGCGCTCGCCTCACGCCGGCCGACAGTGATCGAGATCGATGAAGCAACCTATGTTGCGGCATTCGAGCGCCCCATGCTCCAGATCGAAGATACCGCACAGGCTGGCAGTTGACAGCAGACCGGCGTTTGGGCATCTTCCTTTAAAAGAACATTGTTCTTTATGAAGAACTTAGTTCTGCCTTTGCCCGATCCGTGCTGCGCCATCCAGATTTCGCGCAATGCCGGACTTGGGCTCCAATTTGAATGTCCCTGTAACCTGCTCCTGGAGCGAAGATGACCATCGAAAGACGCCACACCAATCAGCGAATGAGTCAGATCGTCGAGTTTCCGCTCTCGGGGAAAATGGTGGTCCTGGCCGGACAGGTTTCGTCGAATCCCGATCTCGATCTGTCCGGCCAAACCAGGAATATCCTGGACAGGATCGATGCTTTGCTGAGCGAGGCGGGAACAGACAAATCAGCCATCACTCACGCCTATGTCTGGCTTGCCCACGTCACGGATTTCGAGGCCATGAATGCAGTGTGGGACGCTTGGGTTGCGCCGGGCCACGCGCCTGCACGCGCCTGCGTGGAAGCTCGACTGGCCGATCCGCGGTTGCGCATCGAGATCCAGGTCTTCGCCGTAAAACCCTGATCCGGCGCGGCGTGTCGGACCGGCGTCGAAGTCGCTGTCTTTAGCGCCTGGGCTGGTGCGCGGCGACCGGATAGGCACGGCCGTTCGCTGCCGTTCAAGAGAATGCCCCGAAATGTCAGAGCACCTCGTCGCCAGATTCTCCACTCCGCTCCTGGCGGCCGCCGGCATTTCCCTCACCGCATTTTTTCTGATGACCGTGCAGGACGCTCTGGCAAAGGACGTGGTCAGCCGCGTTCCGGGCTGGACCATCCTCATGGTGCGTAGCCTGACGGTTGTCGCGGCGATCATGATCTTCAGCCGCCGACGCGCCGTTTCCAGCGTCCTGCGAAGCCACAGCAAGGGCGAACTCACCTTGCGAAGCATGATCATCCTGGCCGCATGGCTCTGCTTCTACCTCGCTGCCGAGACGCTCGCCTTCGGGCAACTCATCACCCTCTATTTTGTCGCGCCGGTGTTCGTGGCGCTCATGTCGGGACCGTTTCTGCGCGAGCCGCTCGCTCCGGCGCAGTGGCTGCCGGTCGGCCTCGGCCTGGCGGGCGTGATGATCGCCAGCGATGTGCCGACGCTGACCGTCACGATCCCCGTTCTACTGGCGCTTGCGGCCGCGATGCTTTGGAGCGTTTCCCTTGTCATGCTGAGACGCATGGCAGCGAAGGACAGCCCATTGGTGCAGGTGTTCTACACCAATCTCATATTCGTCGCCGCGACCGCGCCGACCCTCGCCTGGCTGCCCTACCCGGCGGATGCGAGAGATACATATCTCATGATCCTCTCGGGCGTCCTCGGAGGACTGGGCCAGTATGCGCTCTATTCCGCGGCAAAACGCGCGCCCGCGCACCTTGTGGCGACCCTGGAATATACGGCGCTGGTCTTCGCCTTCCTGGTCGGCTTCGTCGCATTCTCGGAAGTCCCATCGGTCTCCGTGACCCTCGGCGCGGCCATGATCCTTGTCTCGGGCGTGCTGATGGTCGCGCTCGAGCGCCGGCGGGAGGATCTGCCTGTCGTGAAACGGTGAGCGGCGCGGCATTGCGAAGTCGGGAGCGACGCCGGCGCTGCCATGGACGAGCAATGCTAGTGCTACCAGCTTACGTCGCCGCCGTTCGGCGAAAGGCTTTGGCCGATCATGAAGTTCGCCTCGTCTGAAGCAAGATAGACGTAAGCGGGCGCGATCTCATCCGGTTCGGCGATGCGCCGAATGGGAAGCTGTTCCGTCTTCCATCGCCTCCAATCGGCATCGCTGGCCCGCCATGTCGCCGTATCGGTGGGGCCGGGACAGACGCAGTTGACGGTGACGCCGTGGGCGGCAACCTCCTGCGCGACGGCAACGCTCAGCCCCACCACCGCGGCTTTGGTGGCGCTGTAGACGGCAGCGCCGGCCGCCGGCTTGTGCGCAAGTTGCGAGGCCGTATTGATGATGCGGCCGTAGCGCTGCTTTAGCATCGGCGGCAGTGCCTGTCGCATGCCGAAGGCGACGCCCCGCAGATTGACGTCGATCAGCCTCTGCCAATCCGTCCAGTGCAGCGTGAGGAAATCGCCCGGGGGCTGGCCGATGCCGGCATTGTTGACCAATATGTCGATGCGGCCATGGCGGTCGATGGTCTGTCTTACTGCCGCCGCCACATCGGCTTCGACGGTCACGTCGCATTGAAGGGGAAACGCTTCGGCTCCGGCCGCCACGACCGCGGCGACAGCTTCTTCCCGGTGCTGAACCTCGCCGCAATCGGCTATCGCGACGCGCGCCCCTTCCCTGCCGAAGGCGAGAGCGACAGCTCGCCCAATTCCGATGCCGGCACCGATGACAAGGGCACTGCGACCGCCTAGCCGTTGCATTCTCGAAACTCCGCAATAACGCGCTAGGTGAGAGATTCTTCACGTCCGCGTACGAGTTGCGACAGGGCCACCGCGATAACCAGGGCGCCCCCATAGAAGAGATCCTGAACGAACGTATCGATTCCGAGGATTGAAAGTCCGGTGATGCCGGTGACGAGGAGATAGACGGCAATCACCGATCCCATCGGGTTGAAACGTCCGGGGGAAATCGAGGTCGCGCCCAGATAGGCCGCGGCGAAAGCCGGCAACATCAACTGCGTACCGGAATTTGGATCAGCCGAGCCGGAGGTTCCGGCATAAAGCACACCAGCTATGGCGGCGAAGACACCGGAAGCGAGAAAGCAGATCAGGCGCATACGCGTGACGGGGATGCCGGACAAGCGAGCCACGTCCCGGCCGCGGCCGACGAACAGCGCCTTGCGGCCCAGAGATGTGAATTCGAAGACGTAAAGCAGGAGCAGCGCGAGGGCGAGCGCGTAATAAAACGCCAGGGGAATGCCCAGGAAGCGGGTCAGGATGACGGCGTTGACGAGGCTCCAGTCGATGCCGCCGATCGTGCGCGAATTGCTGATCCACAAGGTGATCCCATGCAGGAACGTGCCGGTTCCAAGGGTCACGATCAGCGAATGAATGCGGAAGTAGAGCGTGAAGAACGCATTGAGCAGGCCGGTGAGCAAACCGGCGGCCAAGGCGACCGCGATCGCCCAGCCGATCGGCCAGCCGTGGCCGACATTGAGGACGGCAATCACCATCGACGAGAGCGTCAGGACCTGCGCGACGGAAAGGTCGATGTCGCCCGCCGTCAACGGGATGATCAGGCCGAGGGTCAAGATCACCAGAACGGCCTGCGAGCCGAATATCGTCGAAAAGTTCGGCCAGGTCAGGAATGCATCCGGGGAAATGATGCCGAAGATAGCGATGATGACAAGCCAGGCGATGAGCAGAGCGAACCGCTCCAGTTCCCTCAGGAAACCGCGGCGCCAATTACCCTGGACCCCGCTCATATTCGATTTGCTCGTGGCGGCGTGGGTTGCTTCCATCATGGGGAATTCTCTTTGAGAAGGACAGGTTCGCCTGCGAGCACACCGCCCAGGCTGTCGAGACACCGCTCGGTGATCGCGGCCTTGGTCACTTCGCGACCCGACAGGCTTGCCGCGACGCGGCCGTGACTGAAGATGAGCACGCGGTCGCAGATCATCTCCAGCTGTTCATGATCGGAACTGGCGCAGATAATGGCGGCGCCGCGTTCGGCAGCAGCACGAATGAAGCCATAGACCTGATGGCGCGCTCCGACGTCGACCCCTTGCGTCGGTTCGTCGAGCAGGATCACGCGCGGCTCGGTTTGAAGCCATTTGGCGAGCACGACCTTCTGCTGGTTGCCGCCGGAGAGATCACGTATCAACCGGCCTGGGTCAGGTGGGCGCACGTCGAAATTCCGTACAAGATCGGCAGCGTGTTGGACAATCTTGCGCCCCGTCACGAAATAGGTCGGCAAGGACCGGCCGAATGCCGGCACCGCCAGATTTTCAGCCACGGTGAGGCCTTCGACGATGGCAGCTCTCTGCCGATCGGCCGGAACCAGCACCATGCCGTGGCCTATGGCCCGAGCGGGCGTCATCGCCGCCAGCGGCAAGGCAAGATCGCCAAGCCGCAGATTGCCTGCCGTCGCAGGCATGGCACCAAAGAGGTGGTAGGGGATCCTGTCGTAGCCAGAGCCTATCAGGCCGGTCAGGCCAAGCACTTCGCCTGTCCCAACCGCGAGATCCAAAGGTGGCAGGCTTTCGCTTGCCAGGCCCTTCACGACAAGCGCCTCGGCGCCGCCTCGATACACCGGGGACAGGCGCTCCATCGCCAGATCGCGGCCGACGATCGCGGCGATGAATTCGGCTTTCGAGGCTTGCGCGGTGGTGAGGCTAGCCGCGATGCTGCCATTGCGCAGCACCGTGGCGCGGTCGGTCAGCTCCTTGACCTCGTCGACGTCGTGCGAAACGAAGATGACGCTCGTGCCTCGCTGCGCCAACGTTCGTACCAATGAAAATAGATGATCGACATCGTCTCGCGACAGGAATGGCGTCGGTTCGTCGAGGATCAGCAATCCGCCGTCGCGGCCGGATGTTTCGGCGATTTCCTGGAACGCGCGCACGATCGCAACGAGGGCACGCTCGACGGGCGCGAGATTGGCGACCGGCGTTTCGGGGTCGATGGCGAGACCATAGTCGGCGAAAATCTTTCGAGCCTCGCGATGCGCGCGCCGCCACCGGATCATCGGATTGGGTGTGCGGACCAGACGGCGCGCTAGCAGGTTTTCGGTGACCGAGAGCGACGGCACCAGACCGAGCGCCTGGTGGACGACTGATATGCCGTACCGGTTGAACTCGCCGGGAGGCAGCGGTAGCGGCAGTTCGCGCCCGCCAAGCGTCACGCGGCCGCCGTCCGGCGCGTAGACGCCGGAGAGCATTTTGATCAGCGTGGACTTGCCCGATCCGTTATGACCGAGCAGACCGTGGATCTCTCCACGGTTCACGGTCAGCGTGACGTCGTTCACGACCTTGACGCCACCGAAGGACTTGGTCAGCCCCTCGATGACCAGATTGGCGACACTTCCGTCGGTCGCCACCCGCGACATCATTCCAGGCCCCAGAGCTTGCGATAGCCGGCGACATAGGCGTCGCCGTAACCGGTGGAGATCTGCGGAGGCGTGCCGGCCGTGCTGGCGTTCGATGCATCGAATATATAGAGCGGCACCTTCGGATCCTTCACCGCCGGCAAACCGCAAAGCATCCTCATCTCGGCGTCGACGATCGCATGCGCCACCCAGTCGATGCTTTCGCCGATATCCATCTCGACGCTGCCCTGCTGAACAAGCTGCAGCACATAGGGGCTGCCGTTGAAGGTGGCGATTTTGACCCGGTCCGCGGACTGGGTGAGTTCGACGGCAGGAACGACGAACTGCGCCATGCCGTCATAGATCGGCAGGATGTAGTTTATCGAGGGATCGCGCAGCAGTGCTGCCTGCACCGTCGACTGCATGCGGGTCGCCCAGTCGGTGACCGGCACGTTGAGGTACTGGACCTTGCATTCCTCGCACTTGTCCATGACCTCCTTGATGCCGTTCTTGAGCGAATTGGCGGAGAAGGAATCCTCGGCGACGATGGCGAGCACATTCGCCTTGCCCTTGGTCTTGAGAACCGCCCACTGAGCCATCAGGCGCCCAGCCTGAGTGTAATCGATCTGTACGTTCTGGAACGGCGCAGGGGCGGGAGTGTCGAACCCGGACGCATGAGCGGCCACGATCTTGACCCCTGCCTGATCCGCCTGCGTTGCCTGCGGAACGAGAACCCGCGGATCGGACATCAGCACATCGACGAGATTGTAGCGCTGCGTGATCGCCTGGTTGATACCTTGGATCCATTGCGAGGGCTGGCCCTGCGTCTGGTAGTGGTCGTACTGAAAACCGATCTCCTTTGCGATCTCCGTCATGCGGTTCGCTACCGCACCGGTGAACTCGACCGCGCTCGAGAAGGGCACGACCATCGCCTTCTTGCCGCTCATGCAGGTCTTGGCATCAAACGCCTCGCCAGGCGCAGTGAAGGCCGGCAATTTCTGGTGCTCGGTGATGCTGGCCTGAATGGCGTCCAAGTCGGTTGCCGCGGCTGGAGCCAACGCTGCAAGGCCGAAGACCGTTGTGAAGCCGGCAAGACCGGCAATGTATTTGATCATGGTATGCATCCCTCTCTGGATGGACCCGCCTTCGGCGGATTTGTTGTGATTACTGGCCTGCTCGAGACGGGACCGGATTCTGCCCGTCAGCGGTTGAGCAGTTCGCAGTTTCTTGCGCAGGTCAGGATCGTGGCGCCGGACATTTCACGCAACCGAATTGATTTGAAGCGGAATCTTCATATTTTCTGATGTGAGCCACTCGGCATAGGAACGAATGCCGCTCACCAGATCGATCGCAGGCCGCCAGCCCAGATCCCGCGGCGCGGCATCGAGTTCGTAAGGGCCTTGCGGATCCGAAAGCGGGTCCTCGGCGGCGTCGACGGCAATCGGGGGACCGGGCACGATCTCCCGGACGAGATCGGCAAGCGCGCTCAGCACAATGCCCTGATCGGCTGCGACCGTGTAGGCAGGCGCGCCCAAGGACGGTGCATGAACGGCGGCGCTCAGCGCGGCCGCGGCATCGTCGACATGAACGTAGTGGTAGCGCTGGTCGCGGCCGAAAGGCAGCGTCAACCGCTCCTTTTTCAGCCCGGTGAGGATCATGTCACGGATGACGCATGCCGTTCGACGCCCAGGGCCGTAGACCGCCGCGATACGCAGGCTAACGCCAGAAATATCGTATCGCCGGCAGTAGGCCTCTAGGAGCGCTTCGCCTGCAATCTTGCTGGCCGCATAGATCGAGGACGGATGCAGGGCACGTTCCTCGCTCACGGGAAGATCCGTCGGTGAACGGCCGTAGACACTTGCCGAGGACGCGAAGACGAAACGCGAAATCGATCGTTTCCGGGCAAATTCCAGCAGATTCACAGTGCTTAGGATATTCGTCCAGGCCACCCGGTCGGGCTCGTCGCGGTACAGCGAAGGGCCTGAGATGGCGCCGCAGTGGACGATCGCTGCAAAGTCCTGCGACGGCACCGCGCCCCACAAGCGCTGCCGATCGCAAAGATCGCAGGCGACGACGTTGCTATCCGCATCCGGTGACATATCGAGGCCGACAACATAATAGCCGCCCAGCCTCAGAAGCTCTGCCGTTCTTGAGCCGAGAAACCCGCCGGCGCCGGTTACCAGGACCGCTCGACCCATTGTCGTTACCGGAGCCGCGGCGGGTGCGTGGCCCGCCAATGTTCGGCGATGTCGATACGCCTCGTCACCCAGACGTCGTCGGCGGCCGCGACATGGTCGAGGAAACGCTCCAGGTCCGCCGCCCGGCCAGGCCGCCCGACAATACGTGTGTGAAGGCCGATGCTCATCATCCTTGGCGCGACCTGTGCCTCCCGCCGCAAGAAATCGAAGGCCTGGACCAGGTAGGCGGAAAAGCTCGCCGACTGATAGCCGTAGGTGTTGACATAACGTCCATCGTTGTTGTCGAGCGTATAAGGGACTACGAGATGGTCCTGACCGCCCACGTCGACCCAATATGGCAGGTCGTCGGAAAATGAATCGGCGTCATAGGCGAACCCTCCGGATTCAACGATCAACCTGCGCGTGTTGATGCTCATCCGGCCCGTGTACCAGCCGGTCGGCCGCGATCCCGTGACTTCGGTATGGATGCGGATGGCTTCGGCGATCTGCGCGGCCTCCTGCTCCTCCGGCATTTCCGCGTATTGGATCCAGCGCAAGCCATGCGAAGCGATCTCGAAATTCGCTTCCTTCATTGCGGCCACGGCCTCGGGATTCTTTTGCAGCGAGGTTGCTATCCCGAAGATGGTCACCGGCAGCTTGCGCTCGGTGAAGAGCCGGTATAGCCGCCACCAGCCGACACGGCTGCCATACTCATACTGGGACTCGACATTGATGTTGCGGATGTTGGCGAAGGCGACAGTTGGCTCCTCGGTGAGAAAAGCCTCGCTCTGGCGATCTCCGTGCAGGATCGAATGCTCGCCTCCCTCCTCGTAGTTGATGACGAATTGCACCGCGAGCTTCTTGCCGCCAGGCCACATTGGGTCCGGTGGATTACGGCCATAGCCGGCCAGGTCGCGCGGGTAGGTCATGGGCTAGCTCCTCTTCAATAGGCAAGCGCGTGAAGGCCAGCGGCGAGCACGCTAATTCCGGCGACGATATCCTCCAGCGAGGAAAATTCCTCCGGCGTATGGCTGCGTCCGTCCTTGGAGCGGACGAATATCATCGCAACCTTGGCGATGGCGGCCATCTGCTGTGAATCATGACCCGCGCCGCTCGCCATCGTAAGGAACGGCACGCCTTGCTCGGCGGCGGCGCGCTGCAAGGTGGCGACGATCCCGGGATCGGAGGGCGAAGGTTCATGGTCGATCATGACCCGCCAGTCGACGCTGAGACCCCTGCGGCCAGCGACCTCGCGCATCAGCCCTTCATGCATTTCGTAGAGCCGCCTGCGGGCCGCCGCGTTGGGATGGCGCGCATCGATGGTGAACGCCACCTTGGCCGGAATGATGCCGGGAAAATTCGGCTCGACCAGCACCCGGCCGACGGTCGTGACCGCCGGCCGACCCAAGCGGTGGGCCGTGTTGATGAGCCCGGAAGCGATTTCTGCGAAGCCGGCCAGTGGATCATGACGTATGTCCATCGGGAAGGCACCGGCGTGGTTCTGCACCCCGGCGAGCTCGGCGCTGTAATGGCGAATTCCGGTGATCGCATCGACGACGGCGACAGGGAGCCCTGCCTGTTCGAGGATCGGGCCCTGCTCGATGTGAAGTTCGAGGAAACTGTCTATGTCATTGCGCCGCGCTTCGGGAATGCGCTCGGGATCGAGCCCGACCGAGCGCATCGCTTCGGCGATCGTCTCGCCCGAAAAGCCAATTACCCGCTCCGGGTCGCCTGGGGCGATCCTACCGGTCACCGCCCGTGAGCCCCAATAATTGGCATTGGGAAAGCGGCTCGATTCCTCCTCGCAGAAGGCGACAGCTTCCAGGGTGCGTCTTGGCGTACCAAACTGCTGCTTCAGGACCTTAATCGCGACCAGGGCCGCCACGGCGCCAAGCGCCCCGTCGTAACGGCCGCCAGGCGTCTGGGAATCGATGTGCGAGCCGGAGACGACCGCCTTTTCGTCCGTCGTTCCGAGGAGCCGTCCCCATACGTTGCCAACGGCATCGCGATGCACATCGAGCCCAGCTTCGGCACAGCAGCGACTGTAGTAATCGGTCGCACCCGCCCATTCGGGCGAATATACGGTGCGGGAAACACCTGTCTCCCCAACGGCACCGTAGGAAGCGAGTTCGAGAATGGTCCTTTCGACGAAAGCCGGATCGATCTCGATGGTTTTGGCTGAATTGATCACGGTTCCTCACTCAGTGTCGATACTCAAATCTGCTCAGCCGAACTGCGCGGGCGCGGCTGTCGTGGCTCACGCATCAATGTCACGGGCAATATGCCAGGAAAATCGAATTATTTCGGTGGAGATGCATCAGAAAACCTGAAGTAATAGAGAGGAGGAGCGGAGGACCGAATTTGAACCACCGGCAGATCGAAACCTTCTACTGGGCTGCCCGCCTCGGCAGCTTTGCACAGGCCGCGCTCAGGTTGAATGCGACCCAATCCGCGGTTTCGATGCGCATACAGGAGTTGGAAGCGCGCATCGGCGTGCCGCTGTTCGACCGTTCCCAGCGTACAGCCCGGCTGACGTCGCAAGGGGCCCTGTTGATGCCGTATGCCGAGGAAATCCTGCTGGCTTCGGATCGCTTTCTGCATGCCGTGGCCGAAAAGGAGGAAATCGTCGGCTATATCAAGCTCGGGGTTGCCGAGATCGTCGCCCTCACCTGGTTGCCAGCGCTCATCCGCTTCGTGCGGCAGACCTACCCTCGCCTGCAGCTCGAACTTGAAGTGAGCTTGTCGCACCTCATCGAGGAAAAGCTATATGCCGGCACCCTCGACGTCGCTTTCGCAGCCTGCGAGATGCCGCAGTCGCGCTTCGCCTCAAATCCCATCGAGATGATCCAATTCGCCTGGATGTGCAGTCCCGAACTACCAGCCATTCCCGAGGTGCTGACGCCCCAGAGGTTGAGCGAACTCCCCGTCATCGCGACATCACGCGAGTGGCAGTTTCGCGGATCGACTCTGAACTGGCTGACGACGAACGATGTACATTTCCGCAATCTGACGATCTGCAATACGTTTCGCACAGCAGCAAGCCTTGCAATTGCCGGCCTTGGCCTCGCCTACCTTCCCGAGCATTTTTATCGGGTGGAGGTGGAATCTGGGCGCCTGCGGCGCCTTCGTTCCGACCCGGCACCATCCCCCTTGCAGATCTACGCAATTCGACCGCTCGCTGGCACCGCGCCAATTCATCTGTTGCTAGAGAAAGCGGCCGAAGCCGTGCTTGCCGATCAGACGAATAATAGACGTGAGAGTATAGACATAGAGTCTGGGGCAAGCCAATGACGAACGTTGCCTTCACTGCTCCTACGATCACGATCTTGAGAGCGGACCGTGGAGATTCACTTGGGCTTATCGAAGAACATGCGTCTTTATCTCTGTAGATTTAGCTCCCAAGTGGCGGACTATTCGTTGACACACACCAGTGCACGGGGCGAGTACTTTCCTAGTGGCGGCACATTAATCCTAGAGGCGTATTTGCGCGAGCATCCTTCGGACCAGATCTGTTGCCCCGGGAAAGAACGTCGGACCGACCGATCGGCCCGTGTGTTTTGACGATTGACCTACGCAACTGTTCCTGGCTCGGATCTGCCGCCGGCGTACCTTGGCTACGTCGACCTAGGAACTGCGCATGAAATGCGCGACTCTTTACGTAGAACAGGGATGCTCGAAGCAAAGCCCCTGCTCCAGTCTTGGCGGTCTGCATCCTTCCGACATCGCCAAGCTGATAAATCATTTGCCGTTCCGGTCTGGAAGCACACTTTTGTGCAGCTTGGATGATGAAGCGGCGGCGGTTGACGCGCTCGAGGAGGTTGAGGGGTTGGCGGGAAATATTGCACTCGCAGCACGTGATAACACTGCATCCCAAAGCATTCGACCCTCGCCTTCCAGCCTTCCTGCCGAAGCAGAGCTGTGATCCGCCGATAGCCATAGCGGCCGTAGGCCGAAGTCAGTCGGACGATATCCGCTGTCAGATGCTTTTCATCGGATCGTGGCTAACGTCGGCGCTGGGTCGATCAACGCCGTCATTGACCCTGCCAGCGGGCCGGCTCTTTCGATTGCCCGCAAGGTCTTGGTCTCGCCTGTCTCGACAGTCGAACAGGTAGAAACCTTCCGCCATCAAGGGGCAGGTGGTTTGCCCGTGACGAGGCCACGAAACGACTGGACACAGGCTGCTGCGGCGCCTGCCAGAAGTCTGACGTCATTGCTGACTGTAACAAGATCGAAACCCCATTCGACAGCCCTCGCTGCGTAGGCTGGAGTTCCGCAATGCAGGGCGGCCTTAATGCCGGCCCCATGGGCTGCCGACAGAACCTTCTGTATGGCCGCGACCATCTCGGGGCTCTGCCTCTCCTCCATTCTCATGATTCACGATGCGGTACGCGCGGGCGCCGGCGCCGCCGTCCTACCGTTGTCGCTTGTGGCCAGGGACGTCGATGCCGACACCCCAGGCCGTTGGAGTCGTGTGCTCAATCGGCCCATCGAGGTCTGGATGCCCCACGCGGCCCAGCGGCTGTCCAGTCGTAAGGTTACAACGTTCATGCCCTTCATCGCCGCGCAGTTCCGCGATGGGGTTTTGAAGTTGTAGGCGTCTAGGCCGTACCCTTGCGTCGAGGAAGCCTAGGCCGTGGTGCTTCTTCACCTCTCGGTCAAGGTCCCGAAATGGGTTGGATGTTGCTGTACCGGCGTCAGACACAGGGGGCGGCGGGTCATCCGTTTCAGTCTTTGCAAGGCGCCCGTGCGATGGTTGATGTGGCACGTCGCCCCCGGGCGGAAAGAATAGAGACCTTGAAGCGAGAGGAGGGAGGAACGCCCAAATTCGCTGTGACAAAATCGCTACACCATATCAAAACTTGATTGTTGTTCTCAATTTTCATATGAGCCTCGTGGCACATTTTCGCGATGTAATATCAGCCACTTAGCGAAGGACGCATTTCCATGACGATGTGGTTTTAGAACTCCTCTAAATTATTGAGATTGCGAGAGTTTTGTCGATAACGTAACCGCCTCTCAATCCCATCAGGCAAGGTGGCCAAGCGTATCAACCCAGACCAAGGTCCGACAGGTGAACACCAGAGCGATCGACATTGCTGGCTTGTATACGACCGAGAAGGGACGGCTGCGTCGTCTCGTCAACCGCTTGGTTGGCAACAGGGCCACGGCTGAAGATCTCGTCCAGCAATCGTTCCTCAAACTGATCGCAGCTGCCGAATGCGGCAACCTCGAAAATTGCCCTGCCTACCTGACCTGCGCAGCGCGTAATCTTGCGCTCAATTATATACGTGACCGGCGACGCCGAGGCGAAACGGACATTCCAGACACCGAATTGCATGCGATTCCCGATGGCCACCCCTCGCCTGAGGAAACGACCATCTTCAAATGTGAGCTGCGGCGCGTACTGAAGGCCGTGGCCGCGCTTCCGCCGCGCCGTCGTGCGGTCTTCATGCTGAACAAGTTCGAAGGCATGGGCTATGACGAGATCGCCTTGCGTCAGGGCGTGAGCCGCAATACCGTCATTTCCCACATCGTCATCGCGCTTGCCGACCTTGATCGCCAGATGCAGCGAAAATAATCTACCGCTCCGGTTCATTACCTTTCCGTTCTCGGGTGTGATGCAGGATAGAGGCACCGCTTCGCCGGCAAGAGCAAAGTACCTGAATGGCAATGAGGCGTATGACGGACGAAGCCGCAGACCCGATCATGATGGAGGCCCTGGAATGGTTCGTGCGCATGCGCGACGACAAGGCCACGGCAGCGGATCGCCAGGCCTTTGAAACATGGCTGGCGGCCGACGAGGCGCATGGCGCAGCGTGGCAGCGGGCCGAAGCGCTGTGGAAGCGCCTCGACATCGTCCAGCCTGAGCTCGACCGCATCAGGCGCTCCGGAGCAATTCTGTCGCGGCGCAACTTCATCTCCGGATCGGTCGTCATTCTTGCCGGAGCCGGAGGACTTTACGCTTACAACCGGCCCGATCTCTTTTCGCAATACACAACCGACATCGGCGAACGACGCACGATCGCCCTAGCCGATGGCAGCACGGTCGAGCTGGGCAGCTATTCGGCGCTGTCCGCCCGCTTTACCGAGAGCGAGCGTCATGTCGATCTCTTCCGTGGCGAGGGATTCTTCAACGTCACTTCCGATCCGGCGCGTCCTTTCGTGGTCCACGCAGCCGGAGGCGCGGCACAGGCGCTCGGAACAAAGTTCGACGTAAAATATGTCGATGAGCTCGTGACGGTCGCCGTGACCGAACATGCTGTCAGCGTCAGCTCGTCCGGCTTTCCGGTGCGGCTCGATGAGGGCTGGCAGGTCAGCTACGACCGTGACGGCGTGGGGACGCCCATCCAGGCGAATGTCGATACGGTCGAGGCATGGCGACGGGATCGCATCGTTTTCCAGGACGTGCCTTTGCGCCGCGTCCTGGCGGAGCTGGAGCGCTATCGCCGCGGCAAGATCGTTTTGATGGACAGCAGCATCGGCACCATTCCCGTGACCGCAATCTTCGATACCGGGCAGGCGGAGAGCGCCCTGCAGACCATTGCGGACACCTTGCCCATCCGCCTGATCAACGCCACGGGCTATCTGGCGATCGTCTATCCCGCAGGGTGAAAGGCCTCTTTCCCGAGTTTTTTTGAAAAGCCGTTCATTAGTTTGGCCCTCCCAGGTGTCAAAGCCTATGAGGGCGCGTTCCGCAGCCCTCTTTGGACAGCAATTCCCGCCTTGCGCGGGGCGATGCGCAGGTGGGGCCATGCAGGACGTTTCGGCGAGTAACGGCGTTTCACGAACGATGGGGGGCAAAAGGAAGAGTGGACGGTCGCTGTTCCTGACGCTGCTGATGACGACCGCCGTGGCGGGACTGCCGACGCTTTCCGAGCCGGCTTTCGCCCAGGCCAAGTCCAGCACGGCGGCGAAGACCAGCTTCAACATCCGCCCGCAGCCGCTTGGCCGGGCGCTGGTGCAGTTCTCGAACGCGACGGGCGTGCAGTTGTTCTTCAACGCCGATCTAGCACGCGGCATCAATTCGCAGGGCGCCCAGGGGACACTGACGCGCACCGAGGCGCTCAACAGTATCCTGGCCGGCTCGGGCCTGACCTACAAATTCACGAATGCCACCACCGTATCGATCCAGAAGCCCGGCGCTTCTGCCGATGCCGGTGCGGCTACCGTGCCGGGCGTGATCGCGCTCGAGACGATCAATGTCACTGGAGGAGCGACCACGACGCCGCCCTACGCCGGGGGCCAGGTCGCCACCGGGACACGGCTTGGAATGCTTGGAAACCGGGACGTGATGAACACGCCCTTCAACGTGACGGGCTATACGGACAAGACAATCCGCGATCAGCAGGCGCGCAGCGTCGGCGACGTCGTCAAGAACGATCCCTCCGTGCGCACGACATGGGCCGACGGGAGCTATTCCAACCAGTTCTTTATCCGCGGCTTCCCAGTGGGAAATCCGGATATGACAATCAACGGCCTGTACGGCCTGGCGCCCTATCAGATGGCCGGCACTTCTTGGGTGGACCGCGTGGAGGTCCTGAAAGGCCCCAGCGCGCTGCTCAGCGGCATAGCTCCCGGCGGCAGCATCGGCGGGGTCATCAATCTGGTGCCGAAGAGAGCGGATGACGACCCCATCACCCGGTTGACCGCCGGTTATGTCTCCGACAGCCAGTTTGGCGGCGGCGTCGATCTTTCCCGGCGCTTCGGCGACAACAAGGAGTTCGGCGTACGCTTCAACGGCACGTATTCGAACGGCGACACAGCGGTGGACGGCCAGTCAAACGAACTGGGAAGCGCCGCGCTGGCCCTGGACTATCAAGGCGAAAAGCTGCGTCTGTCGGCAGATCTCATCTACCAGAAGAACTACTCCGACGATCCCGTACGTCCAGTCTATTTCCGGTCGGGTTTCCAGATACCGAAAGCGCCAGAGGCGTCGGCCGATCTGGGTCAAGATTGGTATTACGCCCAAGGCAAAGATTATATCGCCAACGTTCATGGCGAATACGACGTCAACGAAAACATTACCGCATACGCCACCTTCGGCGCGCACCGGAACGAACTCCTCGGCCTCTACAACTTTGAGTACATAAGGAATTCCGCCGGCGATTTTGACGCGAACAATTATTATCAACCGACTTACAACACCGTCTATACGGGCGAAGTCGGCACACGCGCGAAGTTCGAGACGGGTTCCGTCCGGCACGAGTTGACCGTAAGCGCGAGCAGCCTCTACAGTGAGCTCGGCAACCGCCCGCAGGTCATTTCAACCTATTCATCCAACATCTACGACCCCGCCGTCATTCCGATGACGGACCTGTCGGGCTGGCTCGATTCCACGCCCAAGACCAGCGCGTCGACGCTCAGCAGCCTGGCGGTCGCCGACAGCGTTTACATGCTGGACGACCGCCTGCAATTTATCCTGGGCGGGCGATACCAGACCGTACGCCAGAAGGCCTGGAACGTCACGACGCGCGCGCAGACCGCCGACTATGACGAAAACGCATTTTCTCCCGCGCTCGGCTTGGTCATCAAGCCATGGGAGAAAGTCACCTTCTACGCCAATTACATCGAGGGCCTCAGTCAAGGTCCCACGGCGCCGGCCGGCTCCAGCAACGTCGGCGAGACCTTCTCTCCCATAAGGTCGAGGCAATATGAAGCCGGCGTCAAGGTCGATTTGGGACGCATCACCGCCACCGCCAGCCTATTCCAGATCGAGCAGCCAAGCGGATATCTCAACACAGCCACTAACACCTATGGCGTGAACGGCAGAACCCGCAACCAGGGCCTGGAACTGAACGCCTTCGGCGAAGTGACCGACCAAATCCGGCTGCTCGGAGGCGTCGCGTTCATGGACGGGGTCCAGACCAGGACGCAGAATGGAACGCTTGACGGCAAGAAGGCCATCGGCGTTCCCGACGTCCAGCTCAATCTGGGAGCGGAATGGGATACACCCTTCGTGCCGGGCCTGACGCTGACCGGTCGCGTGATCTACACCTCGTCTCAATATGCGAGCGCGGACAACACGCAGAGCATCCCGGACTGGACGCGTTTCGATCTCGGCGCGCGTTACACGTTCAACCACGAAAACGGCAAGCCGGTAACGGTGCGCGCCAGCGTCGAGAACGTCTTCAACAAAAGCTATTGGGCAGCGGCTTCATCCAATTTCGGCCTCGCCCGAGGCGCGCCGAGGACGTTCCTGCTGTCCACCTCGTTCGACTTCTGACGAAACACTGGAACATTCCAGGCGGGGTTCGGGAAGCCCGCCTGGAACTACAAGGTTCTGAATGCTGGTATCGGCTCGATCCGCAAATCTGACCCGCCGCCATCTCATGGCGGTTTTTGCGTTTGCGGCGGCCAGTCTTTCATCATCGGCCGCCCGGGCGGAAACGGCCCGCAAAGTCGTGGCCACCGACTGGGCGGCCGCAGAGAGCCTCCTTGCGATTGGCGCAGTCCCGTTGGCTGTCCCCGATACGGAGGTCTACCAGCAGTGGTTGCCGGGGATTGCCCTTCCCTCCGAGGTCTTGAATCTCGGTTCCAGAGCGGAGCCGAACCTCGAACTGATCGCGTGGCTGCAACCCGACAGCATCCTGATTTCGAACTGGCAGGCGAATCTCGCCGGACAGCTCGGACGCATCGCGCCGACGCTGAAGGTCACAATCGTCGACCCGCCCTCTTCACCCCTCGAAAATGCCCGGCGCGCGCTTCGCCAGATCGCGGAGCTTGTCTCGAAGGCAGGCGCGGCCGAGCGCTATCTCGCCGTTTTCGACGGAGTATTGGCCCAGACCCGCGCCGAACTGCAGGGTGAAAAGTCGAGGGACGTCATGATTGGCGTGCTGCACGAGAACGGCAGGCAAATCTACGCCTATGGCAAGGGAAGCTGGGTACACGAAATTCTCGGTCGGCTCGACCTGAACAACGCGCTGGGCGTGCCACCGTCGCGGTTCGGAAACGCGCTGATCGATCTCGCGCAGCTGGCCGAAAATTCCAACGCGCGACTGTTCTACCTCGATCAGGGGGACCGCACCAGACGGGCCGAGCATGCGCTTTCCCACAGCACGCTGTGGCGAAGCCTGCCCATCGTGCGCGAAGGGTGCGTGCATCCCATCCCGGTTTTTTATCCCCTTGGCGGAATCCCCTCTGCGATGAGGTTCGCGCAGGTTCTCACAGCCGCCATCATGCAGTCGCGGGAAAGCAAGGGATGAGCGAACAGGCTTCCCGCCATCGGTCCGGCAGCAGCTGGTTGCTTCCTATGGTCATGCTCATCGTGGCATGCTTTGCCCTTGCGCTGTCGATGCGCACTCTGACGGACCTTCTGCCGCCCCCGCTGTGGGGGGCGAGCCTTGTCGCGCCCGGTATCGATGTGAAGGCGCTGGTTTTCGCGGAAGTGGCGGTACCCAGGATCGCCATGAGCCTGCTGGTCGGCGCCGGCCTTGCCCTTGCCGGAGCCATCCTCCAGCAGACATTGCAGAATCCTATCGCAGATACGACGACCGTCGGTATCTCGGCCGGTGCGTATCTGGCTCTCGCCGCGGCCTCCCTGTGGGCTCCCTCATTCCTGAATGACCACACGGAACTCGTCGCGTTGGCAGGGGCGGCCACCGCTGCGGTCCTTGTGTTAGCAGTTGCGGGCAGAGCGGACTTCTCTCCGGTTTCGGTCATCGTCTGCGGGCTGATTTTCAGCCTTTTCTTCGGCGCGCTCGGTGCCTTGCTGACACTTCTGAACCATGACTATCTGGCCGGACTTTCTATCTGGCAGAGCGGAACGCTGGTCCAGAACGGCTGGAGTTCCGCTGGTGACCTCTTGCCGCGTATCGGCGTGTGCGCCACCGCGGCAGTCTTGCTTCGCCGCCCGCTCTCCCTGCTGTCGCTCGGTCCCGGGCAGGCACGTGGCATAGGTCTCAACGTTCCAGCGACGAGATTTGCGGGGATGGCGGTCGCCGTGGCGACCGGATCATTCTGCGTCAGCGCGGCTGGCGTCATAGGCTTTGTCGGTCTGGCCGCGCCACAGATCGTCTCTTTGCTGGGAGCGCGGCGTTTCGGAGAGCGGCTTTTGTGGTCGCCAATTGCCGGGGCCCTTCTCCTCTTGCTCACGGATCAATGCGTCCAGCTTCTTGGATTTCGCCAGGAAATCCCCACAGGCGTTGCCACGGCCGTTGCCGGCAGCCTTTTGCTGTTGTTCGTCGTTTTCCTCCAGAGACTGCGCGACGGCCCCATGACGCTGGCTGGGCATAGCGGACCAATACGCGACGTACGGCCGATCCGCTCAGGCATATTCCTGCTGTTCATTCTGGTTGCAGCCGTCGCGCTGGGACTGGGATTTGGCAGAACACCCGCCGGATGGGAATGGCTATCTTCGGATATGGCGCAGTCCGTTCTGCCTTGGCGGACCCCCCGGGTGATCGCCGCAGCCTCGGCCGGCGGCATGCTGGCTGTCGCAGGCGTGCTCCTGCAGAGGTTGACGGGGAATCCGATGGCCAGCCCGGAAGTGCTCGGCGTTTCTTCCGGCGGATCATTGGGCATCATTTTTCTGCTATTGCTGGTGCCCGGCTTTTCCGACCGGCTTGCACTCGCTGCCTGCGCCGGCGGAGCGCTACTAATCCTTCTTGTCCTCTTTGCCCTCAATTGGCATTCGCGCTTTTCGGCTAGCAGGCTTCTGCTCGTTGGAATCTCGCTTGCGACGTTGACGAGCGCCTTCACCGGCGTGGTGCTGACCAGCGGAGATCCACGCGCCGCCATTCTCCTGACATGGATGTCTGGCTCGACCTATCGAGTGACGGCGGCGACCGCGTCCATCGTGGCGGTGGTTGCCGTTCTTGCAATCCCCGCCAGCTGCCTTCTCTCCCGGTGGCTTGCATTGATATCACTCGGCGCCGACATCGCCAGCGCATCGGGCGTCAGCCTGTTGCGCGCCCGCCTCGTCATTCTGGCCGCCGTCGCGCTGCTCACCGGACCCGCGACGGCGGTTGTCGGCCCTCTCAGCTTCACGGGGCTTATGACGCCCCATCTCGTGCGCGCGCTGGGAATAAGGCGGCCATTCTTGCAAATTCTCGCGGCCGCCGCCATCGGCTCCAATCTGCTGATCGCGGCGGATTGGCTTGGCCGAAACCTCGTTTACCCCTGGCAGATACCGGCTGGACTGGTGGCGACCCTGGTCGGTTCGCCCTATTTGCTGTGGCTGCTGCGCGCAAGGTCCGCGCCATGAACGGCTGTCGCGTCCAACCGGGTGGCGGACAGGTTTTCGTCGAGGCAGGTCGCCTTCTTCGTCCGTTCTGGCGGCTTGTTCTGCTTGCGACATTTGCGGGGATCGTCGCGGGTCTGGCTACGGCGTGGCTGCTGGCGACCATCAATACCGGGCTCCACGAGGACGGAGCGACATGGGAGCTTTTGACGCGTTTTGCCGGCCTGTGCCTGTTGAGCGCGGGCGGCACGGCGATCGCAGGCGTCGGCAACAGCGTCGTCGGCCAGAAGATCATCGCGAACCTGCGCAAGGACATATCCGCGCGCATCCTGCGCGCGCCGATCGCCGCCCTGGATGCCCATCGGCCTCATCGGCTCATGTCGGTGCTGACCGGCGATGTGGATACGGTTTCGGCCTTCACCTTCAATTTCTCGGGCTACGCCATCGCGCTGGCGATCACCATCGGCAGCCTGGTCTATCTGTCCACCCTCTCGCCTATCGTGTTCCTTCTGGCGATCGCCTCGCTTTGCGTCGGCATTGTCATCAACGCCATCTCCCGGCGCGCCTGGATACGCGACTATGAGGGCGTGAGGGTCGCCCAGGACGACCTGCACAAGCAGTACCGGGCGATCATCGACGGAGCCAAGGAGCTGAAGATCAGCCGGCAGCGCCGCGGCCGTGTGCATGGTCTTCTGCTCTCCGGGCACGCCGACCGCATCGCCACACTCAAGAGCCGCGCCATGCGGCAGCATTGGCTGGCCAACGCCGGCGGGTCGGCCGTGTTCTTCGTCGTCATCGGCCTGCTGCTGGCAGGGCAATTTCACCTCGGCATCGACACCAGCGTAAGCAGCGGCGCGGTGATCGTGCTTCTCTACATCAAGGGGCCTGTCGAGACGATCGCTGGCGCGTTTCCGGTCTTCGACCAGGCCCGGATTTCGTTTGCACGGATCGCCATGCTCTCGGCCGAGCTGGATCAGCGTGAGCCGAATATTGCAATCAGCGGAGCGGATAGCGGCTTCGGCACGACTTCGATCAGGTCGATCGAGCTGCGCGGCGTCACCTATGCCTTTCCCACGACAGGCAGTGTCGCTCCCTTTGTGCTGGGACCAGTCGACCTGATCGTTCATGCGGGCGAACTTCTGTTCATCGTCGGCGAGAACGGCTCGGGCAAGACGACATTGATCAAGCTGTTGCTCGGCCTCCATGCCCCGCAGAAGGGATTGGTCATGTTGGACGGCGAGCCCGTCGGCGCGGAAAGACGCGACGACTACCGCCAGCTCTTCGCCACGATCTTTTCCGACTACTACCTATTCGACGATCTCGCCTACGGCGCGCTTCCCGGCGAGGCGCAGCCGCAGCTTGAGCGCCTGGGCATCGCCCACAAGGTACGGCTCGAAGGCGATCGCTTCACGACCACCGACCTGTCGACAGGGCAGCGCAAGCGCTTGGCGCTGGTGCAAGCCTATCTCGAACATCGGCCCATTATCGTCACCGATGAATGGGCCGCGGACCAGGACCCCGACTTCCGCCGCGTCTTCTACGAAGAGCTGCTGCCGGAGCTTAAGGCGCAGGGCAAGACCCTGATCGTGATCAGCCATGACGACCGCTACTTCCATGTCGCCGATCGCGTCGTAAGTATGGCGAACGGACGGATCGTTCGTGACCATCGTGTCCGAGAGACGGTCTTTTTCGGTGGCGGGAGTTGAGCGAGCCGCCGGGCGACGTCCCGGACGGAACCGCACATGGGGCAAACGAGCCGGAGACATCGGATTCCGGCGCAACGGCATGAGACAACGAGATGCGTAGCAGGTACGCCATCTCGCCACTGCCGGAAAAGGAAAAGGCCGAGGCCATGCTGGCAACGCCGCCTCCGCCGAGGCCGAAGGTTCACAAGAAGAAGCCGCCCAGGAACCACCAGGCCGAGCGCAAGAAACCGATCGGTCCCGACAAGCCCAGGCTGAAGCAGACGACGGCGCCGCCGAGAACCTTGGCGACCCGTGCCAATCGCGCCGCCGCCCCCTCGTCCGGATCGGATTCGGCCCCCTCGGTCTCCCCGGCGATCTGGAAGAACTCGCTGATGGCCCACCTCATCCGCTACAAGCGCTATCCCGCCGGGGCGAGCGCTACGGGCACCGCATCCGTCGCCTTCACCATCGACCGCGCTGGCCGCGTCCTGTCGGCCCGGCTGATCGGCTCGTCAGGCGATACCGCGCTCGATGCGGAGGCCGCATCCCTGCTGCGACGCGCCAGCCCAGTTCCGGCTCCGCCCGCCAATCTTGGCGGCGGCTCCATCACCCTGACCGTTCCCATCCGGTTCGGCCGCTGAGGCCGGCCCGAAAAGAGATTGCCGTGAGATCGCCGTGAAGCTCGTTCCCAAACCAGAAGCACCGGCCAGCGGGCGCGCCGCTGTTCGAATGGGGCGTTGTCGGTATTGTGGGCGTCGATGCGACGAGTAAGCCAATGGTTCACTCATCGGAACGCCTCGACACGCCCGGCAACGATGCCACGTATGGCGTCTTCGGCGGTCTTTGCAGCTCCTGCCCCCAGTCGCTCGGGCAAAGCCACGCCGGATGCTGCTTCCCCCAGACGTATAGCCAGCTCCGACATCACCGCCTCGGCTCGCGCGGCCGGCAGATCGATGGTTCGAGCAAGCATCAGAAAGTCCTGACGTGTCAGGCGATCGTCCTTACCATTGAGCTTTAGCGCCATACGGTCTCCTGCGAGGCCGGGGAATACCCGGGTTGTGACCGCATCATAGAGCGGTGCAAATCGGACAATCGCGAACTGACGCGTTCCAAGTTCGGCGATCTTCAAGAGCGCCAAGTTCTTCAGGTGCATGTCGCCATCTGCGATGAACCAGGCAAACAATGCACGTCGGAACAGGATTTCGAGATCGGCCATCGGGTCAGTCGAAAGCGGCCGCAGTCCCCGCGCCATGCGTTCGATCGTGCCATCATGTTTGGCAGATGTCGGCAGATCGAGGATCGCGCAGAAATCCTCCATTGCCAGCATTCGGTGGTCATCGGAGCTACGTCGGATATCGAACCGTTCGACCACGAGCGCAGGCGGCATGCCATCGGGCATCTCTATCAGGGTCGCGGCGGGAACCTCGAAGCCGACCGTTCGACCAAGCTCCAGGCAAAACCACTCGACAGCGGGCAGCGTCTCAAAGCCGGCCGTGCCCGCCGGTTTGAAGATATGCGTGAACGGTTGGTCGACCGCTGGCACTAGCGTCCCTTCAGTCGTCAAGCACATGGGCGCCTTAATCTGGACTCCAGACAAGCGCGGCGTTTGCGACTGAGCAAATAGCCGTGCGAGATTCTGCTCGAACGTCTCTTCTATCTCTCCCTTTCCGGGCCCTTTATAGCGACCAGTGAAGCGACCGTTTTTCGAGAAGGTCGCAAGTTTGCCCTGCAGCACGTCTGCAGGAAGTTCCTTAAGCTCCTCATCATTTTTGACGATTGCGATGTTCGAAATGTAGCGCTTGCCGGATCGCAGCACGTCGCGTTCGTCGCGCTGATGCAGGACCTGGGCGAGCCATCCTTCCGGCAAAAGCGACTCGATAAACGGGGGCAGTTTTCCCGGTATCGTTTCGCGAATGAGCGGCGGGCCGCTACCTCGTCTTGAAGATTTCCATCGCCACTCGAAGCCGTCATGGGTCAGATGCCCAAGCGGTGTTCCATGCCAAGCAACGAGAAACTCCAGAGCTGCCTTGTTACCTACGATCTTGTCTGCCCTCGGTCGGGCCAGCAGATAACGCGCTGCCCCCTCTCCTTCCCGATACCAGTTGTTCTCACGGGCGAGCGCCCAAATCGCGTCCGCTGCGGCCTGAGGTGTCCCCAGCTCTTCAACGAGGCGCGCCGCCATCTGCGCGCGCATCGGCTCGGTAATCGCGGTCGCATGCTCGCTGCGCAGCCGGAAGGCTTCCAGAAAGCGCTGCCGCGGAGACGACGCCTTGGCTCTCAACTCACCCATGTCATCGCCGATGACGACACTTACCGTCGATGGATGCGCCGGCGCCTCATTCTGGACGATCTCCAGCGTTCGCAGGCGCGTGCGCTGATTGCGGCGCCCGCTGATAAACAATCGCCCATCGGGAGTCGGCCCCAGGAGATTCGCGCTTGCCGATGACAAATAGGCGGCCGGGTAGAGATAGCGCACGATCCGCACTCCATGGCCGAGTATCGTGGCCTCGATGTCATCCGTCGAATCGACATACACCCCGCGGACGAGCTGAACCAGCTCCCCTGCTTGCGCACGCAGATGAGCGCGCTTGGCGTCTATGGTCTCTCCAACAAGGTGCAACACTGAATTATCCCGCATTTCAGATGCGTGATAATTCCTCCGCTAACGCCGAGATGTCAAGGAATATCGCGCATCTGAAATGCGCGATATTCCTTAAGCCACCGCGCCTTGGGTGTCAGACTAGCTTGTATCGACACACGAATACCAAGGAGCGCGCCGGCCGCTGGCTATAGACGGACTGCAATCCGCCAGATCGCGAGCACCAGAACGGCCAAGCCGACACAGACATGAATATTCGCGTTGAAGAGTCGCCAGCTGCCGGCTCAGTGCCACGCGAGAACGCCCGGTGGGCCGGCTTGATGTCCTACCGATTAATAGCTGCAGGACGATCAGCACCGCGATAGTCCAATGCAGCAACATCTGGGTACCAGTGTATCAGGCCGGCTCGTTGGCAACAGTCATAGACGAGAACCTTCCTACCTCGCTGCTTATGCGACAATCTTGATCTAGGACAAGTCAATTTGCCGTCCCCAAGAGCTTTCACAGGCCTCGAAACTCGACCCTGGCCGACAGCCAGTTGTCAGCTTGGTCGTAGGATATTGCATCCCAAGCGGCTCAGATGGGTTGCCTCTGCAAGGTTCAACGTGGAAACACAATTCCGATGAAACAGATTGCACGTCAATTTTGGTGATCGCCGCCTCCGGCGTTTATGTTTGGGATCAGCCCGGTAAACGGCCAGCCGACGATGTGTTTGGTTCTGCGCTGCCGGCCGACGCGACAGAGGTGCCCGCCGCAGCCGCGCCGATGTTCCGGACCTTGCCGGCTGCTTTCGCGAAGGCGGCGATGGAATTCAACGCCGCGGCTGAAAAAGCGATCGACGCGGACAAAAGGGAAACCCTGCGACGGTGTCCAAGCGCGCGCGATCCAGATGCAAACTGCCCATTCCAAGTCCCCAACAAAGTCGCCGCATTGACCATCGCGCGGTCTCTATTGATGGAGACGATCCGGACTCCCGAACCCGAAATTTCAGCTGATTTTATGACGTCCTCCTGCAGCAGCATAATGCCGCCAATCAGGTTGATCGGGCGACACCTTGCCGACGTATCGGAGACAGGGCATCGCTCCTGCTTCTCGCGTCGACCAAGGCGATTGCCGTGCATGGGGTGCGACCGGCATTTCTCTGGGATTTATCGAGGGGAACTTAGCGGCGGAGGCTGCCTACACAAAGGCCAGATATGTTGTGGCCACTCTGCGATCTCTGGACTGAGCGGAGCCGCCATCGGGACGCTCGGCCAGGCAGCGCCTTCGCACATGCGATATACAAATTGTGCATTGCAATATCAGCGGCTATCGGTATGATCCTCTGGTCGGCCATCTACTCCTCCCAGATGCGATGCCGGCGCCGAAGGCGGCGCACCTCCTCCCGCGCTGCATTTCAAATCGAGCCCGCTGTCACCTTCTCCCGGCAGCGGGCTTTTCCTTTGTACGAGGGCAATTCGGCCGTGGCCAACATTGGCGTCTAGGCGAGACGAATGGCCCGGACTTCCAGGCCTCTCTTGCCCTGCCCACATTCGACGACCACCTTCTGACCCTCGACCAGCACGCTGAGCCCTGAGCGGGACAGCGCGGTGGCATGAACGAAGACGTCCTTCTCACCGTTGTCAGGTGCAATGAAGCCGAAGCCCTTTTCGGGATTGTACCACTTGACCGTGCCTCCGCTCTCGAGCTGCCCATCCGGTCCGGCGATGGATTCTCCAGCGAGGTGCGCATGTGCGGGAGGTTTCGCGATTTGATCGCCGATCTCCAGCACTTGCGTGACCTGATGACCCCTTTGGCTGTCTTCGACCGTGACCTTGAGACGCGCCCCCTCGGAAACACCGCGGCTTCCGGCTACCTCCAGCACTCGGATATGCAGATAGGCCTCGGTGCCGTTCGACAGTTTGACGAAGCCAAAACCCTTGCTGGCGTTGAACCACATCACCTCTGCGTCGACGGGGTCTGCAGCCACGGCCGCTAGGCGCTGAAAATAGCTTGGCTCGGAAGTCCGCTCCGAAAAGGAAACGGGGGCATCGTCATATCGACGCCTGCGTGGCTCGCGTTGGTCTCTATACTTTCCCATGATCGCCTCGACTGGCATGAAGGCCACACTGCGCTTCCGTCATGATAATATCACCGTCGGGCGACACGGTCGTGTCAAATGGCCATGATGGCGAATATCTTGCTGTCGAGATGATGAAATCCGTGATCGGTCGTTCGAGAGTCAGGCCTTCCGAGCGTCTGGCCTCTCACCTGAAAATGGCGGACAGAACATTCCAGAGCCGCTGCTGAAGCACATCTCGCCGCTGAGTTGGGAGCATATCAACCTGAACGGCATCTACACATGGGATGCGGAGCGTCAAATTTCTGAAGACCTCCGGTCACTCAGACTTCTTATCCCAATCCGGCGAGCAGTATAGGGTTCACGATCTGCAAGATTCGAACCGCTCTGGCCCTGACCCCAAATATGATCACTCATCGGTCACAATGCCGACCTTTGAACATGATACTTTCTTCAGAGAAGAAGACGGCTTCATGTCGTCGGCACCTTACCAGGGATTTTGCAACGGAATCCGGCGAACGGATGCCTCGCCCGCTGTCGAATGTTCTTTCGCCATCAGTACAGCATCGATCAACTTACGGGTCGAAAGATGGGTCGCATTGGCAATGATGTCACCAGCATCAAGGGTTTCGACCAGACTGCCGGCCTCCATGACGGCGATCCGGTCACAGAAATATTCAATGACTGGCAAATTGTGGCCGACGAAGACATAGGTGAGATTGAATTGTCTGCGCAGGTCGAGCAACAGGTCGAGCAGTTGCGCCTGCAACGAAACGTCCAGGGCCGAAGTCGGTTCGTCCAGGATCACGAATTCCGGCCGCACCGCAAGTGCCCTTGCGATGCCGATGCGTTGCCGCTGCCCTCCCGAGAACTCATGCGGAAACTTGTCCAGTGCATTTCTGGACAGACCGACACGCACGAGCGTTTCGGCGGCAATGGCCAAAGCCTCGCGTCTGTTCGTGGCAGCGCCGAGCCGGAGAATCGGAGCGCTGAGCTGATCACCGATCGAACGACGCGGATTGAGGGACGACGTGGCGTCCTGAAACACGACTTGCAACCTGCGGCGGAAGGCGCGCAGGCGCTCACCGGCAAGACTGGCGACGTCCTCGCCGTCGAAGCGTATGCTGCCCTCGGTGGGATCAATGAGACGGGCAACGAGCCTAGCAAGCGTCGACTTGCCCGATCCCGATTCCCCGATTATCCCCACGATCTCTCCGGCGCCGACATCGATGTCGACGGACTGAACCGCGTGCACGTCCCGCGTTCGCCGCGCGAGGAAACCTTGTTTGAGTTGAAATGTTTTGGAGAGACCCCTGACTTCCAGAAGAACCTTGCGTCCCGCGACTGCGGGCCTCGTGGCAGCCGGCTCGCCAGCTTCGGCCCGGGCGTTTCTCTTCTTGTCTCCCAACCGCGGCACCGAACGCAGCAGGCGTTCCGTATAGGCGTGTCGAGGCGCGGACAGAATTGAGGACGTTGGACCCTGCTCGACGATCTCGCCGTTCCGCATGACGGCGACTCGGTTGCTGAGGTATGAAACCACGCCGAAATCGTGGGTAATCATCAGGATCGCGGTGTTGTACCTGGCATTGATGTCTCTCAGCAGATCGAGAATCTGCTTCTGGATGGTCGAGTCCAGCGCGGTCGTCGGCTCGTCCGCGATCAGCAGTTTGGGCCGCCCCATCGCAGCGAGCGCGATCACCACCCTTTGCCGCATTCCGCCGCTCAACTGGTGCGGATAGGATTTCAGCACACGCTCGGGATCGCGGATACCGACCTGTCCAAGCCAGTCCAGAGCTTCCTTTCTCGCCGCGGCGCCGTCGAGCTTCTTGTGGTGGCGGGCGGTCTCTTCGAGCTGCGCCCCGATCCGGAATGACGGGTCCAGCGAGGTTAGCGGGTTCTGGAAGATCATCCCTATGCCGCTACCCCGAACAGCGTTGAGCGTGACCTCCCCCTGCCCGACCAGTTCTTGGTCCTCGAAGCGGATGCTGCCGCGGGACACGGCCTTGCGAGGCAGAAGACCGATGATCGATGCGGCCGTAACACTCTTGCCCGAGCCGGATTCACCCACCAGGGCAAGAACATCACCTGTGGCGATATCGAAACTTATCCCGCGGACGGCGTTGTGGATCTTACCGCGGCTTGCGAAATCGACTTCCAATCCCTTGACGCTCAAAAGGGGCATATTTAACTCCGCGACCGATCGGATCATTTGTGGGCATCGAAAACGTCACGCAGGCCATCGCCGAGCCAGTTGAAGGCAAGGGCGACGAGAACGATGACGATGGCTGGCAATGTCGCGATATGAGGAGAGCCGAGGATCATCACCTTGGCACCTTCGGCGACCATCCTGCCCCAGTCCGCCGTTGGGGGCTGAACGCCAAGGCCCAGGAAGCTGAGCCCAGCGAGGAAAACGATCATGCCGCCGACGAGGGTCGTCCCGTAGACGATGGCGGACGTAGCGACATTCGGAAGAATCTCGGTAGCGATGATCTCGGTATCCGAGGCACCGAGCGCACGGGCGGCTTCCACATATTCCTTATCGCGTTCGGATTTCACGTCGGCGTAGACCACCCTGGCGAGATAGGGCGCCGCGCTGAAAATGACCGTAAGGCCCACCGTCCAGACGCCCGGGCCGAGTACCGCGGCGAGGCCGATGGCGAAAAGCACCATCGGAAACGCAAAGAGGAAATCGATGATCCGCATCATGAAGGCGGAGAGCGACCCGCCCCGGTAGCCGGCGACGAGGCCGAAAGCCAAGCTGAGCACGACGGCGATGAAAACCGGAATCACGCTCGCGAGAAGCGAATAGCGCCCGCCCCATATCAGTCGGCTCAGAATGTCACGACCCTGCGCATCGAGCCCGAAGAGATGCCCCGGCGTACCGATCGGAGCGAGTCGACCGGACGGATCGGCCACGTTCGGGTCATAAGGCGCGATCCATGGCGCAAAGATAGACACGGCGATGACGAGGAGAATGAAAAGCAGGCTCGCGACGGCCAACTTGTCGGCGGTGAGCCTGTACCAGAAAACCTTCCAGCGACTGGCGGGAAAGTCCACGTCTTCCGCCAAACCATTCCCGCTTACGTCTGTATAGTCGATTTCAGCCATGTTCGTTTCTCCAGCCGCCTCATTCAGTCAGGCGCGGGTTGAGCCAGTCGACGATAAGATCCGTGAAAAGGTTGACCAGGACGAAGCAGATGGTGATCAGCATCACGCTCGCCTGGATCATTGGGTAGTCCTGCCCGGCAACGGCGTTGTAGATCTGCGTGCCGACCCCGGGCCAGTTGAAGACGTTCTCGACGAAGATCACGCCGCTCAGCAGATAACCGATCTGAAGGCCGGTCATATTGACGACGGGCGCGGCGAGGTTTCGTCCGACATGCCTGCGAATGATATGAGCTCGCGAGAACCCCTGCGACCGGAAGGTCCGGATGTAGTCGGTGTTCATGATGTCGATCACGTTCGAGCGCACAAGGCGGGCGAGGATCAGCATCGAAATGATGGCGGCGGCGAGGGACGGCAGTACCAGATGGTGCAGGAGATCCAGGAGCCCGCGATCCCCCCTAGCATTGTACATGCCGGCGATCGGAAACCATTTCAGGTTGACTCCGAAAATCCAGATCAGAAACAGGCCGAACCAGAAGATCGGCAGATTGTTGCCAACCTGGATGATAGCCATCGTCACTCGGTCGACCGCCGATCCGGCTCGCAATCCGCTGACGAGTCCGACGAGAACGCCAAACACGAGGCAGATGACGACGGCCGAACCGGTCAGGATGAGCGTATTGACGAATGCCTTGCTCAGGACCGCGTACACGGATGTCTTGAGGACGATCGACTGTCCCCAGTCCCCGCTTAGAAAGCCGCGCAGCCAGTCGAAATACTGGGCGAGAACCGGCTTCTGCAACCCGTATGTAGCCTTGATGTCCTCAAGCGCCTTCCCCGATATCTGGAGACGAAGCGCGTTGCTGACCGGATCTCCCGGGATCATCTGGGAGATCAGAAAAACCAGCACCGAAATCACGAAGAGCAGCGGTACGAGCTGGAGCAGCCGGCTGACGAACGTGCGGGTCATTGCTTGATCCACACCGGCCTTAGATCATAGAAGTTCTGCGCTGGAACGTTAAAGCCGCGGATGCTCGCGCCGCTT
The DNA here is from genome assembly GCF_059420305.1 of Mesorhizobium sp. GW821-FHT04C10. NCBI lineage: Bacteria > Pseudomonadati > Pseudomonadota > Alphaproteobacteria > Hyphomicrobiales > Phyllobacteriaceae > Mesorhizobium > Mesorhizobium sp. GW821-FHT04C10. The sequence continues at coordinate 292,417 of NZ_JBWKTL010000002.1, read as the reverse complement.
GCGAAATAGTGGGTGAACCCGATCAGCGGGACAATACTTGCATCGGCTTGCAGCAGCCCATTGGCCCGCCGCCATGTCTCGATGGCCTTCGCTTGGTCGACCTCGGTGACAGCGGCCTGGATCAGCGTCGCAATCTCCGGCGAGACGTAGTCCTTGCCGCCGTAGAAGCCGATGTAATAGTCGTAGACGACCTTGAGCCAGAACGGCGTAATGAAGCCCCACTCCATGATGGCCAGCGCAATATCGTCGTCCGGATTGCCGAGGTTGGTTGTGTAAGTCAGCCATTCCTGCGAGAGGATGCGAACGGTGATGCCGACCTTTCCAAGGTCGCGCTGCAGCCATTCGACGAGCGGCTGGTTGGCTTCATCGGTTGCGATTGTAAAATTGACTTCGCCGTCGCCGAAGCCCGCGGCCTTGATCAGTTCGCGCGCTTTCTCCGGATCATAGGCATAGTCCTTCTGGCTGGGATCATAGGCCGTATTGCTGAAATTCAAGATGTTGTAGGACGGCTTTGCGTATCCCTTGTAGAGGATCTTGGTGATGTTCTCGCGGTCGATCGCGTGGATGATCGCCTGGCGCAATTGTTTGTTTTGCGCAAAGCGGTTCTTGAAGATCCAGTTCAGATAGACTTGACCGGCGTTGTCGCTCTCGTGAACCGTCGCGCCAAGCCCTTTCAGCAGATCGACGGCATCAGCCGGAACGCGGGTGAGGATGTCGATCTCGCCGGCCTGGAACGCAGCCAGCCGCGTTGAGTCGTCCTGGATCGGCCTGAAGATGATGCGCTCCACGTAGGCCTTCTCGCCCCAGTAGTCATCGTTGCGCGCAAGCTCCGTCTTCTCGCCTCGTGTTCGTGAGACGAATTTGAACGGCCCGGTGCCGTTCGGATTCTCCGCAAGGCCGCTCTGGCCGTAAGTCTGCAGCGCCTTGGGGCTGAATATGCCCGAAACGTAGTTGCCCTGCGGCAGGAGACGCGGAAACTCCGGAAAGGGTTCGCTGAAGACGTACTGCACGGTGTATTCGTCGAGCGCCTTTATCTCGGCAAGGTTCGCGTAAATGGTCGACATGGAGCCCTTCGCGCGAAGGTCGAAGAATTCGAAGCTCGGATCGGTGAAGCGGCGAACGTTGAAGCGTACGGCCTCCGCATTGAAGTCGGTGCCGTCATGGAACTTGACGCCACGCCGAAGCTTGAACGTGAAGACCCGTGCGTCGTTGCCAACCTCCCAGCTCTCAGCAAGCGCTGGAACGAGTTCGGGGGCGCCTTCAGAAGCCGGCCGCGAGAGATTTTCAGCGATCAGCGATTCATAGATGTGCTTGTCCAGCCGATAGGTTTCCCAGGAATACTGGTAGTTCGGATCAAAGACCGTAGGCTCCTGGTACTGCCCAACGACCAGCGTGCCGCCCGTCTTGGGTGTCTCATCCTCAGCAAAGGCCGTACGGGGAAAAGAGGACAGAAGGGCAGCGCCGATGGCGGTCGTTCCCCACAGGAAGGAGCGACGATTTATACCGAGATGAAGAGGGACTTGCGTAGGCTTATAGCTCGACATGATACGGTTCCTGAATATGAATGATGGACTTCAAATTGCTGTTTTCAGCCGTTTGTTGAGGTACCAATCGCCAGCGCGGTGATATTTCCAGCGGATCGGATCATGGGTCGTGTGGGTTCGCGAATCGCGCCAGAAGCGGTGGAGATTCACCGTGTCGGAAGTAGATCGCGCTCCGGCGAGCGATATGATCTCGCTTGCCAGCCGTTCGGCGGCCTCCCCTGCGAAAGCGCTTGCTTCGGCCACGGTGACGGCCGCCTCCCAACTGGCGATATCCGTATTCTCGGCCTCGGCGCGGGTCAGGGCGCGAGCCGCGTCCTCGACCAGCGTCTCGGCCGCATGGAGGTGAGTGGCAAGCTTCCCAAACTGGTAGATGGTCAACGGATCGTCGCCGGCCGCCTGAACGTTGGCAGCACCCCATGGCCGGCTTTCGCCGACGATGAAATCGCGCCCGGCAGCAAGAGCCCCCTTGCCTATGCCGATATCGACCGCCGCGTGCATCAGGATGGCATACGGGCCGAACGTGCCGGGCGCGGTGAAGCCGGCCCAGGGCACCAGGCCGTAAAGGCTAGGGATCCGGACATCATCCAGCTTCACCGTGCCACTGTGTGTCGCCCGCTGACCCATGGCGTCCCAGTCGTTGACGACTTCAACGCCTGGCGCATCGCGCGGTATGAAAACAAGCGCCGTCTGGCCGTCATCGGCTGTCGCGTAGACTGGGATCCATTGAGCCGTCAGCGCCCCGGTTGAATAATACTTCACGCCTGAGACGGCATAGCCGTTTTCGGTGACCCGGATGCGGGTCGTCGGGAGCGATAATACGGGCTGTTTTGTGCGCTCGCTCAACGCGTTGCCGAAACGTTTGCCGTCCAGAATCTCCTTCGCGAAGAAACGTTTCTGCTCCTCAGTGCCGTCCCGGAAGATGGCGTCGATCAGATGAAAATGGTTCTGCGGTATCTGGCCGAGCGATCCGCTGGCGGCGGACAGAATCGTGAACACCCGCACGACTGTGAGGTAGCTAACCTCCGCGCCACCACGGGCCTTCGGCACCTTTATGCCCAGAATCCCGCTTTTCGCGAGCAGATTGAGCTCGTTCAAGGGCAATTCGCGGCTTCGGTCGATATCGGATGCTGTCGTTGCGAAGGCTACCGCCAATTCGCGCGCGACCGAGATCGCCTCTTCATCGGAGCGGATCGTCCTGGCGGCAAAACCGGCCACGTCTGTTTCTCGTGCAACAGAAGACAAGATTTCAGTCCTTCAGCCAGCCGCCGCTCACGCGGCGGACGGAGCTTCCTGCTCAGTGGAAAAGGTAAGGCGATGCGTTTCGGTCGTCTCGGCCCATGGCCGGAGCCTGCGGGCGGGATGACTGTCAGGCAGATGGGGCCCGCTGCGGAAAAGTTTCTCGCGCAGCGTGCCAGGCGCGTATTCACGCTGCATCAAGCCGCGCTTCTGGAGCACAGGCACGACATGGTCGACGAATTCCGGCCACCAGCCCAGCGTCGTGACGGGGACGACATTGAAGCCGGCAACGCCCGCCGCCGCCCACCGTTCGACTTCGTCCGCGATCTGCTCGGGCGTGCCAGCGAATTGCGCCGAAATCGTCTGACGCAGCACGTCAGCAAAAGTGACAGCCGACGTTGGAGCGGCATCGATGAACGCCCGCACCGTCCCCCGCGTGCCATTCTGCCTCCGCAGTTCCGTAAGCGGCGTATCAGGATCGATCGCGGTCAGGTCCACCCCGATGCCCCCGCTCCAGAACGCTTGCAGGGCCTCGATGCTGAACCAGTCCAGAATTTCCCTGCGACGCGCGCGAGCCTCCGCCTCAGTGCTGCCAATCACCGGAGAAAGCATGGCTATGGCACGGACATCTTCCGGATCCCGGCCATGAAGCCTCGCCCTGGAGCGAACATCCGCTATGTCGACGGCCGCGCTTTCAGGTGTGCGCGCTGCGAGGAAGGTCACTTCCGCATGGCGGCCAGCAAAGCTACGCCCGGCTTCCGAAGAGCCCGCCTGGAACAGAACAGGGGTGCGCTGCGGAGATGTCTGTACGATATGAGGTCCTTCGACCCGATAGCGCTCCCCGACGTGATTGATGGCATGGACCTTGCCGGGATCAGCATAGACGCCGGCCTCGGCGTCAAGCCGCAGGGCGTCGTCCTCCCAGCTTCCTTCCCAAAGCTTGTAGGCCACGGAGGCGTATTCGTCCGCCCATATGTAGCGGTCGTCATGCTTTACCAGGCCATCGAACCCGTAATTGCGGGCCGCATTGTCGAGATAGGACGTGACGATGTTCCATGCGATCCGCCCCTCGCTTAGATGGTCAAGCGTGGACATCTTGCGGGCGAAAGAGAAGGGATGCTCCTGCAGGACCGAACTCGTCACCGCAAAACCAATATTCTCCGTGGCTGCGGCGAGCGCCGAAACAAGGCTGGCCGGATCATGGCTTGGAAATTGCATCCCTGAGCGGATCGCCTTGTCCCGCTGCCCGCGCGAGGTTTCATAAACTCCCGGGACGTCGGCCAGGAAGACGACGTCAAAAAAGCCCCGCTCCGCGGTGCGGGCCATGTCTATCCAAGGTTGCAACTTATGAAAATTCGTCTGGCCCTTCCCTTCGGGATGACGCCAGTAGCCGTGGCTGTGGTGATTGGGCGTGACGTGGGCAAAGGCATTGTAGATCAGTTCGCGTGACATGAGCGACATCCGGCCAAGAGAAAACAGAAGAAGTTGGATCGATCGTCAGCTGACGCCTGCCAGCCACGACTCCGGCGGAGCAGCGCCGTTGACGAGGAAATCGCCCACAATGCGTTCCTTGTAGATCACAGGATTGTGGGAAGAGACCGTGCGGGCGTTTCGCCAAAAGCGATCAAAGCCGAGTTCGCGACTGAGCGCCGAAGCGCCAAGCCCGTTGAAAAGCGTGGTCACTGCCTGCAGGACCTGGTCAATGACGACTATCTGAGCCTGGTAGATCGCGATCTCCAAGGCAGGAACATCGACGGGAATTCCGGACTTCGCGGTATCATACGCCTGCTGGAGATTGTGGGCGGCGTCGATCGCCAAAGTGGTGGCGGCCGCAACCCGCGCACTCACATTCCCCAGGAGCTGCAGAACCTGCGGGTCTTGCCTCGCAACGGCCGCCGCGCCGTGTGAGAAAGTTCTCTTGCGCTGGGCGACATAGCGGACGGCTTCCTCCGATGCCGCGAGACCAATTCCCGCAATCGTCGCGAGGTGAACCACCTGATAGAAGGCAATCTGATAGGGAACGCGTTTGTCCACGGGTATGACGTCTTGTGGAGAGACCTCCACCGCATCGAACACGGCGGTTCCACTGCCGGTCAGGATCTGGCCGAAACCGTTCCAGTCATCGACAACGGTTACTCCCGGCGCCTTCGTCGATACGATGACCAGAACGGTCTCGCCGTCCTGACCGCGAGCGCCAACGCTTACCCATTCGGAGAACAGGGTTCCGGTGGTATAGAACTTCTTGCCGCCTAGTCGCCAGCGATCACCGTCCGTCGAAAGTGCCGTGGAAAAGCCTTTCCAGGCCGCATCCCCTGGTTCGGTCCAGGCCGGAGATACGAGTTCGCCCGCGGCGACCCGCGAACGCCACTTCTTCGAAAATGGCTCCTCCACTGAAAAAAGCAACGTTTCCACGAAGCCGAAATGCCCTCGAAAAATCTGAGCAAGGTTTGAATCGGCTTCCGCGAGCTCGACGAGGAGCCTGAACAGATCGACGAGACTGGCCCCATGCCCGCCCTCATCCTCGTCAAGCCGCAAGGCGCCAAACTTTTCAGCCTTGAGCCATTCGATCTCCTTCGTCGGAAGGCGGCGGTTCGCGTCCCTTTCCACGGCTCCCTGTCGTATGCGCTCGAATACAGGGCGAAATTTCTTGGCGATCTCCTCGTAGCGATCGCCGTGGAAAAGAGCGGGCTTTTTCCATTGGAGCGTCATCGTGTTCTCCTGAGTGCGAAATTCAATATTTCTTGCCAGAACAAGGATTTTTACTTAATGGCCAAGGCATCATCTTTTCCACGACTGACCAGAACTGCCACAACGACCACAAGACCCTTTATGATCATCTGAGTGTAATCAGTAACGCCAAGAAGATTCAGGCCATTGTCGAGCAGCACGATGATCAGGACCCCGAGCAATGTCCGGTGGGGCCCCCCCACGCCGCCAGCCAGGGAAGTACCTCCGACAACGATTGCCGCGATCGAATTCAAGAGCAGATCGGAACCGAGCGAGGGTCCCGCGCCACCGAGGCGTACAGTGACGACCACTGCTCCGAGAGCGGCAAAGAGGCCACAAAGCGCGAAGGCATAGATCTTGTAGCGCCGCACCGGGACGCCGGCCGTATGGGCGACAACCTCACCGCCGCCGATCAGATACATGTAGCGGCCGAAACGCGTTCGCTGCGCTATGAATATGGCGATGCCCCACAAGATGACGGCGAAAAGGAAGATGTTGGGAATGCGCGGGATAATCTGACCGATCGCGATCCACTCCAGGTCGAAGACCTGAAGCTGCACCGCACGCCCCTCGAGCGTTTGCAGGGCGACGCCGGTGAAGATGGACAACGTGCCTAGCGTGACGATAAAGGACGGTATTCGCCCGAAAGCGTAGATCGCTCCATTTATGGCCCCGAGCACCAGGCCAACAACAGCCGCGACGAGCAGCATTCCGAGCCCTATGTCGTGATAGTTGAGCAGCCGAACGGTGATTGCGCCGATCAGCATGACGATCGCGCCAACCGAGAGATCGATGCTGCCCATCAGGATGATGAACGTCGCACCCGCGCCTACGATGAGCAGCGTGCCAGCCTGACCCGTAACGGAGGTAAGGTTGCGCCAAGTGGCAAAAGACGGGCTCGTCAGCGAGAATATTACAATCAGGGCGACAACCACCGCGACCGGGAAAAGCAGATTGAGATCCAGGGCTTGATACCGAAGACGAAGGGGGGATTTCGCCGGACTACTGGCTTCGACAATGCTCATGCGGGGACACTTCTTGAAAGATCGACAAGTACTTTGGATTTTTCGGAAGACATGTTTCCCGGGAGCATGGAAGCGACGAGGTCTTTCTCAGCGGGCTTCTGCTCCACCGGTGCCGCCACTTCCTTGACCAGACGTCCGCGCTGCATGATCAGCACACGGTTTGACAGGCCGATCAGTTCCAGAAGCTCGTCGGTGATAAGTACGATGCCTGCGCCCTTGTCGGCGAGATCGCGGATAATCCGATAGATTTCCTGCTTGGCGCCGGCATCCACGCCGCGAGTAGGATTGTCGAGAACGAGAACTCCGGGATTCCTTACCAGCCATCTGGCAAGGACAACTTTCTGCTGATTGCCCCCCGAAAGACGCGCGCATCTTATCGTCGGCGTACCAGAACGAATGGCAAGCGATGCGATGTAGTCGCGTGCCGCAGCCGTTTCCCGTTTTGGCCGCCAGAAGCCCAGCCTGGAGGCGAAGAGATCGTAGCCGCTAGCGAGAGAGATATTCCAGGAAAGCCTTTGCCCAGCGATCAAGCCTTCGGTGAGACGCTCTGCCGGAATATAGGCAAGCCCTGCCTTTACAAGCTTGCGGATTTGCGGCCTCAGCGGCGAACTCCCGCCGAGGATGATGCTCCCTTCCGTTGGCGGAACGACCCCCGCAATGCCTTTGCCGAGGGGGGTCTTACCCGAGTCCAGAAGGCCACCGATGCCGACGATCTCGCCAGCCCGTACCGAAAGGGATATGTCTTCGTAGTCGCCGCGCCTGGACAAGGCCTTGACATCCAGTACGATCGGCGTTCGCACTCCTATATCGGCCCTTTGCCGCTTCTCGAAATAATAGTCCGCCGCGCGCTCCCTTCCCACCATGAGCCCATGTAAGCGCGATTCATCTGCTTCTTCCGGCCGTAGACGCGCGACAAGCTTGCCGTCCTTGAGGACATAGATCAGATCGGAGTGAGCAAGCACCTCCGACAGGCGGTGCGAGACAAACAGCAGGGAACTGCGCTGTCTCAGACGGTCAAGAAGGTCGAAGAATACTTTCTCGTCGCGGCGATCGAGTGCTGACGTGGGCTCGTCAAGCAGGATGAAGGGATGCTGTACACCCGCGAGATGCGTTGCCTGAAGACAGGCCCGGGCAATCTCAATCGATTGTCGCCGAGAAAAATCATAGTCACCGGTGCGACGGCGCACGTCGACATCGATTCCCGCTTCGTCAACGATGCTCTGCGCGGCGGCGATTGCCGCCTTGCGATCGACGACCTGGCCGAAACGGACAAAATCCGCTTCAAATCCTAGAATGAGGTTTTCATATACGGGCACTTGCAGGACGAGCGATTGCTCTTGGAAGACGCGCGAGACGCCAGCCCTGACAGCTTCGCCATAACCAGCAGGCGCAAATGGCTTGCCGCCAAGCCACAACTTGCCGCTGTCGGCCTTTACCAGACCGCTGAGAATATTGAGCAAGGTTGATTTGCCGGCGCCATTCTCCCCTATGATGGAAACAACGCTGCGCCCGGGAATGTCGAAAGATACATCGGAAAGGACGGTATTGGGACCGAAGGCCTTTTCAAGGCCTTCGGCGAAAAAGAAGGTCTCGTTGGCTGCCTTGCTCGAGACGGCCTGAACGGGCGCTGCTGTGAAATCGTCCCTAACGTTCACGACGACATCTCCAAGGAAAATGCCCAAACGTCATGCAGGCTTGTATGGAGACGGGCCGTCGAGTTTTATCTTATAGTGGGCATCATACTCCGCCTTGACCGCTTCCCACTCTCCGCGCGCGCGCGCATCCTTATACGCCTTGGGATAGTCCCAGCCGCTTGGCTTGGGGAAAGTCTCCCATTGGGTATCAAGATCGATAGGAAATAGTTCTGCCTGCGGATCCCAGTCATCGGGATGAAGAACCTTGGAAAGCCGCGCATAGTCGAATGGCTCAACGTCGCCATTGTCGACGTACCGTTCAAGATAGGCATCCACATTGTCCGACGTCAGGATCGTGGTGTTCCAATGCAGCTGCCGCTCGGCAGCCCGGGGAACCCAACCATGAGAAACATCGTACAGACGAGCCGCGAAAAGTGCGCCGGTGTATATCGGATTGTTGGCGCTTGTCGTCAGCAGTGCCCCATCCTTAATCGAGCGAGCTGCGAGCGAAGTGCCGTCGTTGCCAGCTACAAATATCTCTTTGCCCGCACGGATGCCCGCATTTCTCAGCGCCGCAAGCACACCCTGTGCCTCGTCATCGTTCTGCGTGACAATGCCCTTGATGTCGGGATTACGCGAAAGCAGCACCTCCGTGGCCTTTAGCGATTCCTCCCGAAGCCAACGGCCAGGCTGCTGATCGACGAGACGCGTCTTGGGGTAGTCGGGGAAGGCAAGATCCCGGCCGCGATTGCGGGCGCGTTCTCCCCATCCTCCCCCGTTCGGAACCAGATCCGCTTCCGTACCGACGACCGCGGCGATATCGCCGCCGCCGAATTCTTCCGTCACCTTCTTCAAAAGCTCAGCGGTCAGGAGCTTGTGGGAGCGAACTTCATTTGGAACCGCGTAGAGCGTAAAATATTCTCCTGCGTCGAACGGCGTGTACCAATCGGGAATTGACCACGAGGCACCGAAGAATACTTTTGAATCGGCGGCAAGCCGCGCTACACGCGGAATGGCACTTCCGTCGACAATGTTGAAAAAACCACCCGTCGCATGCGTGGTGCCCAGTTCTTCGAACTGGTTTAACTGTCGCGCCGCGTTGATCTGGCCATCAAGCAATGCATAGCTGAAGCCATACACCTTGGACGCCGCTTCGGCCCCCTTGCTGACGAGCTGATTGTATTCCGTGCTGGCACTCCAGGCCAGATAAGCAATCTTGCCTGACGGTTCGGCAATAGCGACCTGCGGAAGCCCGAGCGCGCCCGCCGCCGACCCCGCGACAAAGGCAGCTGATGCCAACGATAGAAAATCGCGCCGGGAAACACCCTGCGTGTCGAGCCTATCCATATGACTATCAACGGTTTTTTTGTCGGAGAAATCAGGGAACCTATATCCGCTGCTCATATCAAACCAACCTTCAAATTATGTGCCGGATCGATTAGTAGGGGTAGAAATGCTGCAGTGCGAGAAACGGTTTTCCAAATTATATAAAATCGATAGACTTAATGATCTAATAGGCTATCCGTCTCCGCTATCCTAGGCCGGATATCAGCGGAACGTATGGCCCATCCGTTCGCAAATGGGTTCACGTCCTGAGCGGCCTGCTGCGCTTCAGCTCCAGCCGACCAGGCTCGCCAGAGGGAGTTTAAGCGACAGAGTGAGTCCACCGGCATGCCAGTCGCTGGTTGTTGCGCCGCCCGAGCCTTGCGGCGCCGCTGCTTCTTGCGACAATTGGCTTGCGAGAACAGCCGACCCGTCAGTTTGATGAACATCGTCACCGCATCGTCGGCGAGCTTGATAACCTGCGCCACGATCAGCGCGTGCCGACGACTCGCGTTAAAGTCGTTGGCCAGCCAGGCTGCGTGGCGTTACTCTCTCACGCACCATCTTGTCCCATCGTCCGGACGATATGCGAATCTGCAATTTCGGATCGATCTCCAGCGTGCGCGGGAAGGCAAGCCGTTCGGTCAGGCCGACCAGGTTTGACGCTCCCGGCGCTTCTTGCGCCGAGCGCAGCCAATGGAAGCGCGTCAGGCCGATCGACGGGTCAACCTCTAACAGCTTGTCCAATGAGGCAAGCCGATCGGGCGGGATACCTTCGACGAGTTCTTTTTCGGCGCGTCGCAAAGCTACCCCACGACCGGCAAGGCCAATCTTCTCGATAGAATGCAGCGAAGGAAGGAGCGCAGGTCGTTTCCGGAACTAGGCAACGACTGCTGTCGCGATCGGCAAACCGTGATCGCCATTAGCTGCCGCATCGATTGCGGCCACCGACGCGAAACAGCGTTATCGCGACACCAAGCGAAATGACGAGATCTTACTCCATCAGCAGACCGTCCATTGCTGCACCAAGATCACTGCACTTCAGTTGTGTTAACATAGGGCATCTGTCCACGGCTCGGGCAGGAGATGAAACTTGGTACCGCGTCGAACAACGCGTGCGAAGCCCGGGAAGTCGATATGCGCTCCCGCAACCAGAAGTGCACTGGATGCAACGTCCTCGAACAACGTCGAGCGGGTCAACGCGGCTTGAGTCTGATCACAATCAAAGGTCATTGTGACTTCCGGCCTAGCGATCTGAATTTCAGGTATGTGAATGATATCACCCCAAATCAGAAGTCTATCACCCTGCGACTCAACGAGATAGCCGGTATGACCAGGCGTGTGCCCGGGTAGAGGCATGGCGTTCACGCCCGGAAAGACCTCGACAGTACCTTGGAACGGTCTCCATCTATCGCGGTAGGGCTCGACCTGCGCTCGACCAGTCCTGAAAAAGAAGTCACACCCCAGCTCTGCCGCTGCAGCCATTCTCGCATCGTCAAACCAGTGTTCCAGTTCGTCTTGATGCATCACAAGCGCAGCATTGGGGAAAACCAGACCGTCATTCGACAGGTCTGTGAGCCCTGCCGAGTGGTCGGGATGAATATGTGTGAGCAGGATTGTATCGATCTGAACTGGAGTCAGGCCCGCGGCGGAAAGGTTATGGAGAAGTCGTCCGGCTGTTGGCCCGAAGTAGGAACCGCAACCCGTATCGATCAATGCCAAGCGTCCAGCGGAGTGTACCAAGAAGCAGTTGATCGCGGCCCGCCGTGCTGGCCGAAATTGCGCTTTGAACATCTTCAGCGCTTCTTCGTGATCGATATTGCGGATCTCTTCTATTCCGGCATCCGCATACCCATCCGATAGCGCCGTGACGACGATATCTCCGACCCGGCGGTGATAAACGGCTGGTGCTTGAGACCGTGGTTTTTCGATCATGCAGCTCTCTTCCTTACACACGTTCCGGCCATCGGCCGCCAGTTCCGAGAAACCTATCAGGATACATCTTCTCATACGCCATGGCTGCACTGAGAACGTCGTCGTCGGCACTGCGTGGCCCGATGATCTGCATGCCTATCGGCAAGCCTTCGCGGCTGAACCCGCAGGGGACAGAACAAGCTGGTTGCTGACTAAGATTGATTGGAAAACTGAACGATGACCATTCGACCCAGTTCCGTAGGTCCGAACCGGGTGGAATGTCATGCCCAGCTTTGAAGGGGAGGATTGGGACCGTTGGAGAGATGATGAAGTCGATTTCGGAGAATGCCGCCTCCATCGCCGCGCCAAATCTTCCCCGTGTCAGCTCGGCCTCCATACGCTCTACCGCGGTAAATTGCTGGCCGATTTTCGCAGCCTCAAGAAAGCCCGGATCGAGCATGTCGTGCCTCACGGGGTCTATCGTGGTCAAGCGATAGGCCGCACCGACTAGCCAGTGGCGGTCGTAGACATTCAGCAGTACTTCCGAAAAGGGTAGTATGAACTCTGTGACCTGCGCGCCGGCTTGCCGTAGATCGTCCAACACTGACTCGATCCCCGCAGCCACCTCGGCATCGACACCGCCGACAGGCGGTGTTTTCCAGTACCCGATCGTTTTACCTCGCCAATCGAGATTGGTCGGCAGAGCAGACCGGAACGCTGTTGGAGGCTGGGTCCAGTCGGAGAGATCGCGGCCAGACATCACCTCCAGCATTTGGCTTGCATCGCGAACGGTGCGCGCAATTGGCCCTATATGGGCTACAGTTCCGAATGAACTTGCGGGGCTGAAGGCGACGCGCCCATAGGTCGGCTTATGACCGAAGACGCCAGTGAACGCCGAGGGGATGCGTACCGAGCCCCCTCCGTCGGTGCCGAGATGCAATGGTCCCGCCCCGCAAGCCGCTGCCACGGCACCGCCACCTGAAGACCCACCGGGTGTCCGGCTATAGTCCCATGGGTTGCGAGTGATGCCACATGCGGCACTATCGGTGACAGCCTTCCAGCCGAATTCGGGAGTCGTTGTCTGAGCAATCAGCACCGCACCCGCGCTGCGCAATCTGGAGACAGCGGGCGCGTCATTGGCGTGCGGCGTTGTATCGCTGGTAAGGCTACCGTACCGCACAGACCATCCCTTTACCGGCACCATGTCCTTGATGGTGGTGGGTATCCCGTCGATGACCGACAACGCCTCTCCGGCCCGCCAGCGAGCCTCCGCCTCGCGCGCAGCGCCTAGCGCTGCGTTGCGGTCGATGAAGCTGAACGCGTTCAATACTGTCTGAACCTCTTCCGCACGATCCAATGCAGCTCGGACAACTTCGATTGGAGACAGATCGCGCTTCTGGTAGGCCAGAGAGAGGGCACTTCCGTCCAACCGACAGATTTGTCGAGACGCGCTCATCGACGCGCCGCCCATGATATGCGCAATCGCTCCGCCAATACCGCTGCTATCAAAAGAGCTCCGAGGATTATCATCTGATAGTAAGACGAGACGTTTACGAGGTTCATGCCATTGCTCAAGATTGCGATGAACAGTGCGCCCAGCAGAGCGCCCAGCAGCGAGCCCTCACCGCCACGCAACGAAATCCCTCCCAAGACACCCGCAGTGATGGATTGGAGAACGAAATTGCCGCCGAGATTGGTGTCGCCCGTGGAGACGCGCGCGCTCAGGAGGATGCCGGACAGGGACGCCAGGGTGCCGCTTGTCATGAAGACGAGGATGATGTGGCGACCGACGTTGACGCCTGAAAGGCGAGCCGCCACCGCATTGCCGCCGACGGCGTAGATGTAGCGGCCGACACGGGTCCGGGTCATCATCATATGCAGCATCAGCGCGACGACGGCGGCGATATAGACCGACGTCGAGATGCTGCGCAGATCCGGCGTGCCGAAGAGGTCGACGAACCCCTGCGGCAGACCTGTGACGGGAATGCCGCCCGATATCTGATAGCCGGCACCCGCTGCGATGCCTGCGACGCCAAGCGTGACGATGAAGGAAGGAACGTTCAGATAGGCGACGGTCACGCCATTGGCGAAGCCCAAAATGAGCCCAACGAGCAGCCCTCCCGAGATCGCGATCAGCATGGAGGCCGGCAGGTCGAAGCCGTTCATCGTGAGCATAACGAGAAGCGCGGCCGACACGACGCTCGTCAGCCCAAGTATGGCCGCAACGGCCAGGTCGAAGCCGCCGCTGATCAGTACGAGCCCCTGCCCTAGCGCGACCAGCGTCAGGTAGGAAGACTGGTTAAGGATGTTGATCAGGTTGTTGAGGTTGGTGAAGCGCGTATTCGCAAAAGCGAAGAACGCGAAGACCATAAAGATGAGCAGGCTGATGACGCCCGTGGTTCGCAGGCGCGACATCATCCAACCCCGGAGCCAGGAACCGCGGGCCGGTATTGCGGCATTCGACTGCTGGGTAATGGTCATCCTTGCATCGCTCCTTCAGTCTCGGCCACCCGGTCACGCTTCACAGCAAAGAAGGACGAGAGGACAGACGATTCCGTGATTTCCTGTTGCTGGTATTCAGCGGTCTGCTCACCGAAGGCGAGTACGTAGACCCTGTTGGTCAGATGAAGGATCTCCTGCAGGTCCGATGAGATCAGCAGGATCGCAGCGCCGCCCTCGCAGAGCTCCTTAAGGATGCCGTAGAATTCGAGGCGCGCTCCAACATCGACGCCGACAGTCGGCTCGTCGACGATGAGGACCTTCGTGTCGCGCAGGAAGGTTCGTGCGAAGACTACCTTTTGCTGATTGCCACCCGAATAGGCCGAGACACTCCTGTCAAGAAGCGCCGGCCTGAGCTTGAGGCGGTCCAGCACCTGCTTGACCTTGGTTTTCTCCGCCTGGCTCTTGAGCATTGGCCCCGCGGTGAAGGCCGGCAGCTTCAGGCAGGAGAGGGTCGCGTTTTCTTTGACCGAGCGATTAAGAACCAGCCCCTGGCGACGTCGATCGGGCGGCAGGTAGACAACGCCGGCGTCTAGCATCGCCTGCTGCGACACCGAGCGTACCGGCTTGCCAAAAACGCGCAGCTCGCCGGAACCGAGCCGCTGCTCGCCAAAGAGCGTGCGGCCGACCGCCGACTTGCCACATCCGACCAGGCCGGCCAGGCCAACGATCTCACCAGTACGCACGCTGATCGACACGTCGCGGAACCTGCCGGAAGCGGCACTGGCATGCTCAAGGGCGAGCGCCTCCGGGCCGGGCCGATGCTGGATTCGGGGATAGATATTGAGTGCCTCGCGCCCGGTCATCAGCGTGATCAGCCGATCTTCATCGACCTCCGTGACCTGCTCGGTCGCAATCCGCCTCCCGTCGCGCAGGACGCTGATCCTGTCACCGATCGTTTTGATTTCGGCCATGCGGTGGGTAATGTAGATGATACCGATCCCTTCTTGCTTCAGCTGCCGGAGGATCGAGAAAAGGCGCTCTGTCTCGACGCCGGTGAAGGAGGTTGTAGGCTCGTCGAGGATCAGCAGCCTCGGCCTGGCCTGCAGCGCCTTGGCAATCTCGACCATCTGCTGCTCGGCGCGCGACAGGCTGCCGACCTGGGCGCACGGTTGGATCGATATTCCCAGCCGCTCAAAGGTACGCTCGACGTCCATGTCCATGCGGCGTTCGCTGAGGAGACCGTTGCGCGTGGTCTCACGTCCGAGAAAGATATTGGCTCTCACCGAGAGCGTGTGCACGAGGCTCAGTTCTTGGAAGACGACGCTGATCCCCCGCCCTCGTGCCGAGCGCGGCGAGGCCGGAGGAAGGGCAACGCCATCGATGAGGACTGAGCCGGCATCGGCGGCGTAATTGCCAAGGATGATATTGACAAGCGTGGACTTGCCCGCGCCGTTCTCGCCGAACAGGACATGCACCTCGCCGGAGCGTACGTTCAGCGAGACACCTTCCAGCACGCGGACGCCTGGAAAGCTCTTCTCGATCGCCCTCACTTCAAGAAGGGGGGTGTCCGAAACGCTCGGCAGACCGTCCACGTGCGGCGCGATCATGGCTTGACCGAGAAGACCGGGGTGAAACCGTCCGGAGCGAAGCCCGCCGATGCCGCTGTCGACGCGGCGTTCTGCTTGGTCAACTTCTGCGGAACCGGCCAGACCTCGGCACCGTCCTTGAGAGTGCCCTCGACCGCCTTTACCCCCATGTCGAGGCCGATCGACGCCATCCAGACGATGTTGTCACTCAGCGCCCAGTCGATGTCGCCGTTCTCGACCGCGGTGCGCACCGGGCCCGTCTGGTAGGTCGAGCCGATCTTGACCTTGCCGGTGAGGCCGGCGGCCTTGATCGCGCCGATTGCCGCGTCGGCGGCAACCGCGTTGCCTATGACCCAGTCAAGATCCGGCGTCGCATTTAGCGTATCGGCGATGAGGTTGTACTGCGTGTTCTTGTCGGTATCGCCGTATTTGATCGTAGTCACCTCGATCTTGGTCCCTTCGATGCCCTGCTTGAAGCCTTCGAGGGTACGGGCCGCCCAGTCGGCACCGGCAGGTCCGGGAAAGAGCGCGACCTTCACCGCGGCGTCGCCGACACTCTCCTTCAGATACTGCGCGCTGGCGAGGCCGGCTTGGAAATAGTCGAGGGTGGAACGCCCTGCCAAATTTTCACCGGATGCGATTCGAGGGATGATGTTGATGACGGGGATGCCGCTCTTCTTCAGCGAAGCCACCGCGGAGGCCACGCCATCGGCGCTGATCGGCGCGACCAGGATGGCCTCGGCGCCCTTCACGGCGCAATCGTTGAGCTGGTTGACCTGAGTGCTCAGATTGTTGAACGACCCGGCGTTCAGAATGTCGACGGAAACGCCCAGGCGCTTCGCCTCCTCGACGATCCCGTAGTTTGCAGCGATCCAGTAAGGATCCTGCATCGTGGGGAAGCTGACGCAGATATAGCTCGCCTTCGCCGCCTTCTCCGGGGGAGTCCAGGTCGCTTCTGTCACCTTCGTGACGTCAGCCGGATCCGGGATGAAGATCTTTATCGGTTGCGAAACGAGGGCAACCCCATTCTGCGCGAGTCCGGGCGCCGCAAATTGAAATCCGATTGCCATTACCGCCGTCGCGGCGAGAATGCGCTGGGTCGTTTTGTGCAATGTCATGTTCCGTCTCCAAAGGGTTGATCTGCCGGTTATCCGGCATTGTTGTCAGGCGTTGCCTGCGCTGCCCGCCCGTGCAGCGTCAGGACATCTGTCGCGGTCGGTCGGCTGGCACCTCAAGCGCGTCCTTAGGCGGCCTTCTTGGCCGTGCCGGTCGGAGTCGCCCATCTGTCCACGAAGGCAAGCAACTCGGCATTGACTTCTTTGGGATTTGTGGCGCTGAGGAAGTGATGGCCGCCCTCAATGGCCTTGAACTCGACGTTCCTGGCGCCGGTCAGCAGGCCATATTCGGTCTTGGCATGCGCCACCGAATACACGACGTCCTCAGTTCCATGAAGCCACAGGACAGGGCACTTCACGAAGTCGAGACGGCCGCGTAGCCCATCACGATCACGCAAGTTGATAGTGCACATGCGCAAGCGGCGCCGGCCATCGTTGCCTCTGAAGTTCCTCTTTAGCCGGTCCGTCCAGAACGCGCGTGTCTCGGCATCGATATTGGCGCCGAAGGCCGGATCGACGAGGTCATCGCAATATTGATCGGACGGCACCCAGTCCGGACCGACTTCCGCTGCGAGGTCGCGGATCCAAGGATCGCAGAACGCGTGTGCGTCCCAGCATCCGAGCTCACGACTCGCTGCGCTCTCATAGTCTGTCGAAGTGCCGAGTGGGATGACACCTTGGATCTTCTCAGGCGCGAGGATCGCCATGCGCAACGCGATCCAGCCGCCCTGCGAGGTTCCCATCACGAAAGCGGCGGGGATGCGTAGGCGGTCAAGCACTTCGAGATTGGCGATCGCACTGTCCCAGTATGTGAATTGTTCGCCAGCTGTCTTTGTCTCCCCGTGCCCGTAGGGCTCGAGAGCCAAAAGGTTGACTTTTGTAACAAGTTCGCTCTCGGCGAACTGCGCGCGGTAGAGCTCAGCGGAGGTCGTGAAGGAATTCACGAGCACGACGGTCGGTAGAGCGGGATTGTAGTCCGCGGCAAATCGGTAGCCGATTTGTGAGCCGCCAAGATGTGAAATTTCGATGGTTTTCGTTGTCGACACGTGCCGTCTCCTGATGCGTGTTCAGAATTCAGTAGCGTCTATTTGGCCCTTATTCCTTTCTCAGCTTGCGCATTAAGCAGCAAGAATTGCGGTTCTTGCCCGCGCGTAGTTTCGGGCTGGTGACGGCGCTATCTCGCAGACTTTTGGACAGCGGCGCACCGGGAAGCCTGTTGCGAACTATCGCCTCCATCGCCATCGCGGCCCTAAGCAATTCGCTGTCACGACCAGGCCCACCGGAAAGCAGGAGCGCGGTGTGGAGGCCATGCCCATCATGGCCGCTCGGGATCGAAACGCCGCCCCAATCCAGGAAGCTACCGATCTGGGTATTGCGCAGCATCAGCCTATTCGTCTGCGCAAATGCTTCGTCGTCCTGTTCCAGCAGAGCCATCGCCGGCGCAACGCAGGGCATGGTAGGCAACGAAGGTGGACCCATCGAAAAGCGGTTCCTTCTTTCATAAGGAACGGGCCTCGCGGATCGCCTTTTCCTCGGCAATGCCGATTTCGGCAGCCTTGCGAAGTCGCGCCCGCACACACGGATCCATTCGATCCGCCGCATCCCCTAGCATCCGGTTTCGGTGGGCCTCATATGCCTCAACGGCCACGAGCGTGTCGAGGCGCGAACCGACGGCCAGAACCGGCACAGACCTCTCCTCCACCAAAACGCCTTGATCGGCCATTCGCGCGAGCGCGGTCCGGAAGTTACCGGCGACCGCAGGCTCGACTTCGTCCCAAACCGCATTGGTTGGAACAATTAGACGGAGCCGGTTGAGGTCGCCGGTGCGAAGGTCGGGATCCGAAAGCAAAGTAGCAGCCGCATCGACGATCATCACATCAACAACGAGTTCGCAAGCACGCCTACGCCTTGAAGCGGCCATCTCGAGGCAGATGTTTTGAAGCCCACGAGAGGCTGCTGCGATCCGCACTGAACCGCTTGGTCGGTTCAGATCGAAATCGGAACAAGGCCGCGCGCCACCGCGACGCCAGACCCGGGGACGAGCCACCCGGCATGCGTGCTTGGTCTGCTGATGTTGTGTTCCGAGGCGTAGCGTAGTGCGGGTTAAGTCCCAGACCGGAAAAGGCGAACTCGGTCATATTGACCTTGCCGATCGTCACAGCGCCGGCGTCAGCAAGACGTCGCACCAGTTCGCATCGGCTAGGGCTTGGCGCTCGTCCAGCCTGTACGGGTAACCTCACCCTTCAAGATCGAAAAAATCCTTCCAGGCAACTGGAATCCTGGGGAAAGATCGGCGTGGATCCGACGCGGGGCCGCTGGCCGAATAGATTATTTGGACGCTCAGGCCAAGAACGCACTTTTCGACTATTCGGTGCAATGCAGGCATCGCTACGTCGTACGAAGCGTCTCAGGCCCCCAGGCTAAGTCTGTACCGTCTTGGCGAGACGCCCAAGGCTTTCTTGAAGGCGCGAGCAAGGTTAGCTCCCGACGAAAACCCGGCGGATATCGCAACGTCGTCGATCGTGGTCTCGCAGTCCGCCAAGAGCGACTTCGCCCAACGGATGCGAGCGTCAGCAATGTATTGGAATGGAGCCAGCCCGGTGGCGATCTTGAAAGCCCGGCAGAAATGAAACGTGCTCAGGCAAGCGACCTTCGCGAGCTGATCGAGCGACATGTCCTCCCCGAGGTGGGCATGGATGAAGTCGACCACCCGCTGGAGCCTCGCCCTGTCAAGACCCTTGGTAGATCGGACCTCGAAATAGGATTTGGTGAAGTTGCTCGTGTCCTTGCGGACGTAACGTTGCAGCAGTCTGGCTGCGGCGGCAAGAGCATAGGAGTCTAGCACCAATTGGCCCGTCGGTCGATCAGCGACGCATTGCATCAACTCTTCCGCAACCGCAAAGCCGATGCTTTCCAGCAACGGGTCGCGCAATCCACCCGTGTAGAGCAAGCCCGAACCTTCGGAACTTCCGTCGACACATTTCAGCGTGCCGAAAAGATCGGTCGGCATGGACAAGTGAATCATGTCGAGTGGACCGGAATCGATCTGCAGATATCTGACCGAAACGCCACGCGGGCAGATGCTGGCCGACCCGATACGCGATTTGTATCGCTGCTCAGGCCCGTCTGCCCTCCTGCGGAAGTTTGCACTGCCAGATAAATTAACGATCACCTCGGTAACCGATTGGACGAAGGATTCGCATTCGAGTTTATGATGTTTGTAGATCGCCGCGGTGGCACGGCTGTTCCACCCCATTTGCGCGGATGACTTGAGGAGTTCACTTCCTCCGGCCTCGTATCGCGCCCCAACCGTGGCGTAATCGGAGGAAGGACCCGGCCAACCCGTGGCACGCATCGAGGGGGCTGAAACAGGTACAGTCTGGTCCACGCTAGGTGCGAGCCTCTACAATACTGGCCTCTCTTAGCGAATTCATACCTCGGGGCAGGCTGCACAGCAAGTTGCCGGCCAAGGGCCGCTTGGTGCGATCGAAAATCTCGGACAATCATTCTGAAAACGCGAGAGCGGCGGGCGCTCGTAAGGGGCGAGCGCCTCGTCGCAGACAAGGGGGATGAGGCCTTCTATCCAGCCTCCCGCAGGGCGACGGCCGCACGCGCAAACGCCAGCGCCGATGACAACCATGCCAAGCGTCCAACTCATACGCCAAGCCCGATGAAGATCTTGCCATCTTCTATCTTCACGGGATAGGTCCTGAGATTGATGCAGACTGGCGCGCCGCGTGCCTCGCCCGTCTTGTAGCTGAACCGGCCATTGTGCTTTGGACATTCTACCGCGTCGTCGAGCACGAAGCCGTCGGCCAGATGGACCTTCTCGTGTGTGCAGAGGCCGTCCGTCACGAAATATTCGCTTTCGGGGGCTGCGATAGATCGCAAAGTCCTACCGTCATGATCGAATCGTAGCGCCTCTTCCTCGGCGAGGGCGTCCGATACGCATGCTCGGCTTCAAATCACCAGCATTGGCCGCGATCATCCTGTCCGGCATCGAAATGGTTCACATAATGCGCAAGCGACAGGCGAGGTACGCCTTCAATCCGAACCCATCCCTAGCAATGCATTTCGAAATCCTCGCCGCGTGATTGGCCTCGCATTAGGTCTCTGCACTCCCATTCAATCGTTGCAACAAAACCGTCAGGCCGCTGGACGAATTCGATCGACAATCTGCGCAACTACCCCCGGTCGAGAAATTGGGCTACAGTTGCGCCGAAGGCATCGGAGCGGACAGCACGCAATCGCGGTCAGGCGGACTGCCTAGTTTTGCGCAGGTAAGGTAGAACAGTATCGAAGGCGCCGAACCGCTTTGCGGCTTCTTCGTTGGACACCGCTGCGGTAATGATGACATCATCGCCCTGCTTCCAGTTGGCAGGAGTTGCGACCTGATGCTTAGCCGTCAACTGAATCGAGTCGATCGCGCGCAGGATTTCCTCGAAGTTGCGGCCGGTGGTCATCGGGTAGGTGAGGACAAGCTTGATCTTCTTATCAGGGTCGATAAGGAAGACGGAGCGGACAGTGGCATTGTCGGCGGGCGTGCGACCTTCCGCGCTTTCGCCGACACCCGCGGGCAGCATGTCGTGGAGCTTGGCTACTTTCAGGTCCTTGCCGCCGATCAGCGGATAATCGACCTCGAAGCCGGTAGCGGTGCGTATGTCGCTCTTCCATTTCGCATGGCTCTCGACCGGGTCGATCGAGATCCCAATGATTTTTACACCCCTAATGGCAAATTCACCTTCGAGACCGGCCATTGCGCAAGGACTGCCCAGTTGTCGCCGATCCATTCATGGAACGAGATCAGGCCTTTGGAAGTATCGGCCCGGAAGTCGGGGGCGATGTCGTTGATGCGGAGGCTCATGTTTGATCCTTTCGTGATCGTTGAGCGAAATAGGGATGATGTAGTGGTCAGCGCTGCAAACCCAGCCGTTCCATGACGACCGGGAATGCACCAAGGGGGTGAGCTACACCTGTAGGCGATGACTGCTGCATGAAGTCAGGCGTCAATTCGGACACGCTGTTGACGCCGAGCAGCGCCATGACGATTACCAGTTCCTCCTCCAAAAGCTGGAGAAGCCGGTGCAGGCCCTTTCGCCCGCCGGCGGCAAGAGCCCAGGCCTGCATCTTGCCTATGCCGACGGCCTTCGCGCCGAGAGCCAGTGCTTTGACGATATCCGTCCCGCGCACGAAGCCGCCATCGACGATAACGTCTAGCTGTCCGCCAACCGCTTCGATGATCGCCGGAAGCATCTCGATCGTCGCGGGTGCATGGTCTAGCGCCCTTCCCCCGTGATTGGACACGTAGATGGCATCGGCACCATACTCGACCGCGAGGCGCGCGTCCTGCGGCGACATCACGCCTTTCAGGATGACTTTGAGACCCGAATGCTGCTTCAAGGTCGATATCATCGACCAGTCCATACGAGCGCCATCGAGACCGTCTCCCTCAGGTCCGCTCGGCTGCCGGCCTTCCCTCACCTCACGCAGGAGCGACGAGTAAAAGCGCTCGACCTTGAAGGCCGTCGACACCTTGCTCATCAGATCGCGCTCGCGCCGGGTGTAGAAAACGGTTTCGCTGACGAGAGCGATGGCCTGGAAGCCAGCATCCGCTATAGACCTTGCCAGCGTCTCGAGCGGGGGAAGCCCGGGACGCGGATGCAGAGCGTAAATGGAGGTGCTCGGCGCAGTTCTGCCGACGATGTCGTAGGCAGGTGCCGCATACCCACTCAGGACATGGAGGATCCCGAAGTCGCGTGCCACCTCGGCGGGGGCAAGCGCTGCATCCGGATCAAGGAGATGAACGGAGCCGATCGGGGCAAGAACGACAGGAATACGCAAGGGCATTCCCACGAAGTTGGAGCCCGGATCGATGCGGCTTACATCACGCATGATGCGTGGTAGCAGCGCCAGGCTGTCGAGCGCCACCCGGTTTCGCCTGACGGTCGTCTCGGTTTCTGTTCCGTAAGTCACATAGTCCCAGACGTCAGAGGGAAGGTTTTTCCTGGCAGCCCAAACGACATCCTGGATCGTCGCAAAATCGGCGGAGATTTCGGTCAACTGGCAATCCTGATCAGGAGGCGGAAAGTTTGGCGTTGCTGCGGGCGAACCGCTTTTCCAGCAGATGCGCTAGGATCGAAAGCGGATACGCCATGAC
The DNA here is from genome assembly GCF_059420305.1 of Mesorhizobium sp. GW821-FHT04C10. Lineage (NCBI taxonomy): Bacteria > Pseudomonadati > Pseudomonadota > Alphaproteobacteria > Hyphomicrobiales > Phyllobacteriaceae > Mesorhizobium > Mesorhizobium sp. GW821-FHT04C10. The sequence continues at coordinate 269,714 of NZ_JBWKTL010000002.1, read as the reverse complement.
GACGTAGAAAGCTGCCGCCACCGCGTAGATTTCCGTCGGCATGAAATACTCGCTGCTAAGAGAGTGCGCGCGCATCATCAGTTCCGGTGCGGTGATGGCAGACGCGAGCGACGTCGATTTCAGCGTGATGACGGCATAGTGGGTGATCGGCGGCACCATGACGCGGAAGGCCTGCGGGATCAGGATATAGCGGAGAGCCTGTCCTTCAGTCATTCCGATCGACAATGATGCCTCGCGCTGTCCGGAATCGACAGAGAGTATCCCCGAACGGAAGATTTCCGAGAGGTAGGCTCCGTTGTTCAGCGTGATAGCAATCACCGCCGCGGTAAACGCCGTGAAGCTGATACCAACCGACCCCAGACTGAAGTAGATGATCAGCATCTGTGTCAGAAGTGGGGTCCCACGGAACAACTCAACAAATCCTGTCGCCCCTCCCCGTAGGATTGCTCTTCGGCTCGTTCGCCCTAGTGCTAGCAACAATCCGAGCATCAGCGACAATGCGAATGCGAGAATGGCGATACGAATCGTGACGAGCGCGCCGTCGAAAAGCTCCGGCAGCCACAGAAACACATCGCTATCGAAGAGCCCGCCGCTCATGACGCCGTTCCGCCATATGCCCGCAGCCGCTTTTCAAGTGCACCTGCCGCCCTGCTCAATGTGAGACTGAGGACCAAGTAAATGGCCGCAGTGTAGAGATACAGCAGATCCACCGCTCCTATCTGATTGGCAAGGTTTTTTGCCCTGAACATCAGTTCAGGCACGGCGATCACCGACGCTATGGAACTGTCCTTCAGCAACTGGATCAGATAGTTGCAGTAGGGTGGAAGCGCAGTCCGGCTCCCTTGCGGAAAAATGATATACCGCATCGCCTGGGGGGTCGTCATTCCGATTGAAAGCGAAGCTTCACGCTGACCGACCGGGACGGCAAGCAAAGCCGCGCGAATAATCTCCGTCACATACGCGCCGCCATGAATTCCGAACCCGATCAGGGCAGTCGGAATCGGCGAGAAGCGGATGCCGAAGGATGGAAGGCCGTAATAGATCACGAAAAGGAGGGAGAGCGTGGGTATGGCGCGGGCGAGTGCGACATAGGTCGACGAGACGGCGCGAACCGCCGCGCGCCTGCTCGTCGAGAGATAGGCAAAGAAAACGCCCAAGATGGTCGCGACCACGCCGCTGCCGAGCGTGACGAGTATGGTCATGCCTGCCGCTTGAATCAGGATACTAGTGATCTCTGGCAGGCGCTCAAAGAATTCCGCGTGCACGGCAACTTCTCCTGAATCAAGAATGCCGGGTTTCGCGGGAAAGGATTCGGGAGAGGAAAGCTGCAGTGCGGTCGTGACGTGGCACCCTGAGAACCTGGCTCGGCGGTCCCATCTCGACGATCTGCCCGGCATCGAGAAAAGCCACCCGGTCGGCAATGTCCTCGGCGAAGTGCATCTCGTGCGTGACCACGATCATCGTCGTTCCAGACCTTGCCAGCATTCGCATGACGTCCATGACCTCACCCACGAGTTCAGGATCAAGCGAAGCAGTGGGTTCATCGAACAGCATGAGCTTGGGACGCATCGCAAGGGCGCGACTGATGGCGACGCGCTGCTGCTGCCCTCCTGAAAGCGTCGCCGGATAGGCGTTCAGAAATCTCGACAATCCCACCATTGCGATGAACTCGCATGCGGTCGCTTCGGCCTCTTTCCTGGGTAATCTCAGAACCTTGGTGAGGCCGATGCTGACGTTTTCAAGAACGGTCAGATGCGGAAAGAGATTGAACCTCTGGAACACCATACCGATCTCGCGACGCCGTTCGGCAAGACGGCGACCCTTCAAATGGTGGGGATCTTCCGATGCCCAGATCGGGCTTCCATCGATTGCGACGGATCCGGCACTTGGCGTCTCCAGCAGGTTGATACACCTTAGGAGCGTCGATTTTCCCGATCCGCTCGGGCCAATAAGCGTCAGAACCTCGCCGGCGGCGACGTCGAGATCTATATTCGTCAGCACCGGCTCGTCTTCGTACCGTTTTGACAAACGCCTGATCTCGACGAGAGTCTTTGCGGGCGTGACCGCTTGGGCCGACACATCGCAGTCAGTCATCTTGATGGAAGCGGTCAGCATTGCTCACGCAAAATAGCCGCTGAAGTCCTTGGGCACATGCGTACCTGGCCCTAGGATCTGGTTTTTGTCGTCGCGATCGACGCCGATTCTGGGGTTGCTTGTCAATGGCTGGAAATACTCGGGGTCGTCCAAACCGTATTTCGCAAAAATCTCCTTCGACTTTCCGCTTGCCAGAGCCCATTTCAAGCCGGCATTGACGGCGTCCAGCAGATCGGGGTTGTCGAACGAAAGCCCGAACACCGACTGGCTTCGCCCGGTCAGGATCGCAAACTCCGGATCATGCTTGAAGACGATATGCTTGAGCTTCAGGCTGGGATCCCGTTTGGTCGCGAATGCGATCAGCGTCGGATCGAGCACGCCGAAGTCCAGGCGGCCCGACGTCAGGTCGCGGATGACGGTGGCGCTGTTGTCGTAGAATTTGACGTCAGCGACGTTCGGGATTTTCTTGAGATCAGGCGTGGAAGATGCGCCGGTCAATGTCCCAACGGTGAGCCCTGAAATATTCGCAACGGTCACTTCCCTGGGTAGATCGCGATCCGATTGTGTGATCGCGCCATATGTGACGTAGTAGGCTGGGTCGGACAGAGCGATCACTTGGGCACGCTTTGCCGTCCAGCGCATGTTTCCGAGCATCAGATCGGCTCGGCCCGACCGCACGGCCTCGATGGTGCCCGCATTGTCGACGGTCGCCGCCTTTACCTTGAGCCCAAGCTTCTCGGCGATCAGTGTGATGATCTCACCGTCTGTGCCCGTCAGGCGCTCGCCCTCGATGCCTGATGCCGGCAGTTCGCCAAGCGCCGCGACAGTCAGGAAGCTTGGCTCTACGGTTTTAAACTGCGGCACAGCAAACGCGAACCTTGCCCCGCCGGCTGCAGCAAACGCCCCGGCCAGGCCGGCTTGAAGTATCGTACGGCGTCGAATTCCATTCGTCAGCATGTTGAAACTCCCTCGGTTCAGACGGATTAAAACGGCCTGCGCAGTTGCTCGCGCTCGGCGAGCGCGGCCCTAAAAGCAGGGATGATGTCCCTGCCGAATTCAGGGATGTCCGCCAGCCTGTGGAAGCCGTCTAGAATGAACATGTTCACGCCGGCATCGACATAATCCAGCAGAGCGGCGACGATCGTCGACGGACTGCCAACGAGAGCGCTGGATTTGCCTCGCTCGGTGACGCCCGAAAGGCCTGTCCACAGCGCCCGGTCGTGGCGTTCAGAAATCCGGTTGGCCTCGACTTGCCGACGGTCACCGGCGCTTGCATCGCGCCCATCCTTCGATGGCAGCCACCGGGTCTCTTCTGGTCGAAGCGATTGCGTCTGCGCCAGCGCATCGGCCTTCAAGGCCTCTGCCTTTCTCCAAGCAAGCTCATCAGTCGCCCCGACAACCAGTCTGACGAGAACAATGATGCCCGGTCTGTCCGGCCTTCCGGAACCCTTCGCCGCGTCGTGAATCTTGGCGATGTCCTGCTTCAAGAATTCGAGAGGCTGCGCATAGAGCGCATAGCGATCGGCCTCTGCGCCGCCAACGTCATAGGCGATATCGGAATTGCCGGCAAAGTAGATCGGTATGCGGGGCTCTTGCCTGGGGAAGATAGACGCAACGAACCCGCGGATGTCGTAATGCTGCCCGATGAGATCGAACGGCTTGCGCTCGGTCCAGGACTTCTTGAGGATCTGTATGAATTCCTTCGTCCGGACGTAGCGGTCCTCCTTCCCGAGCGGATCGCCGTTCTTGCGCGTGCCATCGCTTTCGCGCCCGGTGATGACGTGGAAACCGATCCGTCCGCCCGATATCTGGTCGAGCGTCGCATAGCTTCGCGCGGCCCATGTGGGATTGATCAAACCCGGCCGATTGGCGACGAGAAGGCGGAGCGACTTCGTCTCTGCCGCCGCCAGCGCGGCGATCTGCAGGCTGTCCGGGCCGTCGCTACCGACGCCGATCAGCGCACCGTCGAAGCCAGCATATTCATGCTCGCGAGCCTGGCGCTTGATGTACTCGACATCCAGGCTGGAGCCTGTCGCCAGATGCACCTCCGACTCGTCGCGGTGCGTCAGATGCCCGTAAATTTCAACCGTCATCGAACGACCCTCATTCTGCCGCCTCAAGCGGCGCCTTGGAGACCCGGCTCAGTTCCTCATCCACGTCGAAGAGTTCGACCGTGATGTTCTTGTATGCGGGGTGAAACGTCTGGTTTGCCCGGGCCGCCAGCCACGCTTCGGCCGAGGGACGATCCTCGAACAGGAACAGGCCGCCACCGCGCCGCGCCTTCTCGTCGCGCAGCCAGACCTTCCAGAGGAAGCCCGGTATCTCGGTGCGCCGCTCGGCAGTCTTGATCTTGTCGGCGCGCGTGACTCCGTCCTGGAAATCGCTGTCGTAGTTCACCTGAGCGATCACAAAGCCCATTTTTCAAACTCCTGCGGATGTTCATTCGGCGTACAAAAACCAAGTTGAAGTGTCAATATGTTTTGATCATATATCTATGTTCATGAAATACTATGATAGTGTGTACATATTTGCTGCAACATACGGTTTAGAGTCGCGACAGGCGGAAGGGTTTGATATCCGGCTCAGGAGGGTGACCCCGGTAGATGGATGCGGCCAGTTCCCGGCTTGTGGTAGCCCCAGATGATCCCCATGGGCGGGCAATGGCCACCGTAACGCCAGTCCATATCCGATCGAACTCCGTCCTACTGTAGCTGCCGACACAAATGGTTAGAACGCATGAACTATGCGCAATTATGTTCAGTTTGAAAAAACATATTACGTCCGAAGGTCAAAATGATTTTTCATTTCTCCGCTTGGGGCCTATATGTGTCCACGTAACGGTGAGAATTCGAGGCTCGGGATGTCGGTACAGGTGGGCGAAGTGATCGATGCGGAACGGTTGGCTGCCGCATGTCCTACACGTGAGCCGAACGAGATAGCCGCCGTCATTGCATACAAGATTTTGACGCGTGAATTCCCGCCCGGAGCCCGCCTTCCCACCGTGAGAGATCTGGCGCTGAAGCTGGATGTGAGTTCCAGCACCGTCGCGAATGCATGGGCAAAGCTCCGCAGCGACGGACATGTCGAGACGCGGCGGCGCGGCGGCACGTTCATTATCCAGCAGGGCAGCGTGCAGGATCCGGGTGTGCCTCCAATGCGTCTGGATTTGTCGTCCGCGTCGCCCGATCCCGAACTGCAGCCAGACCTCGGCCCGGCACTGGCCGCCGGCTTGAAGGTTTCAAATCTGCATTCCGCCAAGCTGGACTACATTATCGAGCCCTTGAAGGAACAGGCTCAACGGGAATGGCCGTTCGAGGCGGAAAACTGGACGGTTGCCGGAGCCAGTTCCGAGAGCATACTGCTCGCATTGAGCGGCGCCGCATCGCCTGGAGACACGATTGCCGTCGAGCAACCCACGACGCCACGCCTGCTTCAGATTATGTCACTGCTCGGTCTAAAGGGAATTGGCGTCGAATGGGACGCAGAAGGTCCCAGCGTCGCCTCTTTGGGGAGGGCGCTGCAGAACAAGCCCGTGGCCTTCGTGTTTCAGCCGCGCGCCCAGTTGCCGCTCGGATTGTCGATGAGCGCCAAACGGGCAAAAGAGCTGGCTGGCGTCTTGAAGAGCCTTCCAGACACGTGCGTCATCGAGGACGATCCGCTTGGGCCGATTTGTATGGCTCCCGCGGAGAGTATTGGCAAATGGCTACCCGACCAGACGGTTTTGGTTCGCTCGTTTTGCAAGGCATTCGGCCTGGATCTCAGATCTAGCATCATCGGCGGCAGTGCCCGGCATGTATCTGCAATTCGTCAGTCCCGTTCGATGGGCATCGGCATTGGCAGCCGGATCCTGCAAGGCGCCCTACTTTATCTTCTGACCGATGCCAGCACGCAAAAGATGATGAATAGCGTGCGACAAGAGTACCGCAAAAGGCGGACCCACCTCGTCAACAGCATACGTGCTGCGGGTATCCACGTCCAAGAGCCCGGCGACGGTCTTGCCATATGGCTACCAGTAGACGACGAATTGAAAATGATTGCGACTCTCGCTTCGAAAAACATGGTCGTTGGCGAAGGAAGTCGCCACTTCTTGCAGAAGGCACAACCACATATCGCGATCCACATCGGTCCGCTCTCCGGGGCAGAAAGCCTGATCCATACGGTTGGATCATTACTTAGTATCGCGCGATCGGTCGAAAAGTCGTCACCATTCGATTGATCACAAGAGAGGATCTGTACTAACAACAATGCGGCCCAGCTTGTCATAGTGTAGATCTGCAAGAGCCCAGTCTTGACATATGCTTGGCCGCCACCCGCCCGCCTTTGGACACACTATCGGCATCGCTTCACACCCAATCTGGTGGGAGCTAGATGTACTGATCACTCGAAGTGAAAGATCCGTCCGACCTAGACCGACAAGGGATCGAGACGTCGGGCCCTAAATTGGGAACCCGTGGTATAGCCAAACATCTTTTGGATGCGGTCGCATCGCCAGATATGTCGGCAGGCAGCGCTGCTGGTTCCGCAACTGGCAAATTACGACTAGCTTTCCCTTAGGCGTTGGCCATGGCGCCGGCGAGTTGCCGAAAGGTTACGACGCCGAGCGGCTGTCCGGATGCCGAGACAACCGTCACATCACCCTCAGGGGCGAAAGCGAGCGTTCGGATAGCCTCTTCGAAGGTTGTGCGAATTCTAATCGTTTGCCTGCCCGTTGCGGCATTGGCCCGTAGAGGTGTCATGATGGCGTCGACGTCGCGAGCACGATAAGAAAGACGGTAAGGACTTGGCCCCATAATATCCTTGTCGCCGGCACTTCTTCACCCATAGTCGAACAATCGGAAGCGAATGAGAAATGCCGGATTCTCGCGCGTACAAGAAGAAAAAGATGGTCAGAGCAAGAAAGCGTAGGCGTACGTAGAGAGACCTACTGAATGCGAGGTTTGATTTGAACGGGATCAAAAATGAATCGGCACCTCCTTACCTTACGTCAATACATGACAGCGGCGCTTGGTATAGATTTGTGTTGATGCAACTGGCAATGGCTGCAAAAGATCGAGCATGTCGGGCGCTGCAGGCGTTGAAGGGCAACCAGCATCGGCCAACTTTCGTGCGGCATGCTTAATTCGCACGCGTCCTTGAGACTTGGAGCTCACTGCGAACAAATGCAAGACAAGGTGGCATCGACAAAGAGGCAGCCGGCAAAGAACGGCCAACGGCATGCCATTGCTGCGGAACTGATTGCGGTGCTGGTCGCGGTGACGATTGGTCAGCCCCGCGTCATGACCATCGATCGTGGTCAATCCTTGCCCTCCGGCCCATTCGAGCTTGGACACCGTTCGCTACAATCTGGCCTGAGGGATTGGGTCGAACAGCAGACAAGACACCCTTTGGGTTACATTGAGCAGCTCTATACCTTCGCCGATCGCGACCGCCCGGCAAACGAGAGCGCGCAACGTGTGGTTTCGATCAGCTATCTCGCCTTGACCCGGGAGGAGCAGGCGGCGCCCGCCGACAAAGCCGCTTGGCGCAACTGGTATGATTATTTCCCGTGGGAAGATCACCGAGCCGGTGTTCCCTCCGCAGTATCGGACGTGATCGGTCCGCGACTAAGGGCATGGGCGAATGCAGCTGACGATCGCCCCATGCACGATGACCGCTGGCAACGTGCAGCGATCGCCTTCGGCCTTGATGGCTACGCCTGGAACGAGGAATTGGTGCTGCAGCGCTATGAACTGCTTTACGAGGCGGCGTTTGTGGAAGAGGCGGACCGTAGCCACGGTCCAGACACTGCGCTTTCGGTCTTCGGCCGAGCCATGCAGGCCGATCACCGTCGCATCCTGGCCACCGGCATCGCCAGGCTGCGCGCCAAGATCAAATATCGCCCTGTCGTCTTCGAGTTGATGCAGCCGACATTCACGCTCCTTCAACTTCAGCGCAGCGTCGAGGCGCTGGCCGGTCGGCTTGTCCACAAGCAGAATTTCCGGCGGTTGGTTGAGCAGCAGGAACTGGTCGAAGAGACCGGCAACTCGACGACCGACACTGGCGGTCGACCGGCGAAGCTCTTTCGCTTCCGCCATGGCGTCTTGGCCGAGCGCGCAGTCGCAGGGACGAAATTGCCACTTTCACGTGCTTGACTTTCCTTATGCTCCCTATAAGCATATGCCCGTAATATACTCTTAGTGAGCATTAAAGGGATGGAAAAATGGCGGAAGTCTTGGCTAGGAGTTCCGCGCTCTATGACCGCGTTCGGCGGGTCATTCCATCTATCGAGTGGCCGGCATTCACCGATGATATCGACGCCATTCTCGGTCTGAAACGGCAGCGCAATGCCGTCATACTGGCCCACAATTATCAAACGCCGGAGATCTTCCACTGCGTCGCCGACATTGTCGGCGACAGCCTCGCGCTCGCCCGCAAGGCGATGACGGTCGAAGCTGATGTCATCGTCCTCGCCGGCGTGCATTTCATGGCCGAGACGGCCAAGTTGCTCAACCCGGACAAGACGGTGCTCATTCCGGACACGCAAGCCGGCTGCTCGCTCGCCGATTCCATCACCGCCGAAGATGTCAGCCTGCTGCGGCAGCGTTATCCCGGCATACCGATCGTCACCTATGTCAACACCTCCGCCGCTGTGAAGGCGGAGGCCGACATCTGCTGCACGTCGGGCAACGCCAAGGCAATCGTGGAGGCACTCGGCGTTCCGCAGGTGATCATGCTGCCGGATGAATATCTAGCACAGAACATTGCCGCTCAGACCGCCGTGAAGATCATCGCGTGGAAAGGCCATTGCGAGGTGCATGAGCGCTTCACCCCCACCGACCTCCGCCAGTTACGCGAAGACCATCCGGGCGTCACGGTGCTGGCGCATCCCGAATGTCCGCCGGAGGTGGTCGCGGAAGCGGATTTCTCCGGCTCGACGGCCGCCATGTCCGACTATGTCGGACAAAAAAGGCCGGTGCGGGTCGTGCTGATGACGGAGTGCTCCATGAGCGACAATGTCGCGGTGGACCATCCCGATGTGGAGTTCATCCGCCCCTGTAATCTGTGTCCGCACATGAAGCGGATCACGCTCGCCAACATCCGCACCGCTCTCGAGCAAAACCGCCATATCGTCACCATCGACCCTGAGATTGCCGGCCGAGCACGGCTGGCCGTCGAGCGGATGCTGGCGATATGATCGCCGACACCCGCAGCTTCCTTGGCAGACCTATTGTTATCGGCGGCGGCGTTGCCGGGCTGATGACCGCGCTTCATCTGGCGCCAGAACCGGTGCTTCTTCTGTCTCGGACACCGTTGGGAGCTGACGCATCGAGCACGTGGGCGCAGGGTGGTCTGGCTGCCAGCCTCGGCGATGATGACAACCCGGCACTGCACCTTGCCGACACGCTCGCCGCCGGTGATGGACTGTGCGACACAGAGATCGCTCGACGCATCGTGTGCGCGGCACCCGCCGCGATCGAGGATTTGGTGCGCCTTGGGGTCCGCTTCGATCGTACGCCGGCAGGGACAATGCACCTCGGGCTGGAAGCCGCGCACTGCCGACGGCGCATCGTTCATGTCGGCGGCGACGGCAGCGGGCGCGAGGTCATGCGTGCCTTGGTCGCGGCCGTGCGTTCCACGTCGTCGATCGTGGTCGTGGAAGGCGTTGAAGCGCGCCGGCTGGCGGTGAGCGAGAATGCGGTCCGGGGCGTCTGGGCAAGCTGTTCGACAGGTCCGCTGTTCCTCGCCACAGGACGGGTTGTTCTCGCCTCGGGCGGGATCGGCGGCCTGTTCCACGACACGACAAACCCGCTCGGCAGTTGCGGCCAGGGTCTGGCACTCGCCGCACGCGCCGGTGCAATTCTTGCCGATCTCGAATTCATCCAGTTCCACCCGACCGCGCTTGACGGGCCCTGCCGTCCGATGCCGCTGATCAGCGAGGCGGTTCGCGGCGAAGGTGCGATAATCGTCGATGAAACCGGCCAGCGCTTTCTCGACGGCTTGCAGGGTGCGGAACTCGCGCCGCGCGACGTTGTGGCGCGAGCCGTCGGGAAACATCTTGCAAATGGCCATCGCGTCTATCTCGATGTGCGGGACAAGCCCGGCCCAACATTCGCGCGGCAGTTTCCGACGATCGCATCGGCCTGCCGTCAGGCTGGCATCGATCCGGCGCGTGATCTCATTCCCATCCGGCCGGCTCAACACTATCACATGGGCGGTGTCGCCGTGGATGGCTCTTGTCGTACCTCGGTTGCGGGGCTTTGGGCTTGCGGCGAAGTCGCCTCGACCGGGCTGCACGGTGCCAACAGGCTTGCCAGCAACTCGTTGACCGAGGCCATCGTCTGCGCGCGCTGGGTCTCCGAAAGCCTAGCGGCAACCACCGTGTCGCGAACACAGCCGGCGATTGCAAACGACTACCCCTCCCCCAATCCGGAGACCGTGCACCCTCTCCTGGCGCGCTCGCTCGGCATTGTGCGGGACGGTGAAGGTTTGAAAACCACTGCACGCGCCTTGTTGCCGCTCGCCGAAAGCAAGAATGCGGCATCGGATCCGGCGGCTGTCGGGTTGATGATCGCGATCGCCGCCTTGTCGCGCGAAGAAAGCCGCGGCGCTCACTGCCGCGCAGACTTTCCGCATCGCGCCGCCGTCGCCCGACGTTTCGAGCTCACGCTCGCCGACGCGTTGGCGGCTGCGCGGGAACTCGCACACGCCCCGAACCTTGAAAGGGCCAAGTGATGAAGCTTTCACCGCTTCCCACGGTCATGTTTGAGCCGCTTGTACGGGCAGCTCTTCTCGAAGACCTTGGCAGGGCCGGCGACGTGACCACGGACGCCGTCGTACCAAAGGAACACCATGCCAGGACCGTGCTGGCGGCGCGTCAGTCCGGCGTTGTCGCCGGCCTCGATCTGGCGATGCTCGCCTTCCGCCTGATCGATCCTGACGTCGAAATCTCGGTGGAGCGGGCAGACGGCAGCAACGTCACGGATGGAGAGGTCATTGCCTCAGTGGTTGGCCCGGCCCGGGCCATTCTCACAGCCGAACGAACAGCACTCAATTTCCTGTGCCATCTGAGCGGTATCGCTACGGCCACGGCATCGATCGTAGCTGCGGTTCGCGGACATGGCGCAAAGATTGTCTGCACGCGCAAGACGACCCCCGGTTTGCGTGCAGTCGAAAAGTACGCCGTGCGCGCAGGCGGCGGATCCAATCACCGCTTCGGCCTCGACGACGCCATCCTGATCAAGGACAACCACATCGCCATCGCCGGCGGCATTCGCCCCGCGCTCGAGCGAGTACGAAGGGGGACCGGTCATCTGGTCAAGATCGAAGTCGAGGTCGATACGCTGGCCCAGCTGGAGGAGGTGCTTGGCTTCGCCCCCGATGCGGTCCTGCTCGACAACATGTCCCTCGACCATCTCCGTCGTGCCGTCGCAATCGTTGGCGGTCGCGCTATCACCGAGGCTTCTGGCAGGATCACATCCGATACGGCGCGAGCGATTGCCGCGACCGGCGTCGATCTGATTTCCATCGGTCGACTGACCCACAGCTCACCGATCCTGGATATCGGCCTCGACTATCGGGGCTCATGATCGCCCGAAGAAGGAGTAGAAGCAGGTCAGATGTCTTTTCCGATCGTCGTCATCGGCGTTGCCTTGTCACCATGCACCGTGCCCCAGGCGGGGAAACCGACCTTTTCTCTGGCGCAGGATGAGTTGGAGATCTGAATGGGCATCCATGGCGAGCCAGGTATTCATCGAGGTCCGTTGCTGAAGGCTGATTCCGTCGCCGACGACATGCTCGACCGTCTGCTGGCGGAGGCCCCCGCTGCATCGCAACGACCAGATTTCTCTTCTCGTCAACAGTCCGGGCGCCACCCCCTCTCGAAGAGCTTTACATTCTATTTCGGCGCGTCGCCAATCGCCTTGACGACTGGACGTAAAGATCGTTCGGCTTCTCGTCGGGCGCTATGCAACGTCTATGGAAATGACCGGCACTCTATTACCGGCACTCTATGTCTAGTTTAGGTATCGTGTCACGATACCTAAACTAGACAACCAGTTGATGCGATGGCTAGAGGGCGGCGACGGCCGCAAGCGCCAGCGAAGCGCCGAAGATTGCGCCGAACAATCTGGATCGCGTTTGCGGAAGGCTCATCGAGAAATCCTGTTCACTGTGAAGTTGATTTGAATTGATTGCGCCTCGTCGTGCTCTCACGCTGGACGCCTTCTTTTCTGTGGGGCTCTAGTCCGTCTCGAGATCGAATGTCGCGGCATTTCGGCTCGGTTGATACCGCGCCATTCTTACAGAGCGACCAGCGCCGTGACTGGCTCCAAATATCCGCGATTTGCCGTCAATTCGGAAATCTGTGCCCATTTTGGCCGAATGGCGGATTGGCTTTCCGAGCTCGGCTTGAAGTTGATTTTCGGAGGTCGCCTAGGCAGATGCCTTTGCGCGTTGCCTCTGAAGCTGAAGCCTAGTCCGCGAACACCGTGGTGAACTCTGGCGCGCCGCGCAGCGTGTTGCTCACCGTGCAGATCGTCTCCGCATCCTCGGCGATTTTCCACTTCGTGGCCGCGTCGATATCCCCTTCGATTGCAAGGACAATTCTGAACTGGCCGATGCGGGAAACATCGCCGTGCGCTTTACTGCCCGATACGTCGGCGCGCACGTCGTGCAGCCCGTCACCGACGCCGAGCCTGCCGGCCGCGATGCGGGCGCTCAACACCATGCAGGCCGCCAGGGAAGCATAGAGCAGGTCGAGCGGGTTGAAGCCCGGCTGGTCGACCCCGGTCGCGATGTCGATACGGCCTTTCGTCGGTGTGGTTACCGTCGGCTGCTCGCCTAGGCGCAGTGTTGCGGTGGCGCCGGTCTGCCGCGTTCTGACCCTCAGGCCGCTCATTCAAATTGTCCTTTCCGATCCACACGCCGGCGTCTCGCCGGCACCTCAAGCGGCCGGCCCGACATCGCGGCTCGCCTTGATCGCCGCGATATGTTCGGGGCCTATGCCGCAGCAACCGCCAACGATCGTTGCCCCCTGTTCCACCCACAGCCTTACCCATTTGAGATAGTTTTCGGGGTCAAGGTCATTCCTGATTTCGGAAATTCCCGCATATGGCGTGTCGGAAGGTGGCTCGGGCAAAAGGCATTGGCGTAGACGCCAAGTTCCACCTTGCGCTTGCCCGATGCGGGGATCGCCTTGCGAGCCGCGACGACCGCGTCGCCCATGACCTCGGGCTGGCTGCAATTGAACAAGATCCCCGATGCTCCAGCCTCAACCGTCACCGCTACCGCGTCGGCGACGGGCTCGCCAGATCTCAGCTCCGGCGGGCCGGCGCGCCCATCTTCGTCCTTCAACGTGTAGGAGACAAAGATGGGCAAGCGCGACGTCCTGACCGCCGCGAGCGCCTTCAACGCCTCGACGGTGGAGCTTTGCGTCTCGATAAGCCAAAGATCGATGTAGGGAGCAAGTCCCGCAACTAGGCTTTCGAGGATGCGTGGCGCTTCGTCGGCCTTGAAATTGCCGGGCCGGTAGCTTTCAAAAAGCGGTGGCAGCGACCCCGCGACCCTGATGTCACCAGGCGCCTGGTCGGCGCCAGCCCGGTCTCAGCGCGAATATCGGCTCGTGGATCCGCATTTCATCGCGATGGTCCATGGTCCAGCCATGAATGAAAACGATGTCGCGGCCTTTCCCCTCGCTTAAATGCCACATAGTCCCCTCGCAGATAGCTCAGCGTGAACGCACCGCCCGCGCGAGGTGCGCGAGCGGTGCGATTGCAAGGCGGGTATTCTCGTGACGCCGTTGGCGGATCAGAAGTCGAGGCCGCCGCCACCAGGGCCGCCAGCCGGCAGCGCCGGCTTGTTCTTGACCGGAGCGTCGGCGATGAGGGCCTCAGTCGTCACCAGCAGGCCGGCAATCGATGCCGCGTCCTGCAATGCGGTCAGCACCACCTTGGCCGGATCGAGAATGCCGGCCTGCAGCAGGTCGACATAGGTCTCGTTCTGCGCGTCGAAGCCGAATGTCAGCGACTTGTTTTCGAGAACCTTGCCGACAACGATCGATCCTTCTACACCGGCATTCTCGGCGATCTGACGGATCGGGGCTTCAAGTGCCTTCAGCACGATGCTGATGCCCGCCTGGATGTCCTCATTGTCGCTCTTCAGCCCATTGACGGCGCTCTTTGCGCGCAACAGCGCGACACCGCCGCCCGGCACGACGCCCTCTTCGATAGCCGCTCGGGTCGCGTTCAGCGCATCGTCGACACGGTCCTTCTTTTCCTTCACTTCAACCTCGGTCGCACCGCCGACGCGGATGACGGCAACACCGCCGGCAAGCTTGGCCAGACGCTCCTGCAATTTCTCCTTGTCGTACTCCGAGGTTGTTTCTTCGATCTGGGTCTTGATCTGACCGATGCGGGCCTTGATCTCGGACTTCTTGCCGGCGCCATCGACCACAATCGTATTTTCCTTGTCGATGCGGACCCTCTTGGTGCGGCCGAGTTGCGCCAGTGTAACGTTTTCCAGCTTGATGCCGAGATCTTCCGAGATGACCTGGCCACCGGTGACGATGGCAATGTCCTCGAGAAGCGCCTTGCGGCGATCACCAAAGCCCGGAGCCTTGACGGCGGCGATCTTCAGGCCGCCGCGCAGCTTGTTGACGACGAGCGTAGCCAGCGCCTCGCCCTCGACATCCTCGGCAATGATGAGCAGCGGCTTGGAGGTCTGCACCACCGATTCCAGGATCGGCAGCAGCGGCTGCAGAGACGACAGCTTCTTTTCGAAGATCAGCACGTAGGGTTCATCGAACTCCACGACCAGCTTGTCGGCATTGGTGACGAAATAGGGCGAAAGATACCCGCGGTCGAACTGCAACCCCTCGACCACATCGAGTTCGGTCTCGAAGCTCTTGGCTTCCTCCACCGTGATAACGCCTTCCTTGCCGACTTTCTCGACAGCTGTCGCGATGATCCGACCGATTTCGGTCTCGCCATTGGCGGAGATTGTTCCGACCTGCGCGACCTCATCGGAAGAGGCGACCTTGCGGGCGCGCTTGCGGATGTCCTGGATCGCGGTGGCGACAGCAAGATCAATGCCGCGCTTGAGATCCTGCGGGTTGAGCCCGGCAGCGACGAACTTCGCGCCTTCCTTGACAATCGCCTGGGCAAGAACGGTCGCGGTGGTGGTGCCGTCGCCGGCGAGGTCGTTGGTCTTGGACGCGACCTCGCGAACAAGCTGGGCGCCGATGTTTTCGAACTTGTCCTCGAGTTCGATCTCCTTGGCGACGGTAACGCCATCCTTGGTGATCCGTGGCGCGCCGAACGACTTGTCGATGACCACGTTGCGGCCCTTCGGGCCGAGCGTCACCTTGACGGCGTTAGCGAGGATGTCAACGCCGCGCAGAAGGCGGTCGCGGGCATCGGTTGAGAATTTTACTTCCTTGGCAGCCATGTTGAATACCCTGTCTGGCAAAGCGCCGCGCATCGTTCATGCAGGCGCGTCACGCTCCGGATTTGATGAAATTGGCGTACGACCTTTCGGCAATCCCTTCGGGTCGCCGAGCGGAGGCGTCAGGCGATGATTCCGAGAATGTCGGATTCCTTGACGATCAGCAGGTCCTCACCCGCAATCTTGACTTCCGTGCCCGACCATTTGCCGAACAGCACCTTGTCGCCCGCCTTGACATCGAGCGGCACCAACTTGCCTGATTCGTCGCGCGCGCCGGAGCCGACGGACACGACCTTGCCTTCCTGAGGCTTTTCCTTGGCCGTATCCGGAATGATGATCCCACCCTTGGTCTTCTCTTCACTATCGAGCCGGCGGATCACCACCCGATCATGCAATGGTTTGAAACTCATAAAGCCTATCTCCTGTGACAACGCAGAGCCTGTTGGCTTGCGCTCAGCAGGACTGGCACTCGATCCCTTGGAGTGCCAGAAGACTTTAACGGATGGATCGGCGACCCCTCAAAGCCGGCGATTTCTTTGATCCAGCCGGGAGTAGCAAGTATTTCTGAAAGGCAGGTTGGTCGGAGTAAGGTTTGCCGGTGTCCCAATATTAGGGATTTCGCACGAAATGGATGAATGACCCCTTCTTCCACTCCGCGAATTTGAACGAGCCGGTGCCGATGAACTTGCTGTTTGCCTCGGCGTTGCGGAAGTCCATCATCCCTCCATAGAGATGGGTAGGCAGTACGGCTTTATTGTGCACGTAGAGGAAGGCCAGGTAAGGAGCCTTCAGCGTGAACACCACGGTGTATTCGTCCGGCGCGGCGATGTCCTTCGCCTCCGCCAGATCGAGCCTTGAGCGAGCCTGAAGCGCGGGCAGGAATTTCTGGAAGCTGAACACCACGTCCCTGGCGGTGAAGGGCTGGCCGTCATGCCATTTGACGCCATGGCGCAAGTTGAAGGTGTAGACGAGATCGTCATCGGAAATCGACCAGCTCTGCGCCAGCCGTGGCCGAGGCTCCGCTCCGATTGGAATTGACCACATAGCAACCGGAGACGATGGCGCCCATTGCGCCGGCGGTCACCCATTTCTCCTGGCTTGTCGAGGTGGCTCTCGGAACGACGATCAGGTCGAACACCTTGTCGCTCGCCAGCCAGGGACCAAAGGGCATCTCATTCGTGACAAGGATGTTCGGTCTCGCCGCCTCCACCTGCCGACGCACTGCATCTCATCATGCTGCCCCGCCCGGTTCCAGTCCTTCCGGCCATTCCACGAATGTACAAATCGTCATTGATGCGAATCTCAGGATAGGCTCGACGGATCACGCCATCTTGTCACGATATCGACGACGAAAGTACAGAGTACGAACGAAGAAGCCGCGAAGATCGTTGTCCCGATGACGACGGGAAAGTCACCTTCGAGCGCCGAGTTGATCGCCAGCCGGCCGACGCCGTCCAGTCCGAAGATCGTCTCGGTGACGATCGCCCCGCCCATGATGACAGCGAGCTCAAGACCGCCGAGCGTGATCACCGGATTGAGGGCGGCCTTCAATGCATGATCGTAATAGACCCGCCATTCCGGAACGCCCTTGGCGCGCGCGGTCCTGATGTAGTCCTCGCCCAGGACCTCGAGCATGCTTGCGCGCACCAGCTGCTGGAAAATGCCGATCTCGGCAAGCGACAGCGTCAACCATGGCAACGCCAGATGACGCGCCCATTCGAACGGATTTTCCGTAAGAGGCACATAGCCGCTGCTTGGAAACCAGAAGATCCCATAGTTGGAGAACTGGAAGAAGAGGAAGTAGGAGATCAGGATGCCCGAGAGGAATGTCGGCACTGACAGGCTGGCATAGGCGAAGCCCGATATAAGCCTGTCCAGCCAGGAGTCCTGACGGCGCGCGGCAACCACACCGAGCAGGATCGAAAACGTCATCCAGATGACGACCGCGCCAAGTGCCAGCGACAGGGTCACGGGCACCTTTGAGAGGATGAGCTCGGTGACCGGTGTCTGCTTGCGAAAGGAATAACCCAAACCCGGCGGCCAGTGCGCAAGCCCCATCGGCGCGCCCTGGATGTCGGGGCCGCGGAAGAGGTAATACCACAGCTGCAGATACCACGGTTCGTTGAGGCGCAGCGCATGCGCGATGGCGTCGATCGCCTGCTGGCTGGCGTTGCGGGGCGCCAGCATCGCGGCCGGATTGCGATACGCGATGCGGGTGATGAAGAACGCGATTACCAGCACAATCAGAAGCGTCGACAGCGCCCGGAAGATCAGCTCGCCTGTATGCCGGATCATCGCGTCACCTGCCGCGGCGATGGGGGTCGAGGACGTTGCGCAGGCCGGCGCTCAGCGTGTTGAATCCGGCCACGGTCAGGAAAAGCGCTATGCCCGGCCCGAGCAGGAACCAGGGCTGCAACTGGTAGAGTGAGGA
Organism: Mesorhizobium sp. GW821-FHT04C10; assembly: GCF_059420305.1. NCBI lineage: Bacteria > Pseudomonadati > Pseudomonadota > Alphaproteobacteria > Hyphomicrobiales > Phyllobacteriaceae > Mesorhizobium > Mesorhizobium sp. GW821-FHT04C10. The sequence continues at coordinate 251,770 of NZ_JBWKTL010000002.1, read as the reverse complement.
ACGCTGCGCCTCGGCGATCATGTTGCCCCAGCTTGGCTGCGGCGCCTGCACGCCAACGCCGAGGAAGGAAAGCGTCGCCTCGGCGATGATGTTGGTCGGCAATTGCACCGCCCAGTAGACCAGGATCACCGATGCGATGTTCGGCAGGATTTCGCGCACGATGATCCTGCCCTTCGATGCACCGATCGTCTGCGCGGCCTCCACCAGCGGGCTGCGGCGCTGGACAAGCACCAGGCCGCGCGTCAGCCGGGCGAAGTAAGTCCACGAAAACAGGGTTATGATCAGCACGACCACCAGCGACGGCGCAACGAGCGGCTTGCCGTCTTCACCCCGGTTCAACGACAGCAGGCTGAGCGCGGTAACGATGAACGGGAAGGACAAGGCCACGTCTACCACCTGCGAAATGACGCGGTCGACGCGGCCGGCAAAGAAGCCGCTGACGAGGCCGATCGCGGTGCCGATGATCATGGCCAGCGTGGTCGCCGGGATAGCGATGGCCAGCGACACACGGGCGCCATAAAGCGTGCGCACCAACACGTCGCGGCCATTGCCGTCGGCGCCCAGCGGAAATTCGAATGTCGGACCGGTCGGCAGCCCCATCTCGGTCAGCGCCGTATCGCGAAACTGCTCCGTCACCCCGTGACCGAGCAGCCATGCAACCACCGGCGCCAGCAGCGCGCCGGCTACAACGAAGCCGATGATCAGCGCGCCAATGCAGAACGACCTTTCCGTGAGCAGCGCGCGCAGCAGCAACAGCCTGTAGGACCGAACGATCTCACCATGTCCCGACAGGAGGCCATCCTGAACGGACGCAAGCGAATGGACCTCAGGCATGCGCGGCGATCCGCTCGGGAACCGGGTCGTGCCTAAGGGCCTTGCCGGGAATCGCGTCTATCAGCCTGACCGCATAGGGATGACGCGGAGCGCCGAAGACGCGCGCCGTCTCGCCGGCCTCCACGATGATCCCCTTCTCCAGCACGATGACGCGGTCGCACAGTTCGGACACGACACCCAGATCATGCGAAATGAACAACAGCGACAGGTTTCTTTGCCGGCGAATGGCTTGAAGCAGCTTGATGATCTTCGCCTGCGTCGTGATGTCCAATGCCGATACGGGCTCGTCGGCGACGATCAGCGAGGGTTCGAGCGCAATGGCGCGCGCGATGGCCACGCGCTGCCGCTGACCTCCGGAAAGCTGCGCTGGAAAACGGTCGAGCACGTCGCCTGAAAGTTCGACATCGCGCACCAGTTCCTCGACGCGCCGGCGTATAGCGACCGCATCCAGCTTCGTGCCGATGATGAAGGGTTCGGCCAGGATGGAGCGAATACGACGCCGCGGGTTCAGGCTGGCATAGGGATCCTGGAAAATGACCTGTATGTCCGACCGCAATTTCCGGTCGATGCTGACCCCGCCGGGGCCAGGACGCGAATAGGTACGCTCACGCAGCGAGATGCTGCCTTCGTCCGGCTGGTCGAGGCCGGCTATCAGCCGGCCAATGGTCGACTTGCCGGAGCCGGATTCGCCGACGAGGCCGACGATCTCGTTCTCGCGGACCGTGAAGGAAATATCGCTGAGCACCGGCCTGAGCAGCGCACCGGCGGCGGAACGACCCGCGAAAGAGCGTGCGACCGCCGACACAGAAAGCAGGTCGGGCGCCGTAGGCAATGGTGACTGTGTACCACGAGCAGCCAAGCCGCCGAGCCGTGCCGCGCCAAGCAACTCCCTGGTGTAGGCCTGTCGCGGCACTTTGTAGATCAGTTCGGCCGAAGCTTGCTCCACCACCTGCCCAGCGCGCATCACCAGCACATCGTCGGCGATATCCGAAACGACGGCCAGATCGTGGCTGACGAAGATCATGGCCGTCCCGTGCTCCTGCTGAATTCGCTTCAGCAGATCGAGGATCGAGGCCTGCACGGTGACATCCAGCGCCGTCGTCGGTTCGTCGGCGATGATGAGGCCGGGATTGAGCGCGATAGCCGCCGCGATCATGACGCGCTGGCGCATGCCGCCGGAGAACTGCCTGGGGTAGTCGTTCACGCGGGCTAAGGGATTGGGAATGCCAACATCGGCCAGACGGGCGAGAACGCGCTCACGCAGTTCCTTGCGCCCCACTCTGCGATGCGAGGTGATCGTTTCCGCGATCTGCTGGCCTACCGTCTTCAGCGGATGCAGGTTGCTGAGCGGATCCTGGAAGATGAAACCGATGTCGGCTCCCCGCCGCCGACGAAGATCGGAGGCGGGGAGGCCCAGTATCTCATCGCCCTTGTGCAAGACGCTGCCGCGCACGTTGGCCCCCGCCGGCAAAAGGCCGGTGGCGCCGAGCAGCGACACACTCTTGCCCGAACCGGATTCGCCGACGATGGCGAGCGTTCTGCCCGGTTCGGCGGCGAAGGAAACGCCGTGCACCACTTCCGAGGCGCCGAATGCGACGCGCAGATCGGCGACGGAGAAGATGGACACTTGTGCCTCCTTTTTCGGTGCAGCCCTGCTATTGTTTGAGGGCTATGTTGGTGATGTCGGCATTCACCGCGAGCGACGACCACACCCAGTTGGCGAGGCGATCGGAAGTGACCACGACCTTGCGTTTCTCGAACAGCGGGATCCAGGGCAGGTCCGTGGAGACGAGCTGGTCGGCTTTCGTCCAGATCGGTTCCGGATCATCGGACGGGTAAGCCTGCGCCGCGAGCTTGTTCAGCTCCGGATTGCTGTAGCAGATGGCGTGGACGTTGCCGGTCCCGCAGGGCGCTGCGTCTGAGTTCAGCCAGCCGCCGAGCAGCATACGTGTGCTCGGTCCCTGCCAGTCCGGCGAAAAGCTGCCACCCAGGGATACGTCCCAGCGGCTCTTCGGATCTTGGATGAAGGCATACCACTGTGTCGGCGGAATCGGGATTAGGTTGAGCGTGATGCCGGCTGCGTCCAGATCCTCCTTCACCGTTACCGCGATCGCTTCGTACTGCGCATTTCCGCGATAGATGGCGTCGAAGGCTATGCCATTCGGATAGCCTGCCTCGGCAAGCAATTGCTTGGCCTTGACCGGGTCGCCCCTATAACCTTCGGTTGGATAGGGATCGAACTTCTCGAAACCAAGGATGGTCGAGGTGATGATCTGGGTGAGCGGCACGGCGCCGATGGAACCGGCCTGGGTTTGCGCCAAATGCTCGCGGTTCACGGCATAGGTCAGTGCCTGCCGCACCTTCAGCTTGCGCAGCGCCTCAGCGCCTTCCGATTTGGCTTCCGGACGGGCATTGAAGGTGATGAAGTTCGCCGACCCACTGTTCGTCACATGGATATTGGGGCTCTTCTGCGAAACGAAGCGCTGGATCGTCGGGATGGGCGGGATGTCGAGATAGAGCGACAGATCGGCCTCGCCGGCGATGATCTTCTGGACGACGCTGTCCTCGCTGTTGGCGGTGAAATCGATGTCGATCTCATCGACGTAGGCCTTGCGCGCCTGGTCGGACTCCGGCTTGAAATTCTTTGCCTTCTTCAGCACAAGCTTCTGGCCCTGATCATAGGTGTCGACATAATAGGGCCCGCTGGACGGCAGGTTCTTTCGCGAGTCGAGCGAGTCCGGGAAATATTTGGACGCGATCTCTGGCGCCACCGGCGACACGAAGTTCATCGAAAGGATATTGAGGAAGTCGTAGTTCTTGGTGTCCGACTTGATGACCAGCGTGTGATCATCCGGAGCCGAGACGCCGGCAATCTCGTGCGTGTCGGTGAAAGCCTTCGTCGCTGCGAGATCGCCGGTGGGAACCTTCGCGAAATCCTTGCAATAGTCGACGAAGCCGGAGATCACGAGGTTGAAATAATTGATGGCGGCCACCTGCTTGTTCGGATCGCAGAAGCGCTTGACACCGTAGACGAAGTCGCTGGCCACGATCTTGCGATCGGTTGAGCCTGAGAAGAATACATCGTCCTTCAGATGGAAGGTGTAGACCTTGCCGTCATCGCTGACGTCCCAGGACTTTGCGAGGTCCGGCACCAGCGTGGTGTCTTCCTTGAGACCGGCTGGCGAGCCGGGATAGGTTACCAGCTGACGCGTCGTCGCGCGCAGGATTTCCCAGGAATCGATGCTGTAGCCGGTGAGTGGATCGAAGGCGTCGAGATCGGACTGGATCGAGGCAATGCGCAGAGTCCCGCCAGGTTTGATATCTTCCGCCTGCGCGGAGTACCCAAGAACAGAAAGCGAAATAATTCCTCCTGAAATGGCTTGAAATACCATATTCGCAACACGAGTTGCCATTAAATCTCTCCATATTAATGATATTCCCTGCAGATATAATTACATTCGTTGATTGTAAATTTGAGATATAATCACCTATTTTTCATATACTCATTCAAACCCCATTTTATATTGAAACATTATATTAAAACATTGTTCCCGAATGCGGCAGAGCGGGCGCCATGAACAGCGTGTCGAGCGCTTCGACGGCGGCACGGTCGAAGGCGCCGAGGCGCCCCGTTTGTGCAAGCTGCCACCATTTCACGCTGCCGAGATAGGCGGCGGAAACTGCGGCCACATCCGTGACGACGGCGGCGGGAAGATTGGTTCGCTCCGCCCCCTGCGCCGAGAGGCGCAACCGGGTTGCGTTTTCGGGCAAGACGGCATCTGAAACCTCGAGCACCACGCTGTCGGGCCCTGCGTAGGTTCGAGCTGTCAGGGCCTTTTCGACGTCAAGGAGTCGCAGCCATGTCTCGTCGCGTACGGCTGATACGCGAACGCTTCGGAAGTCCTCGAACAGCCAAGGCAGCAGGTCGTCCACCGGGCGGCTCCAGAAGACGATGCGATGCGGCAGGTCGACCGCCAGCAGATGCGCCACCAGCGCGACATAGGCATCAGCACTGTAGGCCACGATGTCATCGACGACGATGGTGCGTTCCGAGCTGGTGAACCAGCTGTCGAGACCGACAGGGTGATAGCGTACGAAACCTGTTTCGGACCCTTTTTCGCCGTGGACCGCGACATAGGCGGGACCGCCGCTTTTCGTTTGCCGCAACGCCTGGAAATCCCACCAATAGGCCGAGCGCGCGATGACCCCCGCGCGCGGGGCCGGCTGGCCCGCATAAATGCGCGCCTGCACTGCCCAGGCATCGTCTATCTCGACCAGGCGGATCTCGTCCCCGGATCTCCGTCCCGCCCTCAGACGCGCACGCGGTGTGTCGACCTCGAAACTGACGGATGTGTTGGCGATCGCATATCCGAAATTACCGTAAATGCGCGCGTCGGATGCCCGCAATGTGGCCGCCGCCTCGCCCCGCTCGCGCGCGCCTCGTAACTGTGCCTCGAACAGGGAAGTCGCCACGCCGCGCCGCGTATGCGTGGGCAGCACCCCGACATGGGTGACGGCGGCCTGCGGCAGCCAGGCACCGCCCGGAACCACGATCTGCCCGGAATAGGAGTCGGTGGTGCCGACAAGCACTTCGTCCTCGAAGGCGCCCCAGGTCCGGTCCGGCTCAAACAATTTGTCGACCAGCGAGTCGTCGATCGGGCCGAGCGGCGGCAGGCCGACCATCGCCGTGCGGAATGTCCGCACGGCTTGCCTAAGCTCGGCCTTTCCGGTCAGCAGGCGCACATCCAGTGTCATGACGCCTTCCATGTGGGCAGAACTTCGGGCCCCCTCTCTTCCGGTCTGGGTGGCCGCGAATAGGTGCGTGGCCTTGGCACGGCTTTCCGTACCCAGGTTTCGAATTCGACGTCCCCGAAGCCCGGATGTATCTGAATTCCCGACATTGTCTTCTCGTCATGCTCCACTGTGACGACCCATCAAAGGCCACACATGCTTCAGGCCGCGAGCAGCCCCTTCGATTTCAGGATCGCAAACGCGCCCTCGGCGAAATGATAGGCTTCCTCGACATGCGGCTGACCAGACAGGATGAAGTGGTCGAAGCCGACGGCGTGGTATTCCTCGATGAGGGCTGCGACCTGCTCATGGCTGCCGACGATCGCCGTGCCGGCGCCGCCGCGAACCAGGCCGTAGCCGGCCCACAGGTGCGGCGATATTTCGAGATCGCGCACGCGGCGCGCGGTGAGCGTTGCGGTGGCGCCGTGCAATGCATTCATGCGGCGCTGGCCGGCCGATTCGGTGCGCGCCAGGATGGCCTGCGCCTGCGCGATCCGCTCCGGCGTCAGTCGCTCCAGCAGCCGCTCGGCTTCCTCCCAGGCCTGCGCCTCGGTGTCGCGGCTGATGACATGCAGGCGAATGCCAAAGCTCAGCCGGCGCCCTTCTGCGGCGGCCAGTTCGCGCATATGCGCCACCCTGGCGGCCTCGGTTGCCGGACTCTCGCCCCAGACCAGATAGGTATCGACATGGCGGGCGGCGACCGCCTGCGCGGCAGGACTTGCACCGCCGAAGAAGATGTCGGGAAGCGGCCATTTGCCGAAATCGATCTGCGCGCCCTCGATATCGTAGTGCCTGCCCTTGAAATCGAAGCGCTGGGCCGAACCGGCGGGCAGCACCACCCCGCGCAGGATCTCGAGGAACTCCGCCGTGCGCTCATAGCGCTGGTCGTGGCCGAGGTGATCACCGAAGCGCTTCTGCTCCAGCGGATCGCCGCCGGTGACGACGTTGAGCAGCAGCCGGCCGTCCGATATGCGCTGGAAGGTCGCCGCCTGATGGGCGACAAGCGTGGGCGAGATCAGGCCCGGGCGGAAGGCGACCAGGAACTTCAGCCGTTTGGTGACCTGCGCCAGCGCCGCCGTGGTTATCCAGGCGTCCTCGCACCAGGTTCCGGTTGGCGTCAGCACCGCCTCGAAGCCCAATGTCTCGGCGGTCCTGGCGATCAGCGAGAGATAGTCGATGGTCGCTTCGCGGAAGCGCGAGCGCGACGGGCCATTGCCGAGGTGGGAATCATCGCCCGAACCGACAATCTCGCGACTGTCACCGTTGGTCGGCAGATACCAATGGAGATGGATGCTGCTCACTCGGCCGCCTCGGCGACCGTACCCCAGCTCGAGCGGTCGCGTGCGGCGGCACCCGGATGGTCGTCGCGAAGCCCGCGCTGGCCCGCGCCCTGGAAGCGCTCTCGGATCGTGGTGCCCGCCGCGCCCCGTTCGCGGATGAGGCCGCGCCGCCGCAGTTCCGGCACCACGAATTCGATGAAATCCTCGAACGTGCCGGGGTTGACGACATAGGCGAGGTTAAAGCCGTCGACACCGGATTCCTCGGCAATGCGCTCCAGCTCGTTGACTATTTTCCGCGGCGAGCCGACTAGCTTGGGATGGATGCCCCCGAGCCCGATATAGTCGGCGATGCCGGCGACGGTCCAGCGCCGGTCGGCGTCGATGCGCGTCAAATTGGCGAGCGCGGAACGGCCGGCATTGGTCTCGATATATTCGAGCGGATGATCGAGCGGATATTGCGACCAGTCGACACCGGTCCACGCCGAAAACAGGGCAAGGGCGGCCTCGACGCTAGTGTAGGACAGATAATCCCTGTACTTGGCTTCGGCCTCTTCGTCGGTGGCGCCGGTGATCACGGTGACAGCGGTGATGAACTTGATCGCGTCCGGCGCCCGGCCGAGCTCAACGGCGCGCGCGCGGATCGCCTCGATCGAGCGGCGGATGGTGGCCGTGCTGGTGCCGCCGAGGAACACCACCTCGGCATTGCGGGCCGCGAATTCGCGCCCGCGCGGCGAGGTTCCCGCCTGGAACAGAAGCGGCGTGCGCTGCGGGCTGGGCTGCGCAAGATGGGCGCCGGGCACGGAAAAATACTTGCCGTGATGGCCGATCGGATGGACCTTGGTGGGGTCGGTGTAGAGCCCTTTCTCGCGATCGTGAACGACCGCTCCGTCCTCCCAGGATCCTTCCCAGAGCTTGTAGGCGACATCAAGGAATTCCTGGGCGAGATCGTAGCGCTCGTCATGGTCGATCTGGCGTTCGAGGCCGAGATTTTTCGCTGCGGACTCCAAAACCGAGGTGACGATATTCCAGGCGATGCGGCCCTTGGTCAGATGGTCGAGCGTGGTGAACTTGCGGGCGAGGAGATAAGGCTGTTCATAGGTCGTCGACACAGTGATGCCGAACCCAAGGTGCTTAGTGGCGGCGGCCATCGCCGACACCAGCAGCAGCGGGTCGTTCACCGGCGACTGGGCGGCGGTGCGCAGCGACGCGTCCGGCGTTCCCCGGAAGACATCGAGATGGCCAAGCGCATCGGCGAGGAACAGCGCGTCAAAGCCGCCCTCATCGAGCAGCTTGGCAAGCGACGTCCAGTATTCGAGGCTGGTGTAGGTGTGGGCGCGGTCGCTGGGGTGACGCCAGAGGCCCGCCGAGACATGCCCGACCACGGTCATGCCGAAGCCGTTGAAGATGAGAGGCTTTGCCGCCTTGCCCTGGGAATCCGTCATGGTTCGGCTCACGAATAGTAGGTTGGCGGCGGCACGCGGCCGTTGAGGGCAAGGTCGCCGACTTCCAGCACCTTGTAGTGGACGGGGTCGTGCAGGCTGTGCGTGCGCACGTTGCGCCAGTAGCGGTCGAAACCGAACGAGCGGGCGGTGGCGCGGGCGCCGGTCAGCTCGAAGATCCGCGACGTCACTTCCAGGGCGACTTCGGTGGCATGCACCTTCGACTGATAGGCGATCGCAGCGGCCTTGCCGCGTTCCTCGGCGGTGAGATCCTTGCCGCGCTCGAAGGCGCGCTGCACGGCTTCGCCGGCGGCATCGGCGAGCGCCTCGGAGGAAGCCAGTGCGATCGAAAGCCGGCCGAAGCGCTCGATGACCAGCGCATCCTCCGAGGCCTTCTTCGCCGGCGAAGACAGCCACGGCCTGCCACGCTGGGTGATGTAATCCCTGGCATCTTCCAGGGCGGCAAATGCCGTGCCGAGATAGAGTTCGCCAAAGGCAGCATGGACGATCGGCACGTGCAGCGTGACTGCAGGCGGGTGGACGGTGTCCTCAGGCCAATGCCCGACCAGATCGTCTGCGGACGCGGCGACATTTTGGAGCGCAGCGCTGCCACTGACGGTGAGCCGCTGGCCGATATTGTCCCAGTCATTGCCGAAGCTCAGGCCGGACGAAGGATTGGCGACGATGAATTGGCCGATATGGTCGCCGGCATCACGGCCGGCAATGCGCGTGCCCGGCGCAAGGCGCACCCAGACCTGCAGCGTGTCGGCCACTTCAGCGCCGCTGGTGAAGGGCTTGGCGCCATTGAGCACGAACCCGCCATCCACCTGCCTCGCCTCGATCAGCGGCTCATAGGCGGCCTGTGCAATGCCGGCATGGAACCAGCCCTTGTTGAGGAAACCGTCCAAACGCCTTTCGATCAACGCCTTGTTGCCGCTATCGAGGCCGATGGCCGTGCCGAACAGGTGGTAGATCGTGATCTGGGCGATCGATGTATCGCCCTTGGCCAGAATGCGGATGATCTTGAGCACTTCGGCCGGCGTAGCGCCGCCGCCGCCAAATCGCTTCGGAATGTAGATCGTCAGCAAACCGGCCAAACGCAGGAGGTCGATCTCGGCATGGGGCGCTGCCCCGGCCAGATCGCGGGCGACGGCGGTTCGCTTGAGCTCGCGCACCACCTCCTCGGCCTTCTCGGCCCAACCCTGGAAATCGCTGTGCTGCTCGCGCTGAACGGTGGCGTGGACGGTCACGATGCCAAGGCCTCCGGTTGGCCGATTTGAGAGAAGGCGTGTCGCGCCGCGGCATGATCGGCGGGTGGGCGGCTGTCATGGCCGAAGAGCCGGGAGCGCAGCGAGGAGCCAGCATCTTCGCGGATGCGCCCGCGCCGGCGCAGTTCGGGAACAACATGCGCGGAGAAATCGATGAAACTGCCCGGACTGACCACATGCGTCAGGTTGATGCCGTCGGTATCGGTCGCTTCGAGCCATTGCTCGAGTTCGTCGGCGACCGTCTTCGGCCCGCCGACGAAGGATTTGCCGCGCCCGAAGCCGCCCTCCGGCGAAAAGGCCTGGCGCAACGTCCACTGGCGATCCGAGGCCGGGTCGTCGAACATGCGCAACAGGGAGCGGTTGGAGTCGGTTTCGATATAACGGATGGGCTGGTCGAGGTCGTGCCTTGAAAAGTCGATGCCTGTCGTTGCCGAGTAATGCACCAGCGCGCCCTCGACGTCGTAGTGCGCCCTGTAGTCGGCGAGCTTGGCGGCGGCGGCCGCGTCGGTCTCGTCCGTGATCACCGAGACCGCGGAGATGAACTTGATGCTGCCGGGCGCCCTGCCTTCATCGCGGGCAAGCCGCTTCACCTCGGCGACATTGCGCCTGATGCCATCGATGTCGGCGCCGGCGATGAAGACCACTTCAGCGTGACGGGCGGCAAAGCGCTGGCCACGCGGCGAGCCGCCGGCCTGGAACAACACCGGCACCCGCTGCGGGCTGGGCTCCGAGAGATGCGGACCTGGAACATCGAAATAGCGTCCGGAATGGCCGATCGGATGGACCTTTGCCGGATCGGTGTAGAGACCGTCCGGATTGGCCGCACTACCACGGTCGCGCACAAGGGCACCGTCTTCCCAGGAGCCCTGCCAGAGTTTATAGGCGACCTCCATGAACTCGTCGGCGATCTCATAGCGCTCGTCATGCGCGACCTGCTTGGCGAGGCCGAGATTGCGGGCAGCACTGTCGAGTTGCGAGGTGACGACGTTCCAGGCGATCCGCCCCTTGCTCAGATGATCGAGGGTGGTGAACTTGCGGGCGAGCAGATAGGGCTTTTCATAGGTCGTCGAAACGGTGACGCCAAAACCCAGCCGGCTTGTCGCACCGGCGAGCGCGCTGACCAAAAGCAGCGGATCGGCCACGGGGGACTGGACGCCCTTTGCGAGCGAGGCATCATAGCCACCGCCATAGACGTCCAGAAGGCCCAGCGCATCGGCGATGAACAGGCAGTCGAAGCCGCCCTCCTCCAGCGCTTTGGCGAGTTCGATCCAGTAGTCGAGCTCGGTGTGTCGATAAGCCTGGTCGGCGGCATGGCGCCACAGCCCGTAGGCGACGTGCGAGACGGCATCCATCGTGAAGCCGTTGAGGATGATGGGGGGTTTGCTCATTCGATACGCAGACAATGAAAATTCTTTATCTATAGATTTAGTATTGTTTTGGGTGGAAGGCGTGGGGATTTTTCCCAAAAAAGACTGCGTTCGTGACAAACCCTTGCGGACGGCCATGTCTGCCGTCGTTCTTGCGGTGCCGGTCACTTTCCCGCCAAGTCGATCTGTTCAAGGCGTCCATCGCTCATCGGCAGGCATTGACGAAAGTTCCGGATAGGCCTTCGGCACGCTGCGGCTTCAGATCGTCTCCAACGGTCGAATCCAATTAGAAATGGCCGCGGGAGGCCGAAATCAGACTTGAGCAACCTGGAGTTGTTTGGACAGAAAAGTCCGACTGGTCCCTGAAGGCAGGCAGGCGACTCGCCGAAGCGGTGCCATCCGTGACGCTCGTAGAAGGCCGGAGCTTGGAAACTGACCGTATACAGCACGGCAGCTATGCATCCGCACCGTCGACCTTCCTCTTCGAAGGCACGCGGGATCGTCGTGCCGATACCGGCGTGTCCATGATTTGGAGCAATGTAGAATAGATCGAGAAAAAGAAGACCGAGGGACGAACGGCCAAGCGCCCACCGATGATTCCATCCGTCGAAGGGTCTTGCGCCACGCGTTCAATCCACCGCCGATCGCCTCTTCCATCTCCGCCGTGATGGTGTCTGCAAGAATAATCCGTGGTTGAGCCACAGCATGCTCCGCGTTGATCCGGCACTATGAACATAACAAGAACAACGAGTTTACGTCCATTCCCTTCGATCTAATTCGAATGGCTTGGCCAGATTATCGATGGCCCAAATCCCGGAACTGTGAATTCCGGACTTCCCACGCGGTTCAAGACAAGCGTTCGGCTCCATCTATTCCGCCGCGACCTTGGCATGCAGGCGGTTGCCAAGTGCGATGCCGACCTCATGGAGGGCTTGTTCGACGCGGGCTTGGATCGGCTGCGACGCCAGTATGCCTTCGACGAAATCCTTTTCCGATGCATAGACTGCTGTCGGCAAAGTGAGCGCTTCGAAGAAACCGAAGAGCGGTCGCAGCTGATGCTCGATGATTAGCGCGTGCCGCTCGCCACCGCCAGTGGCGAGCAGAACCACCGGCTTGCCCCTGAGCGCTGTCGGATCGACCAGGTCAAAGAAATGCTTGAACAAACCCGTATAACTGCCCTTGTAGGTGGGTGAGCCGACGACGAGGACATCGGCCGTGACGATCCGCTGGAGAACCGCTTTCGCCCGCGCATCCAGGTCGTGCAGCGATATTGCGCTTCCCAGGCTAGGGCCCAGATCGACGATGTCATAGGTACTGGCTGCCAAACCATGTCGGCGGGCGATCTCTTTCGCCAAGTGATCGACAAAGCCGCGCGTCTTCGACGGCCGCGTGAAATTGCCGGAAAAGCCAATGACGGTCGAATGGGCCATAGCGGGAACCTCGAATATCTCGGGCTGCCCGCCCGCTGCTTATGGCCATAATTTCATAGACATTGCCGCCGGACGAAAGGAATGGACTGCTGCGGGAGTTGTGATGTCGGAATAATTTTTCCGCGAAGGTCTCCCGGAAGACAAGGGAAGAGTTTTCAGCGGGCAGAGCTTTGGCCAGCCGCCCGCGGTTCGGTAAACTATTCTCGAAGTGAGTCGGTGGAAAGGTGCGTAAAGCAGGACGACGTGGCCGTACGACGTTCAGCCATTGCCATCCTCCGGGAGTCCCGCAACGCCGCCAACAGCTATCAGGTATAGACCGCCTTTGGCGATTCAAACAGATCCTGAACTTTGGCGCTTTCGACGATCTGACCGTCCTTCATGACGAGGAAATTGTGGCACAGGTGCTGCACGACACGGAGATCATGCGAGATGAAAATCATGGCCAGTTGCAAATGGCGCCGAAGATCGGAAAGCAGGTCGAGGATCTGTGCTTGTGTCGTCATGTCGCGCGCGGAGACCGGTTCGTCTCAGATCGGGACGGCAGGCCCCGAGGCCAAGACTTGTGCGATTGCCACTCTTTGGCGCTCTCCTCCAGACAGTTCAGAGCCACGCCGCGGCATCAGATTGGGATCCAGTCCAACCGTTTCCAGCAGGGAGGCAACCCGGCGGCTCCGGGCCAAACGATCAAGCACTGTCCATACCCGGAGAGGCCCGTCAACGATACGGGCCACGTCGAAGCGTGGATCGAATGAACCGAATGGATCCTGCATGGTCGTCTGAATAGTGCGCCGACGAGAGCGGCGCACCTTCTCTCGCAGCGTGCTTCAACGCTCGCCGTCGAGCAGGATTTCCCCTTTTTCGGGTCTAAGGACCGCCAGCAGTAGCTTTCCGAGGGTCGTCTTGCCCGACCCCGATTCGCCCACAACGCCCCGCGTCTCACCGGGAAAAAGGTCGAATGAAACGTCCTTGACCGCCTCATGCCGAGTGCCGTCCGGGCAAGTAAAGGCGGGCGATACGTTGCGGACCTCGATGACCGGCTTTCTGCTCCGGTCGACCACCGTATGTTCAAGGGGCGGATACTCCTCTCCCGGCGACGAAACCAGCCACTGTCCCCATGTCTTCACCGACGGAACAGCGCCAAGCAGGCGTTTGGTACAGTGGCGCGGGGTAGGCAGGATTTCGTGAGCGACCCCCATCTCAACGATCCGACCGTTCTGCATGACCGCGATTCGATCCGCGATTTGAGCGACAACCGAAAGATCGTGCGTGATCAGCAGGACGGCATGCCCCGCACGCGACAGACTGCGGAAAATAGAAAGCACTTGCGTCTGCAACGATACATCGAGTGCGGTTGTCGGCTCGCACTAACTTGTAGACTTAAGGGGCTATCTTGATGCGCACGCCCCTGACGATTCCAAGTCAATCGCGGCCCTCGCGACTGAATTGTGTGGGACACTCGTAACCTACGCTCAAGGCACACAAGTCAAGGCGACGCTGCCTAGAACGGAGGTGTCGGCGAGGCAGTCTGGAAATGCTCGCGCAGCGTCTCTGTCTCGTACTCGTAGCGGTACAGGCCGCGCTTGCGCAGAATAGGCACGAGTTCGTCGACGATCACTGCGAGCCCATCGATCAACCGATCGGGCTGCAAATTGAAGCCGTCGATGGCTCCGGCGTGGAACCAATCCTCGATGTGATTAGCGAGTTGCTCGGGAGTGCCGACAAATCCGGCATGACCCGATCCTGTGTATCGCGTCTGCTTGAGATATTCGCGAACGGTGGGGTTGGTTTTGCGGATCTGTGCAACGATCGATTCGCGGAAACCTATGCTGCCCAGGAAAGTCTGGATGTCCTTGATAGGGCCAAGGACATCCTCAGGAAACGGCTCATCGAGTTCGAGTGTCGAAGCGTCGTAGCCGATCGCTTGCGATAGCCAGGCGGTCGAATATGATGGTGGGCCTGCGTCATGGATTTCATCGCTTCGGCGACGTGCCTCTTCCTCGGTACTACCCAGGCTCAGCAACAAGCCCGGGAGGATCTTGATGTCGTCGGGCGAGCGGCCATTGTCGCGTGCGAAACCTTTGACCAGGCGATAATGCTCGATGGCTTGATTTTTGGTGAGTTCGGCCGCGAACACGCCTTCAGCGACGCGTCCCGCCAGTGCGCGACCCTGCGGCGAACCACCCGCCTGAAAGATGACCGGGTGACCTTGTTTCGACGGCGGCACGCGCAAACGGCCGTCGACATCGAAGAACTCACCATGGTGATGCACGTCGAGACTCGTGGCTGCCGACTCCCATAGCGCCCGCACGACATCGACGAACTCGCTCGCACGTTCATAGCGGTCGTCGCGAAAGGGGATCTCGGGCATCCCGAAGTTGCGCGCCGCAGGGACGCCACGAGTGGTGACCACATTCCACGCGGCACGGCCGCCCGTCTGATGGTCCAACGAGAGCAAGCGCTCGGCAAGTTCGAAGGGGTCATTGAAGGTCGACGAGGCGGTGGCGACCAAGCCCACGCGCGAGGTCGCCGTGGCGACCTGCCCCCAGTTCACCGTGGGTTCAAGGCGGATCGGATTGGCATCATAGGCCGGGTCACCCAGCAGCGGGCCATCAGCCAGAAAGAGGGCGTCGAGGGTGCCGCGCTCGGCGGTTTTGCCAAGGGTCGCCCAGTAATCCGGGTCGATGAAGGAATCCTTCTTCAGCAGCGGTGTCTTCCATGCCGCCGGGAGATAGCCCAGCACCAACACGTTGATGCCGAGGAGCACGTGCCCGGATCGCCTGTTCGTCATCAGTGATGCTCCGTTGTCGCCTATAGAGAGACGTGCGGCTTCGGCGACGGGAAGGCGGCGCGCGCCGTGGACGGCAGCGGCGCCGGTGCGGACAGGTTGAGCGCGGCACGCAGGGACCCGCCAACGGCGACAGGAGCGAAGCCATCCGCAAGCCACCGCTCGGCAGTGTCGAGTAGATCACCCACCGACTGCTCAAGGCCCGCGCGCAGGACGACGCCCGCGATCTTACCTGCGGGCGGCTCCTTGCCGAGCGCCACCACCGGCACCGACCCTGCGGCACCGAGGACAAGCTCGATCGGGTCATCATCACCCACTGGCGGGATGTCCACTGCGGTTGCGGCGTACCACGCGATCACCGACGCCCCCGTCGCAGGCTCGGGCGCGTTCAACGGCCCCGCGATCGAGAAGCTGTTGTCGATATCGACGTGCACGATGCGGTTGGACTCCACCAGGATACCGGTATCCCGGTTGCCGATGATGGAGTCGTGTGGCCAGCTCTGCTCAAGGGCGCGCACCGCGCGGGCCGCGTCGTAGGCCGTCTGCGCGTTGAGCGACGCACCGCCACCAAGCCCCGCACCGCCCCAAGCCGGCGCTTCCTTCGGACCATCGGGCGCATAGGCATCGCGCACCCCGATCAGCACGCCGCTGCGACCACCGGACAGGTGGGCAAGGGAGGCGACGCGACGCGCGATGTTATAGGGATGGTCGCGCTGCGGAGTCACAGCGATCAGGAAACGACCGTATTTCGTGATGCCCGCCAAGGTCGCGCCGACCGCGCTGCTCGCAAGCGTGACCGGTGCCGGCGCGCTGCCATCGACGCGGTCGATTCCCAGCACGCTGAAGGCAGCCGGCAATGTGTCCCACCGGGACAGCAGCGCGCGGCTTGCGGTGAGTTCCACAAGGTGCGGTCCGGCCAGCCCAAGCGCGAGGTAGGGAGCTGTCATCGCGCCCTCTCCTCAGTTGCCTTGGCCACCGCGGCCGAGCCGGGCGATGCTCGACTGGGGCGGAGTGTCATTGACCAGATAGTCGCCCAGGATGCGTGCCTTGTAGGCGACGGGGTTATGCGACGCGAGCGTACGTGCATTACGCCAATGACGATCGAGCGCGGTTTCCTCGGAGGTCGCCGAAGCGCCGAGAGCGTCGAAGACATGGGTGGCCGCGTACAGGACACCGTCGATGATCGTGAGTTGCGCCTGCGATACAGCCACTTCTCCGGCCAAGGCGCGCTTGTCGCGCAGAGCGACGTCGCCGACCGCGTGGGCGGCGGCAATAAGGTCGAGCGAGTTTGCGGCGAGGCGCAGTGCTGCCTCCGCCGAGAAGACCCGCACCGATATCTCGCCGATCACCTGCAGCAGTTGCGGGTCAAGCGCAGGTACGGGGTTGAGACCTTGCGGATAGTTGCGCCCGCGCGACTTGAGCGCCGTGATGCCGTCGCGCAAGATCGCGCGAGTAATACCAGTGAGCACGGCCAACAATGCCGTTTGGTAGAAGTGGCCTTGGTAAATTACGCGTTCGTTCGCCGGGAAGACGTCACCCTCACGCGCGATGGCATCCCGGTAGGTGGCGCTGCCGCTTGCCGTGGTGCGCTGGCCAAAGCCCGGCCAGTCGTCGGCGAGCACGACGCCTGGCTGGTGGCGGCTCACCAAGGTGGTGATGAGCGAGCCATCCTCGTCCTTGCCAATCACGTCGAGCCAGTCGGCATAGAGGCTGCCGGTAGCATAGAACTTCGCGCCGGTGACTTTGTAGTGATCGTTCTCACGTGCCACGGTCGTCTTGATGGTGGCGTAGGTGCCATTGTTGGCTTCCGTCCAGCCCCCACCGACGAACTCGCGATCACGGAAGCGCTGGAACCAGCGGTCGTTGACTGGCGACGGCCGCGCGTTGAGGCGGTCTTCGATGAAGGCCAGGTGATTGCGCCATACGTGAGCGACATTCGCGTCGGCTTCCGCAAGCAAAGCCAGGAGGTAGAACGTCTGCTCGAGCGAGGCCCCCCACCCGCCAAACTCCCGGGGCACACGCACCAGCGCGAAATCGGCATCCTTGAGCCACTGCACCTGCTCGAAAGGAAAGGTGCGATTGCGCTCGCGCTCGACATTGCCTTCGGCGATACGGTCGAAGATCGGCTGAAAGCGCTCCAGGAGGTCTTCTTCCCTTGCCACAGCGGTGCGCAAGTAACTCAGCGACGTAGGGGCATCCACTGCCGTCATCTTTGTTCTCGCCTTGTTAGCGACGCCGCGTCAGGAATTGGGATTGGCTGGCTTTGATTGCGGGATTGTCTGGTCACGCGTTGTGCTCCGCAGCCGGCGTGGCCGGTATCCGATAGCAGGGCAGCCACACCAGCTTTACGTCGAAACCCATGGTGGTGCCCATGTGTGCCTTGAATGATCAACGCATCGACCTCCGCATCGGACGGCCATTGCCATTCGCGCTGTCCCCGCCAGCGCCTCGCGGGAAATGCAAACCCGTGCTTTCCAAAAAAATCCGAAAGTTCATAGTGACCTATGTCGATGCCCATTGATTTAGTAATTTATGCAATGGAACACCCCGCTTGGCGCGGTCCATTCGTTCTAAAAAATATGCCCGCTGGGGAAAATCGTGCGCCGCTCTCATAAGCTTGCCCCCTCTACCGCGTGCTCACGATCTCCCGGGAGTCGGGTAGGGATGCTCCGGCTTTAACGGAGAAAGGATTGGACAGTGGCAAGGACGCCGCACTCCTTTCAAACCCCTACGGAAACAATCTCTTCGGCGGGAAAGGCTTCAGTGCTGAGGACAGCCTTTTCAACCGGTTGCCGTATCCAACCTTTTGCCAGTACCCGGCGCGCGGTCGGGCAACGTCAAAGAGATCGCAAGCCACGGCGACGTGCTGATCGCGCACATTGAGTTCGCGAGCGATTTCCGTCATCGGCTTGGACCATACAAGCTCGAAAAGGGCAGCGCGGCTTAGTTTATGCATCATTCACTCTCGGCATTTTCGAAGAGCCAGCCCCAGTCTACAATCGTCGTCGTTAGCCGGAAAACACCAAGCCCGACCAAAAAAACCACCTTGATATGCGGCGCGGCGTATCGTTGAAATGCGGCTAAGCTCCAAGCCTGGCGAGCGGATCCTGCCTCTTCCGAGGCGCAAAGCAGCGGCGGCACTTCAAGATATGTCGCCAAAAGTATCCGGCGGCTTTAGGATAAAACCAGAGACTCAAAGCGCGCCGCTCGAATGCGTTTCGACGCGACGCGCGTTTGTGAAGACTTGTGCTTGGCGAGCCGAGCCGATCTGGCGAATGTGTGCCTCGCTCCGACAAGTACAAGAGTTTGCCCCTTGCCGATCACGGATCACAGCGCGCCCGGCTTACAGCCCGAAGCGAGTGTCCTTTCCAGCATCATCCTGCCTGCTTGGCAAGCAGCCTGTTCTTGATCAGGCCGACTATCGCCTGAAGAATGACGCCACCGACACCACCGCCGACGAGCTGCCCGACAAGCGGCCCGACAGTAATCCCGCCATCCGCCGCCGCTGCGGACAGGGCAGGAACAACAGCTGCCAGGATTTGACCACCGCCAAGCCCGCCAACAACGCCGACAATCGTATTCACGGCATCGCCCAGATCGGTCGTTTTCACTGCCTTGCCAGTCCCAAACCCACCAACGGCGCCGCCAATAAGCTGAACCGCCACCGAAACCAGATCGACTGCCATTTATCCCACTCCAACGTTTCAGATTAAGTCACAATGGTATGATCGAATAAGGTGGCACGGGCGAAAAGCTTTTGTATTGCTCGCAATGAATGAAGGTTGGAAATAGTCTTCGAATATTCAGTAGTCGGCGAATTAATCTTGCCGCAACACGCCATCGCTCGCCGCAGTCAATTGTGGAACGCTATCGCCCAACTGAGCAAGGAACAGGCCAGCCTCCCGGGCGGCACGCCGCCCTCGAGGCCAATGCGGATCACATAACCGGCACGAAGCCGTAGCCTCCAACGCGGTAGATCAGCACGGGAGCCTCGCCATTGACGACAATCGCCCGAACCCGTCCCAGCACGACAGCGTGACTATGCCGTATGATGCCATCCTCCCGCCGGATGAAGCGGCAGCTCAGAGTTCAAGTCGAACAGCTCTTGATGAGATCGGTTATCATGCTATATATGTAATCATCCTCACCAACCTAACGGAGTTGGATATCATGGCACTTTCCAATGACACCATCGAACTATCGGGATTTGGCGCACTCACCGGAACGCCTAAGCAGGTTGGCGATCAACTTGATCGGCTGACAGCGGAACAGGTCATCGCACTAACGTTCGAGCATGGGAGTGAACCCGCAGTTCGGGCTCTAGCCGACACTGTCGTCAGCATTGCGCCGCTGGTCCGAACCATCCTGATGCGTCGCCAGCGTGAGGCAATCAACTTGATAATTGAGGCCCTGGTCCCTCAGGTGCCGCCCCCGCAGCATATGCTTGTCGAGGCGCGGATGGCGGCCGAGGCGAGAAAGGCCGTGCTGGAAAGCGGTGATTGGCTAACCGCTCCCCAAATCGCTAAAATGGCTGGGTTCAGCACAAGCAACCCAAGTGCACAGCCAAACAAGTGGAAGAAAGAAGGCCAAATCTTTGCCGTTCGGCATCGGGGTGTAGACTATTTTCCCGGCTACGCTCTGGATTCCGCCGCCGGATATCGGCCGATGAAACCACTCGCTAAAATTCTGAGCGTCTTACACGGGAAGAAGGATGACTGGGGGCTCGCCTATTGGTTTGCATCCGTCAATAGCTTCCTTGGAGGCAAGCGTCCGCAAGATGTGCTCGCTGCGCAACCCGAGCGCGTTCTTGCGGCGGCCGAGGATGAGTTGGTAGGCGCACTCCATGGCTAAATCAAAGATTGGACGGGGACCCCTGACAACTCCAGTTCCCGTCCCATCAGACCATTTGCAAGACAACATCACGCGAGCGATATGGCCAGCGGGTCAAATTATCCATCGTATTCATTTGAATCTCTACGCCGGCGCGGAATTCAATCCAGGCTCTAAAGGCAACGCCCGATTCAGCCCGATAAAGCGTGCAAATGAGGCAAGTATCCCAACTCTGTACGGCGGTACGACCTTTGACTGTGCGGCCATGGAAACCGTCTTCCATGATGTGCCATTCGCCGCAGGTCTGAAGACTTACGATAAGGTGAAACTTGCCGATCAAGTCTATTCGCAGGTGGTGCCACAGAGGGATTTGGTCCTAGCTGATTTGAGCGTCACCGCGCTGAGGAAACTCGGCATCAAGCGCAGCCAGATCATTGACACTGAGAAGGACCGATACCCTGCAACACGCTCCTGGGCAGAAGCTATTCACGCACAATGCCCAGATATCCAGGGCCTTTGTTGGATTTCTCGGCAGGACGACCGGGCTTTCGCGGTGATGCTATTTGGCGATCGAATTCCGGCAAACATGTTGGTGCAGTCCGGCGCGTCGCTCGATTTGACCGGCAACTCTGACGTCTATTCCGAGTTGCTCGAACTCGCCGATCGTATCGGCGTAAAGATCGTAGGCGTCAGCTTCTGATGGCTGAAACGGGCGACCAAGGCAAATCGGGAGACAGCAACGAGGTAGTTGTTGACCTTCCCAGCAGCGTCTTCCGGCAACCGTCTGATCAGAGTGTGCCGCTATCAAGAGGGCCACGACCTGACGGTTTCACTCTATGGTTGGCGAGCGCTCCAGGTCCTGATCGCCCTCCGAGCACTGCTATCGGGCCCTCGCCATAGGCTCCGACATCATCCCATTCGAGATGACACTTGGCTTTGCCGGCCCTGCCCTTGCCCAGCAAGAGCAGGCGGCAACGGCGCGAATAGGTTGGGCGGTCAATAGGGTACCCGCCGAGTCGCCGCTCGTTGTTTTATCACCCCTTCAAATACTGTCGTCAGGTGTCAAGGTGACACCGGAGCTTTCGCGTGCCGCCCGACATAGTCGATGATCATGCCGACAACTGTTTCCAGCGACAGCGTCATGTCGACTTTCAGGTGTGGCACGTCGAGCGGCTCGAACTCTCCGTGGATCCGTTCCGCTTTTTGCGGCGTGCGTTGCGCACGCATATTGACAGCGTCCGACAGTCCGGCGGCCAAACGCTGCCGGATGATGTCGAGAGGCGCGTCGCAATGCACGACGTGCACGCGCGCATCATGGTCCACTGCCAGGGTCAGGATGCTGCGGACCTCTTGAGAGCGCGAGAAGGGCTTGCCGTCGATGATCAGGCAAGGTGGATGATGCCGGCTCAACAGATAACGAAGCACCTCGAGCAGGGTGTCGGTGCCAACCTGGTTCTGCTCAGGTGAATAGTCGAGATAGACGTCGGGAAAAATCGCATCGCGTATCAAATCCCGGCTCAATATCTGTCCGCCAAGGCGCGCGGCCAACTCGTTGGCCAACGTCGTCTTGCCGACGCTTGGCAAGCCGACCAGCAAGATGACGTTGGAAGTCGCCACGGTGGGCATATCCATCTTCACTCCGCGCGGTCGTCGCGCCGAACATGCGAATTCGGCGGTCGACCGCCTTTTCGGCAAGCTTGCGGGGACTCGGCGAGCGGCTCGCGCGTGTCGACCACCGGGTCGGCAACGCTGTAGGCTTTAATCAGCGCTTCGCGGAATCCGCCCTTGACCGCGGCGTCGATATTGATCTTCGCAATGCCTGCCTTGACAACGGCGGACACGGTTTCGGCCGGCACGCTGGTGCCGCTGTGAAGAACGAGCGGCATCTTCAGAGCCGCCGACAGTGCCTGGACCAGCGGCACGTCGATCGGCGCTCCGTTGCCGAGAACGCCTGATGTGTTGCCGATAGAAACGGCCAGGTAGTCGACACCAGCGTCCTTGATAAAGGCGACTGCTTCCTCGACCGTCGTCTTGCGTTCGATGACCTCGTCACCCTCCTCCGCAAGAGTCTCCCCAATCTGGGCTTCGACGCCGACGCCGTGGCGCCGCGCCAAGGCAACCACCTTGCGGACGAGTTCGACATTTTCGTCGTAGGATGCGCTCGACGCATCGATCATGACGGAGTCGAATCCCGCCTCGATGCACATCTTGACCGTCTCGTAGTTCGCGCCGTGGTCGAGATGCAGGATCAGGGGAACGGACGTGCGGCGGCGAGCCGCCTGCGCATTCCATGTCCGGCGATCAGAGGCGGTGAGATCGTAGCACGAGCGTCCATTTCTTTTCTCATTCGGCCATCATTGGCCCCCGGAGAAAACGCCGGTAGACGGTTGAGGGGCAGATTCCGGACAGGCAGCTTTCAGGCAACGACGGTGGGATAGCTGCCGTTGGTCTTGAAGCGCTCAGCGCGACCGCTTTCTACTCCATCTTGGCCATTGGCAGTTAAATTACGGAATAAAGCGGCCATTGTTCGGATGATAGCAATAGCGGTTTTGCGTGCCATCGTGACGTCAAAGTCTGCGTAGCAATCACCTGAAGCGCACACTCACGATAGATCGCTGATCTCATTTGATGCCGGCATGCAGATATCCGCCGTCAACATTCACGATCGTGCCGTTAATGAAGGTCGATGCGGGCGAAGCGAGGAACAGCGCTGCGCTGCAGATTTCTTCGAGCTTGCCGAAGCGGTCCATCGGCGTACGGTCGAGTGCCTGCTGCTTGCGGAGCGGGCTCATATTGCTCTCCGCCAGCGGCGTCATGAAATAGCCCGGCGAGATCGCGTTGACCCGGACGCCGCGGACTCCCCATTCTGCCGCGAGTGTCTTGGTAACACCGGCGACGCCATGTTTGCTGGCCGTGTATACAGCGGCGCGGGTGAAGCCGAGATGGGCGGCCATGGATGCGATGTTGATGATCGATCCAGAGCCGCGTTCCAGCATGCGCTTGCCGATCACGGTGCATGAGAAGAACACACTGCGCATGTTGACTTCCATGATCTCGTCATAGAGCTCGCAGGTGAATTCCTCGGCCGGACGCAGGCGCTGGATACCCTGCGCACAGACCAGTTGATCCGGCGTGCCGCAATCGGCGAGGAACGCGTCGAACTCAGCGCGGTTTGCCACATCGACCGAAATGCCCTTGCTGGCTGGGTTGATCGCCTTGAGCGCGGCAGTCGCTTCCTCAACCTTGGAGACGGTGCGCGCAGCGATCGTGACCTCAGCACCTTCGCGGGCGAAGCCTGCAGCGATGTGGTAGCCGAGGCCGCTCGAACCACCGATGACGAGTGCTGTCTGGCCGGCGAGTAAATTGCTCATGTTTCTCTTCCGTTGATCGATAATAGAAAGCGTCGGCCTATCGGCCGACGCTGAGAGTGCTTGGGAGGCACTTACTTCGCGAACTGATCGGTCCAGAAATCCGAAGCCTGCTTGTCCGTCTCCAGGTTCTGATACTTCTTCAGGAGGGCAAGGGTGTCTTCCCAGTCCTGTGCGACCATGACGCCGAGCGGCTTGCCCTTGCTGTGGGGGCTTTCGACCAACTTGTAGCCTGCCTCGAGCTGCGCCTTGGCCAGATCGACGTCGAGATCCGGCTTCATCTTCACGCCGGCAGCGATCGCGCCGTCTTCGTCATCCTTGGCGGCGGCGAAGCTCTCCTGCGTCGCCTCGACGAAGCGCTTCACGAGGTCCGGGTTCTCATCGATGGTCTTCTGGTTGGTCTGGATCGTCAGGCCGATCGTGTTGACGCCGAGTTCGGCATATGGAAAGTCGACGACTTCGGCACCCTTGCGCGGCAGCAGCAGCGACTGGTTGTCGAGGCCGGCGAGCATGCCGACGGCCTGTTTCTGCAGAACCGCGACCATCTTGGCGGCCGGGTCGAGACGCAAGATGTTGATCGCGTCGGGCGCCATGCCCTGTGATTCCAGCACGGCCGGCAGCAGGGCAAGGGGCGCTTCGCCGGTGTTGGCGGCGATCGTCTTGCCGGCCAGATCCTTGAAGCTCGTGATGTTCGCGTCCTTGCGGACGGCGATTGTGTACGGGCTGTGGTTGGTCAGCGACATGACGGCGCGGACCGGTGCACCTTTGAGCACGCCATTGATAATCGACGACGAGTCCGAGATGCCAAAGGTGTCGCCGCCGGCGCCGACGATCTGCACGGTGCTGGCCGATCCCTTGCCTTCGCCGATCGTCAGGTCGATGCCGTGCTTCTTGTAGATGCCCTTCTCGACGCCATAGTAGATCGGCGTATGGAAGCCGTAGATCGTGTAGTTCAGGCGCAGGGACACGACGTCGTCCGCGGACGCGATGCCGGTAAGGGCGAGAAGCCCGACAGCGGCTGCGGTAAGTGTCTTCAACATCAAGGTTTCCTCCGGTGTGATGTTTAGATGGTGGGAACGTCGCCCTGGGCGCGTCGACGCGACACGTGCCAAGGAATGGACATGCGTTCGATGAGCTCGACGACGCCGTAGAGCGCGAGGCCCATGATCGAAAGCACGATGATCGCGGCGAAGCTCATGGTGGTGTTGAGATCGCCATTGTAGCTCATGAGCAGATAGCCAAGACCGCGGTCCGACGCGACGAACTCGGCGACGATCGCAGCCGTAGAGGCCAGCACCGCTGCAACTTTGATGCCGCCAAACAGCGCAGGCAGCGCCTGCGGTAACTGAACCATGCGAAACGTTCGCAGGCGCCCGGCGCCGGTAGAGCGCGCCAGTTCCATGACTTCCGGCTCTATCGAACTGAAAGCTGTCATGGCGGCGACGACAACGGGGAAGAAGGACATCAGCCAGACAAGCAGGACCTTGGGCAGCATGCCGAAGCCGAACCAGATGATGAAAAGCGGCGCGACGGCGATCTTCGGAACGATCTGCAGCACGACCAGAAGGGGATAGAGAAGTGCGCGGCCGGTGGCGCTGAAGGCAATGGCGATCGCGATGACGAGGCCCGCAACGACGGCGACGAAAAAGCCAAGGACCATGGCCTGCGAGGTGTAGATCGCGGCCCATAGCAGCGTGTTCCAGTGACGCAGGCCACTGGTAACGATGACGCTCGGCGCTGGCATGATGTATTCCGGCACCGCGAAACCACGAACCATCAGTTCCCAGAATAGGAGGAAACCGATGATACCTGCTGCCGATTGCAGCGACCTCCAGCCAGCCATGTCCTCTCCTCGCCCTCTAAAAACCCGTCGCGACACTTTCGCTAACGACTAACATGTCAATAGTCAAATAATAATCTGCGCAACTATTGACGGTTCGCTCCGATAGCGAGAGAAAGACCCTGAAAAGAGCAATCGCCACACCAATGAGCACCGCAAAATGTCGTCATTGCCGTCCGAGATAGTCAAAACCTCCTTTGTGGATGAACTGCGCGCCGCAGTCGGCGCGATGGCATGTCTGACCGGCGCGGACATTCCCGCGCGAAATCTCCGTGACTGGAGCGGTGTCGCGCCACAGGCCCCTCTCGCGCTGGTGCGCCCGGATACGGTTGAAGGCGTCTCTGCCGCGATGCGCATTTGCGCTGAGCATGGTGTCGCCGTGGTACCGCAGGGCGGCATGACCGGCCTGTGCGGCGGCGCGGTCGCGACCGCCGACTCGGTGGCGATCTCGCTGGAGCGCCTCGCCGGTATCGACGAGATCGATCCCGCTGCTGCGACCATTACCGTCAAGGCCGGTACGATCCTTCAGACGATCCAGGAGGCCGTGTCTGACGCTGGCTTCTTCCTCGCGCTCGATCTCGGTGCGCGCGGATCCTGCACCATCGGCGGCAACCTTTCCACAAATGCCGGCGGCAACCGCGTCATCCGCTATGGCATGTCGCGCGAGATGGTGCTGGGCATCGAGGTCGTGCTGCCAGATGGCACGATCGTCACCAACCTCAACAAGATGATCAAGAACAACGCCGGCTACGATCTGAAGCAACTCTTCATCGGCGCGGAAGGCACCCTCGGCATTATCACACGCGCCGTCCTGCGCATGCTGCCAAAGCCGCGCTCCGTCTCGGCTGCGCTCTGCGCGGTGTCGAGCTTCCAGGGTGTTGTCGACCTCCTGAACGGAGCGCGCCAGGGCCTCGGGCCGATGATGTCGGCCTTCGAGGTCATGTGGCCGGATTACTGGTCGACAGTGATGGACCGCGTTGGCGGGTTCAGCGATCCGCTACCGGGCGATCATGCTGCTTACGTGCTGGTCGAGGCGCAGGGCGCGGATGATGCACTGGACAATGAGCGCTTCCAAGCCTGGCTGGAGGAGCAGGCCGAGAATGGTGTCGTTGCCGATGCGGTGGTCTCGCGTTCGCTTGCCGACGTGAAGTCATTCTGGGCGATCCGTGATGCATGCTCTGAATTCCCCAAGGTCTTTGGTGCTCACAAGCCGTTCGACGTCGGTTTGCCGATCGCGCAGGCCGACAATTTCGCGAAGACCTGCCGCAAGGAACTGGAAGCGCGCGTGCCGGGCGCTTTCGCCGTTTTCTACGGCCACATCGGCGATAGCAACCTGCACATTGTCGCGCATGCACCGAAGCACGACGAGTTCCCCGGCCATCTGATCGAGGAAGCGGTCTACACCGCCGTGCGGGCGTACGGCGGTACGATCTCTGCCGAACACGGCATCGGCACGGTCAAGAAACCCTATCTCTCCTATACGCGCAGCGAGCCGGAAATCGCGCTCATGCGCCAGCTAAAACAAGGACTGGATCCAGCCGGCCTCCTGAACCCCGGCAAGATCATCAGCGGAGGAAACAATGCGTCTTAATATCAATAAGGCCGCCAAGACCTTCGGGACCACACAGGCGCTTGCGCCCGTCGACCTGAAGATCGCGGATGGCGAGTTCATTGCCATCGTCGGCCCGTCCGGCTGCGGCAAGTCCACGCTGCTCCGCCTCGTCGCGGGCCTTATGGACGCATCCAGCGGCGAACTTCTGCTCAACGACAAACCGATCAACGGCCCTGTCACCGGGCTCGGCATCGTCTTCCAGCAGCCGGTGCTGCTTGACTGGCGCACCATTGTGGAGAATGTCCTTTTCCAGGTGGAGATGCGCGGCATCAATCCGGAAAAGTACCGCGCCCGCGCCATGGAATTGCTGGCGCAGATCGGGCTGACGGATTTCGCGAACAGCCGTCCGTATCAGCTTTCCGGCGGCATGAAGCAGCGAGCCGGCATTGCCCGTGCGCTCGTTCACGACCCGCGCCTGTTGTTGATGGATGAACCGTTCGGTGCGCTCGACGCGCTTACGCGCGAGCAGATCCGCGTCGATCTCGAAACGCTGTGGCTGCAAGACAAGATGACCGTGCTGTTCGTCACGCACAGCATCGACGAGGCTGTGCTGCTGGCTGACCGCGTCGTCGTGATGTCGCCGCGTCCGGGCCGTATCGACCGCATCATCGACGTGGATATTCCGCGTCCACGCGGACTGGCCGGTCGCCGTCATCCGGAGTTCCTGCGCATCGAGCACGAGATCACTGAGCTCTTCCTGTCCAGCGGTATCCTCGGAAAGGCGCACTGACCAAATGTCCAAGCCAGCCCATCTCGTCCAGAAGCGCTGGGAAGATGTCACGCCGATTTGGACCGGGCCGTCCTATGCGGATCGTGCGCTTCAATTCTCGGCCGATGTGAAGCGGGCTAGGCTCGGCAGCCGGCTGATCACCTGCGTCGATGTTCTGGATTGGGACGGTGATGGTGGCCGCGACGTGCTGATGTCCAACTGGGACGCCTGCTATGATGGTGGTGTTTTCCTGCGCCGGGAGATCGGCGTCCGCGATGATGGCACGCCGATCCTGGGGCAGGAAGAGCGCGTCGAAGGTGTGCATGGCTACGTCACCTCGGTACGCGACGGCGATGTCTTTCATCTGATCGCAACCTCCCGGTTGCGCCCGACGCTGCTCTTCTATCGCAACATCGGCACGCGCACCGAACCCCGCTTCGCCGAGGGCCTGGAGATCGCGCTCGACGTTGATTGGGTAAAGGGCGGCGAAGTTCTGCACATGGCCCGCTTCGCCGATATCGACTGCGACGGAAAGCCGGAACTGATCGTCGGCACGGATTACTGGCAAGACTATTTCCCGCATGGCCTGGAATGGAACGAGGAAGGCTATCGTGCCTTCGACGCCGCCGGCCGCTGGCTCGGCGGACCGCTGCGCGGCTTTGCCTACGTCTTCAAGAACGAGGGAACGCCGGCTGAACCGAAATTCGGTCGCGGCAAGGCGATCAGCGCCGGCAACAACGCGATGGAAGTCTACGGGCAGCTTTCGCTGGCCTTCGGCGATTTTCATGGGATCGGCCGCGTCGATCTTGTCGCCGGAGAGTTTCTCAACGTGCTGCATTATGCGCGCAATCGCGGCGAAGGCAGTTTCGACGCTGCAGATCTGCTGCGCGGCGCGGACGGCAAGCCGCTGCTGCTCGACCACTGTATCCACTTCCCGTGCGCGGTGGACTGGCGCGGTTCGGGCAAGCTCGACCTGCTGATCGGCGGCGAGGATGGTTATGTCCTGCTACTCGCCAACACCAGCGAAATCCGCGATGGCGCGCCGGTCTTCGCGCCGCCGGTTGCGCTGGAGACAGAAAGCCCGCAGATCCATGCCGGCGTGCTGCCCATGCCCTCGGTCTACGACTTCAAGGGCGAAGGGCGTCTCGACCTCGTCACCGGGACGTCTCAGGGCGAAATCCTCTTCTTTGAGAATGTCGGCACGCAGGCCGAGCCGCGGTTCGCTCGGGACGTGCCGTTGATTTCAGGCGGCGAGCGCATTCGCATCGCGGCTGGTGCGCCGGGATCGATCCAGGGTCCGTCGGAAGTCCGCTTCGGCTACACCTGCCCGGCTGTGTTCGACTGGGATTGCGACGGAAATCCAGACATCCTCGCAAGCGACGTGACCGGCTACCATCGCTTCTTCCGCAACGATGGCTCCGGCTCTTATCCACCACGCTTCGAGAAGGAGCAACTGCTCCAATTCGAGGGCAAGCCGCTGAGAACGGTCTGGCGCGTGCGCCCGACGATTACCGATTGGGAAGGCGTAGGGCGCGTCAGCTATGTCACGCTTGACGAGGAAGGCGTGCTTGCCTCCTACGATCGCGCCTCGCCGAACGAACTCGTCAACAAGACTGTGCTGCGCTGGGAAAATGGCGAACCAATCCGCTTCACCGAGGATATCGGCGGCGGCATGGGCCGGATGAAGTTGCATGCGTGCCGCTGGACGGGAAGCGACAGGATCGACCTGCTGGTCGGCACCCATGGCCGCGCGTCGATCCCTCCGGGGCCGACAGGCATGCCGCGTCACACGACCGGTCAGGCTGCTATTGTGCTGCTCCGCAACGTCGGCAACGGGCGGTTCGCCCAGCCGGTCGTGGTGAAGTACAAGGGCGAACCGATCCAGGCGGGCATGCATGAGATCGGCGTCGAAGCGGTCGATTGGAGGGGCGATGGCACGCTCGACATTCTAGTCGGCATCGAGGACGGTAGCGTCGTCTGGCTGCCGCGCGAAGATCTCAGTTGGTAATCATTCGGTTGTGAAGTCGGCCATCAGGGCGCGCTGGCGCGAGCTAGACAGATGGTCGTGCAGCGCGGCCACACTGGCCTCAATATCGCGGCAGCGCATCGCCTGGATGATCTTCAGATGTTCGTCAAGGGCAATCGGCAGGCGGTTCGCCGACAGACCGATGCGCGCACCGAGCACCATACGGATACGGATCGAGTTGACGCGATGGATTTCCCACATGATGCGGTTGTCCATCGCTTTCACCAGCACGTCGTGAAAGCCCCAGTCGGCCTTCTGGGCCTTGGCGAGCAACTCCGGCGTAACGCCTTTGCGCGCCTCTTCCTTGAAACCGTCGATCTCCGCTTCGAAGGCTGCAATGGTGCGATCCGTCGCGGAAGTTACGAACTCACGCATCGCCGCGGTTTCAACGACTTCGCGCACCGCAAAGGAATCGTGGATCATTTTCAGATCGATATCCGCGACCTGAAGACCTCGCTGGGCGATCGTCGTCACCAGCCCTTCCGCTTCAAGCCGTGGGATCATCTCCCGGATTGCCCCGAGCGACATGGACGTCATTTCGGCGAGTTCGCGCTGCGACAGGAGTTGGCCGGGCGTCAGCCTGCGATCCAGCAGATGCCGGGTGAATGCGTCATACGCCTGTTCGCGCAGTTTCATCGGCGCGCGTCCACATCCTGCCCGAGCGCCAGCGCCTTGGAGTTGCGCAGGTGGCGCTCAAGCGCTGCCATGGTCTGTGCGACGTCGCGCTTGGCCATGCCGTCTATGATCGCCATATGCTCGTTCATCACGCGCACCAGATTGGTGGCGGTAATGCGCAATTGCGGCTGGATCGCCATTCGGATCTTGATCGCGTTGACGCGATAGACTTCCGAGATCACTTCATTCTGGAGGAAATCGATCGCACGGTCGTGCAGTTCCCAATCGGTCTGCTGCGCACGCTCCAGCAATTCGTCGGAGACTTCGTCGGTGAGGTCGTCGAGGATCGCCTGATGCTGCTTGCGCATCTCAGCGATGGCTTCGTCGGATGTGTGCTCGATCAGAACAGAAAATGCTTCCTTCTCCAGTGCGACGCGCAGCTGGTAGGCATTTCTGATGAAGCTCGGGCTGACGCTGGCGATCTGCAAACCGCGCTGGCGCGTCGAGGTGAAGATGCCGTCTGCTTCCAGCCGTGGAATGGCTTCGCGCACCGAGCCGAGCGGCATTCCGCTGATTTCGACGAGTTCGCGCTGCGTGACGAACGCGCCGGGAATGAGCCGCCGGCGAACGATCGCATCGGTGATCTTTTCATAGACCTTTGCGCTGGGTTTCAGCGTGTTCAGCATCGACCTTCCCATTCCTCGCAGGGCTTCCGTCAGAGAATCTCTTGGCTGTATCCTGCTTACATACCCAAATGAAAATCAATGCCTATTTCAGAATTTGATGATTGACATGTTAGATTGCAATTATAATGAAGATCAGAATAATTATCCAACTCGAGGTACCATGGTGGCAAAGATCGTCAACGGAATCATACCAGTCATGCTCACGCCGTTCCTGGACAGCGGAGAGGTCGACTTCGCAGGGCTGCGAAAGCTGACCGACTGGTACCTCGACAACGGCGCGGACGCTCTTTTCGCCGTCTGTCAGTCAAGCGAGATGCAATTCCTCAGCCTTGAGGAGCGGGTCGCTGTCGGCAAGGCCGTAGTCGAGCATACGGTCGGTCGCGTGCCGGTGCTGGTGTCAGGCCATATCTCGGACGACATGGACGCCCAGATCGAGGAACTGAATGCCATGGCGCGCGTCGGCGCCGATGTCCTCATTCTCGTCACCAATCACCTCGATCCGTCGAATGCGGGGGACGATAAAGCGCTGGACTCGATCAAGCGCATTCTGGCCGCTCTGCCTGCCGATACCGTATTGGGTCTCTACGAGTGTCCGGCACCCTATCGCCGCCTTCTGACGGATGATGAATTGAAATTCTGCGCCGATACCGGCCGCTTCGTAGTCCTCAAGGATGTGTCCTGCGACCTCGATGTGTTGAAGCGCCGGAAGGCGCTGATCGCAGGCTCACCGCTGACGATCGTCAACGCCAATGCAGCTGTGGCGTTCGCTGCCATGAAAGCCGGGCTTGACGGATTCTGCGGCGTCATGACCAACCTTCATCCCGATCTCTACAAGTGGCTGCTGGGCAAGGCCTCGGATCCGGATGCTCTGTCAGAGGAGGTGGCGTCAATCCTGTCGATAGCCGCCATGTCCGAAGCTTATGGCTATCCGGCGCTGGCGAAACTTCACCATCAGCGCATCGGCACATTCGCTTCGATTCACTGCCGGGTGGACGCGGCGAATCTGCACGAACGCGTATGGGCCGTCAATCCGTTGCTCGACCACATCACATCCGCGACCGAATCCATACGGGCAAGGATCGCGAACGACGCCATCTGATCTACGTCTTCGTTCTGGAGGCCCGTTCAGGAAGCTTACATGCTCGAACTTCAGCGTCTTTGCCGGCAACGTCTGCTTTGAGGATGCTGTAAAACTGATCTCTACGACCGACATTCGGAAGGGTTTCGGGTGCCGTCAGGCGTACGAAAGTCTCTCATGTAGGAACCCGCGGGCCGCAGACGATTGCCCATGGGGATTTGTGCCTTGGGATATGCCAGCCCTATCGTGGACTTCCGCATAGGATGCGGTGGGCATGTCGTCGAAGCGGCTTCCGGGCCAAGTCGCAGAGCCTATAGAGTTGATTCCGACGGGATTGGTGTGCGTGACGATCGGCGCCACGGCAACGTGCACATAACATCCCGTTGACCGGTGCCAACGTGGCGCGGCCGTGTGGACAAACGGTCCATGCCGGGTCATGGAGCGTTCTCCCGGTTCGGCGCTCTTGAGGCAGGCGGTGCACGAGGCTGGCACCACCGTTCGAACCTCTCGATGACGATCATGCGTCCGCCGCAGCATGGGCACGGCGGGCGGGCGTCAGCCGGTTCTTCCGGAGTGTCGTCTCGGGCGGCGGAGGGACGTTCGTGCTTCGTTCGGCCTTAGCGTGTCTGTGGGAACAGCTCTTGTTCCGATCCCCGACAGATACCAGGCGACCAGTAGCGGATCTTGTGCTACCTTCGGCTCCAGGCTTGACGCCGTCGGCGGAACCGTCGTGGCACATGTAATTTCCGATCCGACAGGCGATGGCCGCCGCCTTCCTGTGCCAACCGGGAGTCTCAGCGACCGGAACCTTCCGGCAGATGCTGATCGCTATCCCATGTGTAGATGCCGGTCAGATTAATATGCTCCCAGCGGCGAGATGTGCTTGAGCAGGTAATCCGGAATCTCGCGACGCATTTTGCGCAAGTGGGTAACGGCCCGTTCGATATAGACCGTGTTCCAATGGACGATGGCGCTGACGACGAGGTTGAGGCCGGAGGCGCGGAAGGCTTGGCAATTCTCACGGAACTGACGAACGTGCGACGGGACGGCTTCGCATTAGTCGACCAGGAAGTTGAAATCGGGCTCCGTTCCGCTGCTCACCGTTCGGGGAAATGTGGTGGCTGCCGTGAATGTCGCGGTGCCAGCCACCTAGGTGGCGGCCACCGATCTGATTCCACTCTACCTTGAGCCGCTACGAGGTTTGCAAGCCGAGCTTCGTGCGGTTCTGCGATGAGGCTCTACCAAACCTTCCATGGAATAGTGTGTCGTCGCTGCGATCTGTACGCAAGGAGATATGGAATCGTCCGACGCTCACTGCCGACAAACGCGGCATCCTAAGCAATGAGCGCGGGCTAAACGGAGTCAGCTAGGAGACTGAAAGTTCCGAAAATCGGGATAAGTACCGATATTTGGAATTTCTTGATTGACATCCGGATTGGAGTTTGCCCAGATATTGGCATCGCTCCTAAATTCCGGAACCCGACATGACCCAAGCTCTACCGCGCGTTACCTATTCGAATATCGGCGTAGATTTTTCGCCCGTTCATGATCACTTGGACAGCCTGATCCCGGACTTCGAAAAGTCAGAGCTGTCGAAGCCGTGGAAGACCGAATTCGCGACAGGTGCCGTCGAAGATGTCGCCAGCCCGATCGACCCGGCACTTTCCCTTGGCAAGTTCCCGACATCCACGGACGCTGATGTCGACGCGGCGATCGCCGGCGCGCGCAAGGGCGCAAAGGTATGGAACCGCTCCTCCGTCAAGGAACGGCTCGATTTCGCTGTCCGCTGGAAGAAGGTTCTCGACGAAGAGAAGTATCGCCTCGGCTTGGCGGCTCTTTATGAAGTCGGCAAGTCTCGCATGGAGGCCATCGGCGAGGCCGAGGAAGCCGTCGACATGCTCGACTACTATCCGTCGGAGCTGGAGAACAATAAGGGCTATCGCCGCCCGATGAACGAGTTGGTGAAGAACGAGACGGCGGAGAGCGTGCTTCGCCCATATGGTGTCTTCGCCGTCATCGCTCCTTTCAATTTCCCGGTCGCCTTATCGATCGGAATGATAACCGGGGCGCTGCTCGGCGGGAACTCGGTCGTTTTCAAGCCGTCGCCAGCCTGCCAACTTACGGGTCTGCTGATCGCTGAGACGATCAAGAAGGCCGGTCTGCCAGATGGTGTCTTCAGCATTGTCCTCGGTGGCGCTAAAGTCGGTCAACGGCTCGCAACGAGCGATCGGGTGGATGGTGTCGCATTCACCGGATCTCATAAGACCGGAATGAGCATTTTCCGCCACATGGCCGTCCAGCCTTGGATGAAGCCAGTGATCGCGGAGATGGGCGGCAAGAACCCGGCATACGTAACCCGTAACGCCGATCTGGATCGCGCTGCACAGGGAGTGATCCGCTCCGCATTCGGCCTTCAGGGCCAGAAGTGCTCGGCATGCTCGGTCGTGTACGTCGATAACGCCGTGAAAGACGAGTTTATACAGCGGGCGAAGGCCTTCGCGGAGAAACTGGTTTTCGGCGACCCGCGCAAGCGGGAGACCTACATGGGGCCGCTGTACAACGACGGAACGGTCGGCCGCTTCAAATCTGCAATCCAGCAGGCGCAGACCGAGGGAAAAATCCATTTTGGTGGCAAGCCGATTGAAGGATTCCCATCCAATTACTTCGTTCCTGCCGTCGTGGAACTGGATGGCCCGGCGAACCTGACGCGCGATGAGCTGTTCATGCCGTTCGTCGTAGTGCGGGGAGTCGATAACCTTGAGGCAGGACTCTCTGAAGGAAACGACGTTTCATACGGTCTTGCAGCAGGCGTTTTCACGAAGGACGAAGGTGAACTTGAGTACTTCCTGAACAATGCCGAGGCTGGAGTTCTCTACGCGAACCGCGCCAGCGGGGCTACCACGGGCGCATGGCCTGGAGCCCAGCCATTCTGCGGCTGGAAGGGCACGGGTGTCAGCGGAAAAGGTGGCTTGGGTTGTTACTTCCTCCCGCAGTTCATGCGCGAGCAGAGCCATACCATCATGACGAAGTAATTCGATGAACCCGCAGCGGAGTGAAAGTTCCGCTGCGAACCCGTCTCCAATGCAACCGGAATCATTTTGAATGCCGACGTATCCAGAGTCCTGCCCGCGCTCTCAGCAGATGTTCGAGCGCGCCAAGAACGTCATGCCGGGAGGAAACACTCGGACGACAGTCTATATCGATCCGTTCCCGATCTACGCTGAGAAGGGTCACGGGTGTCGGGTCTGGGATGTCGACGGCAACGTCTACTTCGATTGCATCAACAACTTCACCGCAATGATCCACGGCTACTGCCATCCCGCCACGACAGCGGCCGTCTCGAATGTGCTTCCATTCGGTACGGCCTTCGGCGCACCGACGCAAAGTGAGATCGACCTCGCCGAGCTCTTGGTATCCCGGCTGCCTTCGGTTGAGCAGATAAGGTTCGCCAATTCCGGCACCGAAGCTGTCATGATGGCCATCAAGGCGGCTCGTGCGTTTACGGGACGATCGAAGATCGTAAAGATTGAAGGTGCCTACCACGGATCTTACGATTTCGCAGAGGTCAGTCTGGACAGCAGCCCGGAAAACTGGGGTGATCTACCGAAGTCCACGGCATATGCAAAGGGGACACCGCAAGGCGTACTCGACGACGTGATCGTCGTCCCATTCAACGATGCCGAGGCGATTTCGGCCGTGCTCAACGCACACGGACGTGAAATCGCTGGCATTCTGATTGATCCGATGCCCAACCGCGCGGGCTTGATTCCGGCGCGTAGAGAATATCTCGAGGCTCTGTTTAAAGTCTCCCGCGCCCAGGGTGCCTTGGTCATCTTCGACGAGGTCATCTCTTTCCGACTTGGCTATTCCGGTGCACAGGGCCTTTGGGATATGCGCCCTGATCTGACCGCTCTGGGAAAGGTGATCGGAGGTGGCTTCCCGGTTGGCGCAGTGGCCGGCAGCGCCGAAGTAATGAGCGTGTTCGATCCCACGAGAGGCAAGCCCGCCCTTCCTCATGGGGGTACGTTCACCGCAAATCCCGTCACGATGCGCGCTGGGCTGGCGACCATGAACTCTCTCGATAGCGATGCCTTAGCGCACTTGGACCGCATCGGTGAACAGCTCCGTGAAGGAACGAACGAGGCTCTGGCAAAGAACGGTCTGCAAGGACGTTGCGTTGGCCTGGGTTCGCTCTTCAAAGTCCATTTCACGGCGGGTGACATTTCGGACTACAGGTCCGTCTATCCGTCGGCTGCCGAAAAGAAGAAGCTAAACCAGTTTCACAAAGGTCTCCTCGATCGCGGCGTTCTGTCGGCCAGCTATGGTCTTTTTGCACTGTCCACGCCGATGACCGAAGGCGATACCGCGGAAATTCTCGCGGCTATCGATGACACCCTGAAGCAGATCGCAGCCGCCTGAAGTTAGCCGCGTTATCCACACAACCAGGTTCAGACAAATGCAAGCCTCTCCTCGCGTGGTCGTTATCGGAGCCGGAACGCTCGGTATGTGCTCCGCAATACACCTGATAAAGCTCGATGCGCACGTGACTGTGCTGGACGCGCAAGCGATCGCCTCGGGCTCGAGCGGTCGGTCGGTTGGCGTGATCGGGACCCAATTCACCGACCCCTTCCAGATACAGATCCGACGCCATTCGATGCGGCATTTTCGGGAATGGGAGGGCAAGGGTCTCAAGATTAACCGCGTGGGCTATCTGCGGCTCGCTCGCACAGACGCACAAATGGCATTGTTCGAGAAGTCGGTCGCGATGCAGGCCGACGCTGGTTTCCGGTCTAAACTGTATGTCGGCGATGAGCTACTCCAGCTCGTACCGCATATGAGCACCGACGGGCTGGCTGGAGGAATTTTCGGACCCGATGACGGCTTCGTGGATCCCCACGAGCTCTGCATGCTGCTGGCCGAAAAAGTGCGTGCAGCCGGGGGAATCGTGAAGCAGTTCTGCAAGGTGAAGGCTGTTTCACGAGTACCTGGCGGCTACCGCGTAAAGACATCGGCCGGACCGATAGATTGCGACTCCGTCGTTAACGCCGCGGGTGCCTGGGCACCGCAAGTGGCCGAGCTTTTCGGTCAGACACTACACGTTCGGCCAGAAAGGCACGAGGCAGTGACAATTCACCTCGACGAGCCGCTCGCCTACGTCATGCCGATGGTGATGGACCTCGTGAACGGCGAAGGGACGGGACTGAACTTTCGGCACGAAAAACCGGGCGAACTCATCGCCGAGATTCACAAGGTCGCCTCGCTGCTCCCGGAAAACCCTGATGCTTACAACGAGCTGTGCGAGGAAGAATCGAAGGTCAACCTGGCGGAGCTTCTTCTCGAGCGAGTTCCGGAATTGCCAGGTGCACGCTTGGGCCGAGGTTGGGCGGGTCTATATCCTATGACAGCCGACCATCGACCCTTCGTCGGGCCGATCGACCGTTCGGAGCCAGGCTTGATTACGGCAGCTGGAGCAGGTGGCTACGGGATCCAACTTTCCCCGGTAATTGGTCAGGTGGCTGCCGACTGGGCCGTTCACGGATCGCCGGTATCTGCTCCCGAGACAGAGCGTCTTTTGCCAACTGCAGAACGAAACATAGCCGCCTGATCAATTTTCCCTGCGAGCTGGTTTGCCGGGCCTTTAGCGGCACCTGCAACGCCGCCTCAGCGCGTGAGCCTGATGTTGGCCATGTCAGAAGCCAATTGACAGCGAGCTCGCACTTCCATACATTCCGTATATCGGCACAAAAGACCGAAAAACGGAACAAAAGAGAGGAACTATGAGGATCAAATCCGTTCTCGCCATGCTGATGAGCGCGTCTGTTGCAATCGTTGCACCATCGCTAGCCAGCTCCCAAGAGCTTAACGTGCTGCCTGCGGGGTCAACCCAAGAACTTAACGTATTGGCGTGGTGCGACCACACAGACCCAGCACTGCTCGACCCGTTCACTAAAGAAACCGGGATCAAGGTGAACGTTCGCGACTACGAGGGGACTGGAGCGGGCTTGGCTCTGCTTGATCAATCCCGCCCACAAGACTGGGATGTCTGGGTTCTGGATTCTCCCGCCATTCCGGAAGTCGCTCGCCTTGGTAAGCTTGCACCGCTGGACCCATCTGACTTCCCGCTCGCGGACATTCCCGAGAAGGTCCAGAACGCAGGTGTCCATGTCGTTGACGGCAAGTGGTACGGCATGCCTGAGAAATACGGCTATCATGGATTCGCCTTCAACAAGGATGTGGTAAAGGAAAGCGACCTCACCAGTCTGAAAGACATCCTGGCAGAGCGCTTCAAGGGGCGTGTAGCCGTATACAACTACTATCGTCCGATCATGGGGATGATTGCCGCTGGACTTGGCATCGATCCCGCCAAATTCAACGAACAGGATCTCGAGACCGTCAAGAAGTTCCTGATGGAACTGAAGCCAAACGTTTCGATAGTGTCGGATATCGTGACCTCACAGACCGCGCTCGCCACTGGTGATGCAGATGTCTTGCTGGGTGGTGGCGAGTACGCGATTGCTACCATCCTGCCCGAGCATCCGAACCTCGATTGGGTAATTCCCAAGGAGAACACCGTCCGGTACGAGCAATCGATCGCAGTTCTCGCCGGCAGCGAACACAAGGACGCTGCCAAGAAGTTCGTTCAGTATATCCTGTCGCCTGAAGGCCAAGCTCGTCTGGCGACCTCCTCCTGCTTCTGGGGCATGCCTGCGAACCGCAAGGCGACCCTGACACCAGAGCAGAAGACGGTTCTCCGATGGGATCAGCAGGACGAGTACCTGGCCAGAACGACTTCATACATCGCACCGACTGGTGAGCTGGCAGCGAAGGCAGAGGCCGTCTGGGCCGAGTTCATGCAGTAAATCAAGTGAGCCAGCCGCCAAATGGCTGGCTTCTTCTTTTCAACGCAGCGGGTGTCCAATGGACCGCAGTGAGAATTCTGCCGGGTGGCTCTTCGCGTCCCCTGCTCTCCTATTTCTGACAGCTTGCTTCTTCGTGCCCCTGGCAATCATGTGTGTGACGAGCCTCACTCCGATCCGCCTGACAGATTGGGGAATGTTCGAGAACTACGCCCGTTTCCTCAGGCAGGGTGCCTTGCTGTCCTCGCTTTGGAATTCGCTGCTGATCAGCGCGCTGGTTGCCATCGGTGCCGTCCTAGTCGGGTACGCCCTCGCCGCCGCCATAGTGTTCGGAGTTCCAGAGCGCTGGCAGCGAATGGTCTTGGTCCTGTTGTTGCTGCCCTTTTGGACGTCCTACGTCATACGCTCCTATGCATGGCTGCTCGTTCTCGCACCCAACGGCATAATCAATAACGTTCTGAAGACGCTCGGGCTGATAACGGCTCCGCTCCGCCTAAACTTTTCAATCTTCGCCACGGTAGTCGGCTTCGTTCATTTCTTTTCGATGTTGGCGGCGATCATCATCTATGCGGGACTTCGGCAGATCGATCGACGGGTACTCTTGGCAGCAGGAGATCTCGGCGCAGGAACGCTGATGAGCTGGAGCCGCATCGTGCTTCCGTTGAGCTTGCCATCGGTCGCCGTTGCCGCGTTTCTCGCCTTTGTCATGTGCATCGGTGACTACGTCACGCCACAGATCCTCGGTGGCAACGCCCGTCCCGTACTGCCGCAAGCCATTATGGAGCAGCTGAACAGGTCTAATGATCTTCCAATGGCAGCGGCTCTGGCCTTCGTACTCACCACAGTGGTCATGCTCGTTACAGCACTTTGCGTTCCAATATACCGTGCGAGGGTTCGCTCATGAGTGGGCGCAACGTTTCTACCGTAGCCGTGCTCACGATCGGCCTGGCATTCATCTACTTACCGATTGTCGTGCTCGGACTGTTCTCGTTTCACGATGGCCGGGCTGCGGTGCCACCGTTCTCAGGACCGACCCTCAAGTGGTACGCCGAAGTCCTGCACGACCCCAAGATCGTCAAAGCTGCTCTGAATTCGCTTTGGTTGGGCATCGCGTCCTCGGTCCTCTCCACTGTCCTCGGATTCCTGGCAGCATACGGACTAGGGCGCTACCGGGTATCCTGCGACGCGGCCTTGCGAGGCATTATCATGCTTCCAATGAACGTTTCGTACCTAGTCATAGGAATGGGGCTTTTGGTCTTGATACGCTGGGCGAGCTTTCCGCTCGGGCTCGCCGCCGCGTGCCTCGCGCATGTGGTGATGACGTTGCCGCTCTCCTTCGCAATCTGCCAAACGGCAATCACTCCCAGTCAGGTAAGGCTGGAGATGGCCGCCAAAGATTTAGGCGCTAGCCAGTGGATGATCCTGAGGCGGATTACGATCTGGCTCTGTTGGCCATCCATTCTCGCAGCGTTCTGCCTAGCGTTTACTCTCTCGTGGGACGAATTCATCATGACGTATCTGTTGACCAGGTTCGACGTGACCATCCCGATCTCGATCTGGGGAATGATGCGGACAGGACTAAACCCCGAAACCAATGCCTTGGGCGTGATGGTCTTTGTCGTATCGCTCGTCCTCTTCCTCACCTTCGAACTCGTCTACTTCCGCTCCGCGAAAGGACGCCTAACGTGACCTCATCGGAACTCTTCATCGACAACATAACGAAGACATACGGGGATGTCGTTGCGTTGCATCCGTTGTCGATGCGCATACTGAACGGGACGTATGTCGTCCTGCTCGGACCGTCGGGTTCGGGCAAGACGACCTTGCTGTCGATGCTGGGAGGGTTCGTTTCGCTTACATCAGGCTCGATCACCGTCGGGGGGCGAAACATAACAGGGTTGCCTCCAGCTCGGCGGCCTACCACGACCGTTTTCCAGGACTACGCACTGTTCCCGAACATGGACGTGAGTGCGAACGTCAGGTTCGGTCTGGATGCGAGGAAGATTGAAAGGACCGAGGCCCAGTCTCGATGTGAGGCGGTCCTCCGGTTGGTTGGGCTGGAGGGCTACGGATCGAGAGCGGTCGCCGCACTCTCGGGGGGCCAGCGCCAACGCGTCGCCCTCGCTCGCGCTTTGGCGGTTGAGCCGGAGATCCTGCTCCTCGATGAGCCGCTTGGCGCGTTGGATCTGCAACTTCGGCGTCAGATGCAGGACGAGCTCAAGCGTATCCAGACCCGGTCCGGGCGGACGTTTCTCCATGTGACCCATGATCAGGAAGAAGCGCTCGCCCTCGCCGACATAGTCGCGGTCATGAACAACGGACGGCTTGAGGATTTCGGACCGCCCGAAAGGCTCTACTCGCGGCCCGCGACAAGATTTTGCGCGACATTCCTGGGTGAGAGCAATCTGGTGGAGGGAATCGTCTCCGGCGGGGCAGATGGAGTGAATAAGATCGATACGCCATTCGGCAGTCTCTTTGCTATGGGCACGGAAGGGGCTGACAGCAAAGTCTGCGTCTGCATTCGCCCTGAGCGGCTTCGAGTAGCCAAGGCCGGGCAACCGTCGATCTCCGGACTCCAAGTCATAGAGACAGTTTTCCAAGGGACATTCGTCAGGGTTCGCGTTGCAAACGATCGCGGTGACCAGCTTCTGGCGAAGCTTCCGCCCGAGCAGGCACCTGCGCTAAAGGAAACGGTTTCGCTGTCGTACGAGCCAGAGCACGCAAGCTTGGTTCCGGCCTGAGGAGTACAATCTTGGCATATGAACTCGAAACGCTGAGCTGGACCGATTATCGAGACCTTCTGTCTTCGCGGGGTCCTGCAGTTCTGGTCCCGGTTGGCTCGATCGAGCAGCATGGTCCACATTTACCGCTGGCGACAGATACGCTGATTCCTGCCGCTTTGTGCCGTGCGGCCGCGGAACGTACGGGTTCAGTCGTAGCTGCGACGCTCAGCTACGGGGCAAGGTCGACACCAAGATCAGGGGGTGGCCAGCACTTCTGTGGAACCACGAGTCTTGATGCCGCCACGCTCATTCAACAGGTGCGGGATCTAGTGCGGGAGTTTGCCCGACACGGAGTGAAGGGGCTCGCATTCATTGCGGGACATATGGAGAATACCTGGGTTTTAAACGAAGCGTGCGAGCTTGCGCTTCGTGACTCCAAGTCATACGGTGTCGATGCACCTCAGATGATGTCGGTCGGTTACTGGGAGTTTCTCACCGCCGAGACGATCAGGAAGGTGTTTGGCGATACACCTCCCAACTGGCCTCTCGAGCATGCGGGAATTCTCGAGACATCCTTAATGCTGCATCTTTACCCGCAGCACGTCGCGATGAGCCGTCTCGAAGATCATCCGCCCATGAACCTTCCAGTGTATGACCTGTGGCCATACCGCGAAAATGACATTCCGGCAGATGGCATTTTGGACGGCGCGCGTAAGGCCAGTCCCGGACATGGCAAGATCTGTTTCGACGGCATCTTGAAGGGTCTCGTCGACGCTATCGAGAAGGAGTTCCCTCGGCCCGCGACACCTATGAGGCGAACGCAAGCCTAGATGTCTTCGCGACCACCTCCGTGAATTTCAGAGCAGCGCCCGATTGCCGCCAACGCGGCCAGATGGCTGTAATCTTCAACGGTGTCGTGGCCTCTCGAATTGGAATAACAACAGTGTCGGAACGCCGCACGGTGAAAGCGACATCAGTGTAGATACATGCTCCCATGCCGGCCGCGACGAGCCCGAACATGCTGTCCCTGGTCGGTGCCTCTTGCACCACGGAAGGAAGGAAGCCGTGCAACTGGCAAAACGCGTTCACCGCGTTGTTTAAGCTTTGCCATTCAACCTTCGTCCCTTGAACAAACGGGTCGTTTGCCAAATCCGTGATGCTAA
The DNA here is from genome assembly GCF_059420305.1 of Mesorhizobium sp. GW821-FHT04C10. NCBI lineage: Bacteria > Pseudomonadati > Pseudomonadota > Alphaproteobacteria > Hyphomicrobiales > Phyllobacteriaceae > Mesorhizobium > Mesorhizobium sp. GW821-FHT04C10. The sequence goes on along the minus strand of NZ_JBWKTL010000002.1, from coordinate 209,069 downwards.
TCTGTTCCCGCCCTGCCAATGGGTGGCGAGAGGGGAGCACGGCCACGAGCCGTTGCTCGGCCACGACCGTGTTCACGATCTCGCGGTCGGAGTGCTCACCCACGACGAAGCCAACATCGATCCGCCCAGCATCGAGATCCAGCTTCTGTTTATGCGACCAGCCATAGGTGAACGTCACCTCGACCTCTGGGTGCTGTCTTCGAAACTCAGTGACGATCTTCGGTAGGAACGTCACGATGGCCAAGTCCATGTAGCCCACGGTGACTACGCCAGCGAAGCCAGACTGAATACGTTGCGCGGCGCGCCGTGCAGCATCGAGATCCGACAGAATTTTTTGGGCATGGCCGACGTATACCTTCCCCGCTTCGGAAAGCGTCACTTTGCGAGACGTTCTTTCGAACAGCCTGATGCCGAGTGACTCCTCGAGAGAGGCGATTTGTCGGCTTAACGCAGACTGCGAGATGTGCATGCGCTCGGCAGCCTTCGCAAAGTGCCCTTCTTCTGCCAACGCCAGAAGCAATGTCAGCTGTCGCTGTTCGATCATATCGATCCTTGCGCTAAGTGCATTCAATGTGCCGATATTAGCGTTAGATCATGCAATGATCGAGTTCTATCATCCAGCGACTTTAACCTGCGATCGGATAGGACATGTCGAAAAGCACTTCAGCTGGCCTTGCGAGCGTTGCGCGCATCACCCCGAAACTCGATCCCAAACGGACGGCCCTCATCCTAGTCGATTTCCAGAATGAGTGGTTTCACGAGGATGGAGCCTACGCCCGCACAGGATTCGACATCTCGCATATGACCAGAACCGTCGAGCCTACGGTTGCCTTGGTGAATTTCTGCCACGAGAACAAGATCGACGTTGTCTGCCTGACGTACGCTTGCCGTGGCCGTATTGACGGTGGTCCTGTTTTCGAAAAGCGACCTGCTCTGCGGGAAGACGGTGGCAAGGGACTGCGGGAAGGAAGCTTTGGCGTCGAGGTCATTCCCGAATTGCCGCTGTCTGCCGAAAAGTATGGCGACTGGTTTATCCAGCGCAAGCGTATGAGTGGCTTTTATCAGACAGGCCTTGAGCAGCTTCTGCGAGATCTTGGCAAGGACACGATCCTAGTCACCGGCGTTGCGACAGGTTCATGTTGCGAGTCGACGGCGCGTGATGCCAATTTCCGAAATTTCAATGCAGTCATGGTGCACGACTGCCTCGGGACGATCGGCGGAAAGACCCTTCATCCGATCACCAAGGAAGAACACTACGTAACAGCGGAAGAGATGCACTTCGCGTCACTCAGGAACTGCCAGATGATCGTCTGCGATGTGATGAGCAGCGACGAGTGCATGCAGGAGTTGAGTTCGGCTACGTAAATGCAGACACTATCCGGAAACGGCGATAGGCTGGATTGCCCTTTCCAATTTCCTTGCTGCGTCAAGCAGGTGAGACAGGTGCGTTGCGAAAACGTCCTCGCCTACAATACGATCGTAAGGTCCCGTGATTCCGACGGCGTAGATCACATCGATCCCGGAAGCCTTGATGGGGGCGCCGATCGAGGCGAGACCATCGACGTGCTCGGCGAGGTCGAGTGAATAGCCGCGAGTTCGCACTTGCTCGAGTTCACTACGCAGCAGCCCTTGGTCTGTTTTGGTATTCGCAGTGTACTTGTCGAGCGTGCCGCTCAATACCTTTTCGATCACGTCGCTCGGCTGGAACGCCAAGATCGCCTTGCCCGTGGCGGTGGCATTCCAGGGCATAGGCTTCCCGGGCACCACGTAGGTTCGAACGGGCGTATCCGGTGACTCGGTGTTCACGGAACGGACCTCAAGGCCCGTGAGCTTGGTGATGAAACAGGTCTGACCTGTCACGTCTGCAAGGTTCTGGAGAATTTTCTGGGTTGCGGTAACTACCCAACTCGAGTCAGCGGACGCGTGTGTAAGCTTCAAGAGGCGATTGCCGAGAACGTAATTTCTCGCCTTGGTGCTGCTGACCGCGACGAGGTTCGCCTCCAGCAACGTCCTGAGCAGGCGATTTACAGTCGTCTTGGGCAGTTGCAGTACCGCTTCGACATCAGAGGGCGATAGGCCATCAGGGAACGGAGCTAAGGCTTCCAGAATGGCTACATATCTATCCAGTGGTCGATCTTTGAGATCCCTGTTCTCGTCTTTGGCGAGCATAGTCAGTCCTTAATCTGGTATTCGCTATCATTTAGCCCGCCACAAATGCGGCCATGTCGATTTTCAGCATAGTGACCGCACCAGATAATGTCATTCAGTTCCGGAAATCGGCAGCGCCAAATGGGCGTTTATCCAGCTAATTCTCTCCTAACCAGCTCACCATGGCCCCGGAACTGACTTCGTTCGGTCGTCATCCACCGGCGGGATTTCAGCTCTGATGATTGGACGGTATCGGGCTCCACAGATGCAATCAAGCTATAAAAGTTCCGAAAACTGCACCGAAGTGCCAAAAACCGGATTGCCAGCCAAGCCCAGTCGTGCATACTGCCCGGACCTCAAGGGAGGTTCCATTGAAGATAAGAGGGCTGGAATGCTTAACCTGATTGTTGATCATACCGTCGCTGCAAAAGGCGGCTACGCCGCGCTTGTGAAGCAGGGTCAGGTAGTCCGTCTGACTGACCTGGAAGGTCAGCAGGTCATTGATTTCGTCGTTTGGAACAACGATGACCGCCGCGAAAAGCTCTCCGCGAGCTATTCACGCTCGCGCTGGTTCGTTCCGCTTCATTCTGAATACGAACCCCGCAATACCGTGGGTGAAGGCGACTGGCTGATGTCGACGTCCTGCCGCCCGCTTATGACGATCATCAAGGAGTCGGCAGAGCAAAAGGGCGTGCACGACCTCCACCATCGCATGTGCAACCGCTTCATGCAGAACGTGATCAACGGCGTCGACCAAGACGGCTGCCATGAGATTATCGGCAAGGCGATCAAGCCGTTTGGCGTCGACTACTCAGAGGTTCCGGACCCGATCAACGTGTTCATGAACTATCCGTACGACACCAAGCGTAATGGCTTCTTCATCTGCGAACCCATCACGAAGTCGGGCGATTACATCGAATTCCGTGCCGAGATGGACGTGCTGATCGCTATGGCGAACTGCCCGGAAGACATGTGTACGGCTTGCAACTCCGGCAATTGCACGCCGATCAACGTCAAGATTTTCGAAGACCCTAACTACGAGGCGAAGCCTGTGCTCGGACACTACGAATGGCTCCATAGCGAGTTGCAGAAGCGCGGCCGCGCTGTCGAGCAACGCCCGCAATAAGCTTTGCCTGAAGGGGCGGCTCAATTTTGCGGCCACCTCAAATACAAAGAAAGGGGAATCAAGGTGAAACTCGCAAGACATACTTTTCTAGCAGCAGTCGGCGTCGCGGCGGTGGCACTCTACGGAGCAGGCGCGTCGCGTGCTGCCGACGACACAATCTCGATCGCGAATTACGGCGGTGCTTACGGCGACGCTATGTGGAGCGCCATCTGGCAGCCAGCATCCCAAGACATGAAGATCACGATCAATAAGGACACCTTGGCCGGCATCGCAGATGTCCGCGCTCAGGTGAAGGCCAACGCTGTGCAGTGGGACATCGGCGAATTGACCGTCGACGAATGCGCGGTCGGCGAAAAGGAAGGTCTTTTTGAGCCGCTGTCGCTCAGCAAAGAAGCGATCAAGGGCTATGACAAGTCAGCAGTGAGGCCGAGCTACGTCCTCGTCAACACTTCATCTTATGTGATCGCCTGGAACAAGGACAAGCCTGCGATGCGGACTTGGGCTGACTTCTGGGACACTTCGAAATTCCCCGGGACGCGCGCGCTCCGCGACGACCCGTTGGAAAACGTGATCATCGCCCTGCTTGCTGACGGTGTCCCGCTCGACAAGGCCTATCCGCCGGATGTCGATCGCGCCTTCAAGAAGCTCGCCGAAATCAAGCCGCACATCGTGACTTGGTGGGCTTCCGGTGCCCAGGGTGCGCAGCTCCTCGGAAGCGGAGAAGCTGACTACATGGGCATCTGGGCAACCCGCGCGGGCGCTGCAATCAAGGAAGGCGCCAATGCGGAATTCACTTGGAACCAGGGTATCCTGATTCCTGATTGCCTTTTTATCCCGAAAGGTGCTCCTCACGCTGAGCTTGCTAAGAAGGTCTTCGAGCGCGCTCTGAAAGCTGACTTGCAGGCAAAACTGCCGACCGTCATAGACGCGTCCCCGGTCAATTCTGAGGTTTACAACCAGAACATGCTCCCGGCAGACTTGGTACCGAAGCAGGCGACCTCGCCCGACAACGTCAAGCTGCAGGTCTGGACTGACGGCGACTGGTGGGCTGAGAACGGTGCTGCCGTTCGCGAAAAGTGGTCCGCTTTCAAACTTCAATAATCGAACCACGATTATCGCCAGCAAGGGTTATCTCCCTGCTGGCGACGAAGGAGCATAGGATGCTGTTATATCCGCCACTTGAGCGACCTAAGCATCTTTGGAGCAGCTTTCGGGGAGTTGGAAAATTGAGCCGCAACAAAACCCGTGTGACTGTTCAAGGCCTCCAAAAGAATTACGGCAGCCTTCGCGTTTTGGCGGATGTCGACCTAAGCGTTGAGCCGGGTGAATTTGTTACCCTTCTGGGACCGTCTGGTTCTGGCAAGACGACGCTTCTCATGAGCATCGCGGGCTTCGTAGAAGTGGATGGCGGGGCTATACTCTTCGATGGCAAGGATGTGACCCGGGCCGCCGCCGAAAAGCGAAACATCGGGATGGTGTTTCAGTCATACGCCTTATTCCCTCATCTTTCGATCGGTGAGAACGTCGCCTTTCCACTGCGTGTGAGAAACGTCCCGAAAGCCGACCGTGATGCGCGGGTCAAGGAAGCCCTTGCGAGGGTTCAGCTTTCTCAACTTGCTGACAGATCGCCGACCCAATTGTCCGGTGGACAACGGCAACGCGTAGCGCTCGCCCGGGCATTGGTGTTCGAGCCGACACTGTTGCTCATGGACGAGCCACTGTCCGCTCTGGATAAATCTCTCCGCGAAGAAATGCAGTTTGAGATCCGTACGATCCAGCAACGACTCGGGATCACGACCATCTCGGTCACCCATGATCAACGCGAGGCGCTCACGATGGCGGATCGCGTAGCAGTGATGCGAGCCGGCCGCATCGAACAATACGATCGGGCAGAAGAGGTCTTCGAGCGTCCAGTCAATTCTTTTGTCGCTTCGTTCATCGGCGATGCGACTCTGTTTCCAATTGATCGACGAGACGGCTTCGGATGGGTGGGAAGCCAGCGCCTTTGTGAGGAAGCGCGTCTCCCTACTTCATCTAAAGTGCATCTTGTGGTGCGAGCCGACGAGACAACGCTTTCGCCGGAGCGGGTCGACGGCAGTGTCGCGCTCAAAGGGACGATTACATCGTCAGCCTATCAAGGGTCAGAGCGGCTCTTTTCCGTCTCGCTTGATACCGACCGCCACACCTTCGTTCGGCAAAAAATAAAGCGTAGCGAGGGCCTCAATCCCGGCGCTGACGCTTGGATCAACATCGATCCTGATCGGCTCATAATAGTACCTGAGGCATGAACCATGTTAGCAAGGTTGCCTCCTCCTAAACAAAGCGAATTGCCGAACCTTGGACTGGCCGCACCCGCTGTCGTGCTAACGACAGTGATCTGTATGGTGCCGATCATGATCCTTTTCCTACTTTCCTTCTCGGAGGGCGGGCAACTCACTCTCGCGCACTACGCCCGCATCTTCGAGAGCCCCGTTTATCTGTCAATTTTCGGGGCGACCGTCGGCTTGAGCCTCGGCGTGACCGCACTGGCTGTGATTTTCGGATATCCACTCTGCTACTTTATCTACTGTCTGCCCAAGCGCTACCGCGGTATTGCGATCGTGCTTGTAACCTTGCCCCTTTGGACGTCGATCCTAGTGCGCACATACGCTTGGCTGATCCTGCTTCAGAGGAAAGGCCTGGTGAACTCGCTGCTTACAAAAGCCGGGATCATCGATCAGCCGCTTTCGCTGGTTTTCAACCTCACCGGAGCGATGATTGGCATGTTCCACATAGTCCTGCCGCTGTTCATTCTCCCGGTCTATTCCTCAATGGCCAAGCTCGATCGCAACCTGATCATGGCATCCGCGAGCTTGGGCGCAAGCCGCACCTATACCTTCTGGAAGGTCTTCGTTCCCCTGACAGTCCCGGGAATAATCGCTGGCTCCTTGCTGGTCTTCATTTATGCGCTCGGTTTCTACATCACTCCTCAGGTGCTTGGCGGAGGCCGCGTCGTCACCGTGTCGATGAAGGTTGCCGAGAACACGACAATGTACAGCGAATGGGGAGCGTCTTCTTCGCTAGGCCTCCTGCTCCTAGCCTTCACGGGGGCGTTCATCGGTCTCGCGGCTATGCTTTTGCGGGGAAAGGTCAAGGTGGCCGGACAATGAGCGCTCGCACCAATCTTCATTTCAGGCGGTCTTGGCTCTACGCCTTGGGAGTCATCGGACTAATATTCCTGAACCTCCCGGTTCTGGTGATTGTTCCGTTGTCATTCTCTAACTCCAGCTTCTTGGAGTTTCCGCCGCAGAGCTGGAGTCTACGCTGGTACAAGGCCTTCTTCGCCTCTAGGGAATGGCGATCTGCTACATACATCTCGCTGACAGCAGCAATCCTGACAACTGTCGTCTCGCTTCCTCTGGGGACTGCTGCCGCCTACGGTCTCCACAAGTCCAACTTGCGCTTCGCGAGCTATCTCAACGCCTATCTCGTATCGCCCAGCGTTGTGCCCGTGATTATCGTTGCCGTGGGAATCTATTTCCTTCTCGCGACCATCGGCCTTAACAACACGATGGCGGGCTTGGTACTTGCGCACTGCGTCCTGGCTATCCCTTTCGTGCTCATCACGATGTCAGCTGGGCTGAAAGACTTCGATTTCACGTTGGAGAAAGCCGCAAGAAGCTTGGGGGCAAGCCCTGTGGGTACGTTTTTCCGCGTGACGCTTCCGAATATCCGTCGGTCTTTGGTCACGGCCGGAGTGCTCGCTTTTTTGACCTCGCTCGACGAGGTCGTGATTGCACTCTTTATCAGTTCCGGACCCAATTCGACCCTGCCCCGTCGGATGTTCGCCTCCATGCGGGATCAAGTGGATCCGACGATCGCCGCCATCTCGACAATGCTGATCGCGCTCGTTGTGATCATCCTGTGCGTGAGTTCGTTGATGGGGTCGGGGGTCGGCGGCGATGACACCGACTGACAAAACCTTTGAGCCGGTTCCCACAAAGGCGACCAGCGACCGATCTGAAACTTAAAAAAGGAGGGGCTTATGGCCCACACCGACGAGACCGATCAAACCCAAGTCGAAATGCTTGAATGGTGGGGCGTTCCTACGCTCTTCCGCGCGGAGCACACGAAGAATCCAGCCGACGCGGATATCGCGCTCGTCGGTGTCCCGCACTCGTCGGGTAACAACTCGACTTGGCGTGACCAGCATCTTGGTCCCCGAGCTGTGCGTAACATTTCGGCCAATGCACGTCGCTACCATGAAGCTTTCGGATTCATGGCCTGGGATGCCGTCCGGGTACGTGATCTAGGCGATGTGCCGCTGCCGGAAGCCTCCGACAACGAAAGAAGCGTAGAGCGCATCAGCGAGTACTATCGAAAGATCGCCGCAGCCGGTGCGCGTCCGGTCTCGATCGGCGGTGACCATGGCATCACAGGCGCCATCGTCCAAGCGATTGCAGGCGAAGGCTCTCCACTCACCAGCGGCAAGAAGGCAGCGCTCCTTCACTTCGATGCCCACACTGACGCGTATGATGGGCTGGATCACTGGCTCGGCTCGAAGAAGAGCGCAGCAAACTGGGCAGCCTACCTCGTGAAGCAAGGGAATGTGGATGCCACCAAGAGCGTTCAGTTCGGCATGCGCGGAAACCCCCGTGGGCCAAATTGGCTGCAGCGCTCGTTCGAGCTTGGTTATGATGTCATCACGATGCAGCGCTATCGGGAGATCGGAGCGGCTGAAACCATCAAGATCATCAAAGAGCGTGTCGGTGAAGCACCGCTGTACATCACGTTCGACTTGGACTGCCTTGATGCGAGCGTCGCTCCCGGCGTCTCCAATCCCGAAGCGGGTGTCTGCGGTTTCAATGTCGATCAGGTGATCGAGGTTTTGAGGGCTGTTCGCGGTTGCAATGTTATCGGCGGAGATGTGGTCTGCCTTATGCCGACACGTGATCTTCCAAATCAGATCACGGCCATGGTCGCCGCGGCCGTGATGCATGAGATGGTCGCGCTTATCGCGGACCGTATCAAAGCCTGATCAAACGAGGGGCGGCGACCGCCGTCCCTCGTTTGCCAAAACTCGCAGCTTTTCGTCTCGCGACTTCCAAACCGAAATATTGATTAATTATTAGCTGTTCCCTACTGCCAATTATGCGACTTTCCGGTGTAGCGACTAAGTTAAAATGTCCGGATCTGGCAAAGTGGGAATGTCGCTCCTGTCTTGCCAATCTGCCCGCGTTCGAGAGCGCGGGCAGATTGCAGATTGGGACTGGTTTTAATGAGCGAACGCGAGCTGCGAGGTATCGAGGTTTTGTTGAAGATTGTTGAATGACAAACGTTGCGGCGGCAAGCCTGCTCAACGTTTCAGTTAGTCAGGTCCAGCGGCTGTTGAAGACGTTCCAGACAGATGGCGCTGCGGCTCCACGGCACAAGGCGCGCGGCCGACATCCCAACAATCGCATCGTCGACGGCGTTCGCGACTTCGTGCTGGAGCTAATCCGCGAACGCTACGTCGACTTCGGACCCACGCTGCCTGTGAGAAGCCAATCGAACGGCATCAGCTCGCGGTCAGTAAGGAGACGCTCCGCAAGTGGACGACGGGAGCTGGAATCTGGACGTCACGCCGTGAGCGGAAGCGGCGGGGGCATCAGCCGCGCGGGCGGCGCGACTGCTTGGGTGAGATGGTGCAGATCGACGGCTCGTACCATTGGTGGTTCGAGAACCGTGGCCCCAAATGCGCCCTGCTCGTCTTCATCGACGATGCGGCCGGCATGCTGCTTCATCTGCGCTTTGCCGGCTCCGAGAACACATTCGACTACTTTCACGCGGCCAAGGCGTATCTGCGGGAATGGGGCAGCGGTTGGCTTTCTATAGCGACAAGCATGGCATTTTCCGCACTACACATGGCTCGGAGAAGGATCGCACCAGTGGCCTGACGCAGTTTGGCCGCGCGCTTTATGAGTTCAACATCGACATCATCTGCGCCAACACCCCGCAGGCCAAGGATCGCGTCGAGCGCGCCAATCAGAACGCTACAGGACCGGCTCGTGAAGGAACTGCGCCTGCGCGGTGTCAGCACGATCGAGGCGGCCAATGCCTTTGCGCCGGAGTTCACGGCGGACTTCAACGCACGCTTCGGCAAGGAGCCCCGCAATCCGAAGGACATGCACCGCCCCCTCGCCGAGCATGAGAACCTGGATGGCGCCATGTGCCGGAAGGAGGTCCGCACGCTGTCGCAGGCTCTGACGCCGCGGTACGACAAGGTGCTGTTCATTCTCGATCCGAGTGATATCGCAAAGCGGCTTGCCGGCAAGAAGGTGGTCGTATGCGACTATCCAGATGGTCGTCCAGGGCGAGAGCCAGGTCGTCAACGTCGATTTGACGCTCCCCGAGAGCGACAAGCATCGCATCGCGGACATCCTGGCCATGCTGGATGAGTTTCCAATCAATCGGAAACCTCAAACCACAACGGAAGCCGGCTTGTAGGAGGCTTCGCCGAACAGGCACCCAAAGCTAAAGCCGGAGGACCTTCACTGGAACGCGCCCGATCGGACTGCGCAACCCCAACCAGCTGACGCCCGATCATCCGCTCCCGTCGCGATCGGCACCACCGCTACGCGACATTTCTACTTTGCTGACCTCGCGCCATCCGAACTTGGTTGCAACATCACGACTCTGCAACAACCAACTGGCGTCACGAGGAAGATTGCTGCTTAGCGGTGGTCCGTCTTACGATTTCGTTGGCGGGGGCAAAGGTTCGCCCGCGACAAACCAGTCTTGAGCCGGCGTGTCGTTGAAAATCACCATCACGTCCCTGGGGTTGGAACCCAGCTTTTCCACGAAGACCCGCGTTATCGCGTCCGCCACTTCGTGCTTCTGTCCCGGTGAACGGCCGGGATAGAGATCGATCTTTACAAGGGGCATGGGCATCTTTCCTTCGATTGGCGCTGTGTGCGTGAGGCGCGACCCTGTCGGCGGTCTACTGCATCACCGAAGTGGAGGTGCCCCAGGTGTCTGACAGCACGTAGCCTTGCGGATACGGGTCCGTCGGATCGAGATAGTAATTATGCTCGCCCGTGATCCACGCCCTGCCGGTGATCTCTGGAACGATCGCCTTGCGTCCGCCGATTTCCGTCAGCTCGACGATCCTGCCTGTGAAGCGTGAGCCGATGATTGATTCATGGATCAATACGTCGCCCACTTCCATCAAGCCACGGGCCTGCAGCACCGCCATGCGGGCCGACGTGCCGGTTCCCGTCGGGCTGCGATCGGAGCGTCCGGGCGAGACGATGCAGGTGTTGCGGGTGACGTTGCCGGGTCCCTGGAACGGCATGGCGAACTGCACGATCGACACGCCGCGCACATGGTCGAATTCCGGATGGACGACATCGAGCTGTTCGCGCGCGGCGCGCCGGACCTTCTCGCCGGCCACCGCGAGCTCGCGCGCCTCGTCGGGAACGACCGAGAAGCCCAGCGCCTTGGCATCGACGATGGCGTAGAACATGCCGCCATAGGCGATGTCGACCGTGAGCGTACCCAGCCCTTCAACCTCGATGGCAGCGTCGAGACGTTCGGCGAAGGCGGGCGCGTTGCGGAAAGTGATCGAGACGCATTTGCCGTCGCGGCATTCGGCGCGCACCTCGATGACGCCGCCCGGCATGTCGAGCTTGAAGCGGGTCTCGGGCTCCTGCATCGGCACCATGCCAGTCTCGAGCAGCACCGTGGCGATGCATATGGTGTTGGAGCCGGACATCGGCGGATATTCCGTCGGCTCCATGATGATGGCACCGGCGGCGCAATCCTCGCGCGTCGATGGAACCAGGAGATTGACGTGGCGCGCGACGCTGCCGCGCGGCTCGCAGATCAGCATCCGCCTGACATGGTCATGATCCCGTTCCATCGTGATCATCTTGTCCATCATCGTACGGCCCGCCGGCGGCAGCACGCCGCCGACGATGACGTCGCCGACCTCCCCTTCGGCATGGCAGCCGACGACACGAATAGAGGCTTTGGTGTGCATTGTTGCTCCCTGTCGACCAAGACTATTTGCTTGGCAAATAGCGCGGATAGCTGCGTGAGTCCTGGATCACGACCGTTTTGAGAACACAAAACTCCTCGGCCGCATAGCGCCCGTTCTCGCGACCGAACCCACTCTGGCGCATGCCGCCGATGGGCACTTCGGACGGAACGTCCAGGAATGTGTTCACCCAGACGATGCCGGAACGGATTTCGCGCGCCATGAACAGCGCCGTGTCGATACTGCCTGTCCAGATTCCGGAAGAGAGCCCGTAGAGCGTGTCGTTGGCCAATTCCGCCGCATCCTCGGCCGTCTCGAAGGTGAGCACCGAAAGGACAGGCCCGAATATCTCCTCGCGCGCAATGGCGAGGTCGGGAGTGACGCCGGTAAAGATCGTCGGTTCGATGTAATAGCCCGGCAGGGTCTCGATCGCCGAGCCGCCCAGGACAAGCTTGGCCGAACGCTTTCCTTCCTCGATGTAGCGCAGGATCTTGTCATATTGCGGCTTGCTGACGATCGCTCCAAATGCGTTGCCAGCCTCCAACGGATCGCCCACCTTCACTTGGGCCATCTTCTCCTTCAGCATGGCGACGAACGTATCGGCGATCGAAGACTGCACAAGCAGCCGGCTACCGCTGCAGCACTCGGCCCCGGCATTGTGGATAATGCCCTTAACGGCGCCGTCGACCGCGGCATCCAGATTGGCATCAGCGAAGACAATGTTGGGGTTCTTGCCGCCGAGCTCCACAATCGTCCTCTTGAGGGTTCCGGAGGAGGCGGCGATGATGGCGCTTCCCGTCGCGGTCGAGCCGGTGAACGAGACCACATCCACATCAGGATGTTCCGCAATACGCTTGCCCACCGGATCGCCATGGCCGGTGACCACATTGAACACACCCTTGGGCAGACCGGCATCCTCGAGTATTTTCGCCAGCCGAAGCGTCGTTCCCGACGTCAGTTCGCTCGGCTTCGCCACGACGCTGCAACCGGCGGCGAGAGCGAATGGCAATTTCTGACTGAGGACGACCAGTGGATAGTTCCATGGCGTGATCATCCCGACCACGCCCGCCGGCTCACGCAGAACGAGCGCCATCTTGTCGCTGCCAAGATTGGTGTGGCTGTCGCCATGCAGCGAACGCGCCTGTCCGGCCGCGAAGTCCCAGATGTCGCCCGCCCATTGAATCTCTTCGCGGGCCTGGGTGAGGATCTTGCCCGATTCCAGCGCCTCGATCAGCGCGAGTTCCTCGAACAGGGTCTTCAGGTGCACCGAGACAGCTCGAAGCACGTCGCTGCGCTGAGCCCCGGTGAAGCCTGACCATCGTTTGTCCTTGAAGGCGGCCTTGGCGGCCGCAACGGCGCGGTCCACATCCTGCGCCGTGCCTTCCGGCCAGGTCGCCAGCAGAGCGCCATCGCTCGGCGCGTGGCGCTCGATCCATTTGCCGCCGGTCGATTCAACGGATGCGCCATCGATGTGATGGCTCATCCGCCGCATCGCTGTCGCGTTGCTGCGCTCATCCATTTGATATCTCCACTATGTTCATGCGTAATGGCGGGGTTTTCGATACCCGCGAGGCAGGGCTAGTTTTGCAGAATGACGACGTCGTCCGCGTTCCAGCTTGCTCGAACGCGTGCATCTGGCCAGAAGCTTGAGGACCGGACGTCGGGGACGGCAATCTGAATGACCGCGCCATTCGACAGCTGGGCATGCACGCGCAGCGCGGAGCCGAGATAGACGACCTGCTTGACGGTTGCCTCCATGCTGTTGGGCCGCTCAGCCTGGATGCCGTCGCCGGCGGCCAGACGCAAAGCCTCAGGCCTGACCATCAGCGTCACCTTGCCATCCGCGACGCTCGCCGGAATGCGGTCCGCGGGCAGCAGCGCCAGCCACCCCTCGCCTTTGACAAAGGCATCCGCGCCAGTCCTGACCAGATCTGCCGCCAGCAAATTGGACTCACCCACGAAATCCGCCACGAAGGCACTGGCCGGATTTGCATACAGCTCCTTCGGCGTCCCCACCTGCGCGAGCGCCCCTTGCGAGAAGAGTGCGATCCGGTCGCTCATCACCAGGGCCTCTTCCTGGTCGTGCGTGACCGAAATGACAGTGGCGCCGAACCGGCGCGTGACACGCAGAATCTCGAGCTGCATCGACGTGCGAAGCTTCTTGTCGAGCGCGCCGAGCGGCTCATCCAGCAGAACCACTTCCGGGTCGTAGACCAGGGCGCGCGCCAAGGCGACGCGCTGCTTCTGGCCGCCTGACAGCTGTCGCGGATACCGGTCGAGCAGATGACCAAGGTTCACGACATTGAGCATTTCCTCGGCACGCCGGCGTCTCTGCGCCTTGCCAGTGCCTCTGGATTCCAGCGGGAAGCCGACATTGTCGAGGGCCGTCATGTGCGGAAACAACGCGTAGTCCTGGAAGACCATACCGATGTTGCGCTTGTGTGCGGGGATGCCGGCAATGTCGCGCCCCTTCATCAGAAGACGCCCGCGATCGGGCTGCAGAAAGCCCGCAATGAGCTGCAGGGTGGTCGTCTTGCCCGAACCGGACGGCCCGAGCATCGTCAGGAACTCGCCTTGCTGCAGGTCCAGCGAAATATCCTGCAAGGCCCGGAACTGTCCGAACGACTTGCCCAACCCTTCGAGTTGCAAAGCTGAAGTCATGGTCTACCTCTACAGCGGTTGCCGGGCGTCGGCTCCGGCAGGACGCAGGGTATAGACGAGCGCCAGGCCGACAGCCGTGATGACGATCAGGATGCTGCCGACCGCGGCAATCACCGGGCTGAGGCCCGTGCGCACGCCAGACCAGATCAGGACCGGCAATGTGCGGTGAGTGGGGGACGACAGGAAGCTTGAAATGACGGCCTCATCCCACGAGGTGATGAAGGCGAAGACAGCACCCGCGGCGACGCCCGATTTCAGCAAGGGAAGCGTGACGCGGAAAAAGGTTCGCACAGGTCCTGCTCCAAGACCCGCGCTCGCCATCGCCAGATTGGGCGGGATCGTATGCAGCGCGGCCGTGACGGTCACGATCACCAGCGGAATCGCAAGCACGCTATGCGCGATGACAAGCCCCGTCAGCGTGCCTGCAAGTTTCCAGCGCGAGAACACCATGAAGATGCCGATCGCCAGGACGATCACCGGCGTCACCAGAGGGCTGAACAGGAACAGGCGAAGCGCCGGCTTGAAGCGGAAATCACTCGTGAAGAGCGCCAAAGCGGCGGTGGTCCCGAGGCTGACCGATACAACGACAGTCAGGAGGGCAACCTGCAGACTGGTGACGAAGGCCGCCTTCCAGCCCGAATCCGCCATGAAGGCTTCATACCAGCGAAGCGAGAAGCCAACCGGCGGGAAACGCAGATCGTTGATGTCGTTGAACGAGATCGGGATGACGACGAAGACGGGAAACAGAAGGAAGGCGACGATCGCTCCGATGAAGAGGACAAAGAGCGCTTTCGGCAGCCTTCGGGCAATCGTCTGCAGCATATCAGGCTCCCGCGACTTTCTTCTTCGAGAGAGCAAGGAGCAAACCAAAGGCGCCAAACGCGATCGAGGAGAAGACGATCAAGGCGACCGCCAGCGCGCTGCTGAAGGCAAAGTTGACCTGCTGGTTGATCTGGTCGGCGATAAGCTGCGCGATCATCACATTGCTCGAGCCGCCCAGCACCGCAGGCGTGATGTAGAAGCCAAGCGAAAGCGTCATGGTCAGGACGATGCCCGACAAGATGCCCGGCATGGTGAGCGGCAGATAGACCCTGAAGAAGCTGCGCAATGGCGATGCGCCGGAAATCGTGGCGGCCCGCATCAGGTTGGGGTCGATGCCGCGCATGACGGCAACCAGCGGCAGCACCATGTAGGGCAGCAGGATGTTGGACATGCCGACGACCACGCCAAACTGGTTTCGAATGAGCGAGACCGGAGCATCGGTCAGCCCCAGTGCCAGCAGCATCTGGTTGACGAGACCTGTATCCTGCAGCAGCACCAGCCAGGCGAAAGTACGCAGCAGCACGCTCACCCAGAACGGCAGCAACAGCGAGATGGAAAGAAGGGCGAGGATGGCGCCTCTGCTGCGCACCAGCGCATAGGCATAGGCATAGCCCATCACAAGGCACGCTGCCGTCACGATCAACGCCGTCTTGAAGGTCGAGACGATGACGCGCGCGTAAAGGGTGGTCGCGAATATCCGCTCGTAATTGGCAAGTGAATAGTCGGGAAAGCTCCGGCCCACAATGTAGAGGAGCGGGTAGATGAAAAGCAGGAGCAGGAACGCCAGCGTCGGTAGCAGCAGAAGAAACCAGCCGTCGGGTGTCGCCGGCCGCAGACGATCGCGCCAAGCATGTCGTAGTGGGGTATCGGACACGAGTACAGTCATTCCAAGCCACTGTTTCGGCGCGCATCCCGCCGTTGCCGACGGGATGCGCATTGCCTTGAGACCAACTCAGCCCAGGAGCCATTCCTGGAAACGGGTATCGACGGTGGCCTGGTTCTTGATCCACCAATTGTAATTGATCGAAACACGCGTATCGAGGTGATCGGTGGGCAGGTTGCCCTTGTACTTTGCGTCGACGCTCTTGGCAGCGGCGACATTGACCGGTCCGTAGGGCAGGTATTTTGTTATCGCGGCCTGCGGCTTCTCGGACAGGAAGAAGGCCAGCGCCTTGAAGGCCTCGTCCTTGTTCGGAGCGCCCTTCGGCACCACGAACCAGCCTCCGCCGCTCAGCCATTCGTTCCAGACGACACCGATCGGCGCGGTGTCCATCGCCGGGAAGGCGCGCGAACCCCACAGGATGCCCATGGTCGCTTCGCCACTGGTCAGCAATTGCTGCGACTGCGCGCCGCTGTCCCACCAGATCAGGTCGCCCTTGATGCTCTCGAGCTTCTTGAGCGCGCGCTCGACATCGATGGGATAGAGATCCTTCACGGCGACGCCATCGGCGATCAGGGCCGCCTCCAGGATGCCGCCCGCAACATATTTCCAGACGGCGCGTTTGCCGGGGAATTTCGCGGTGTCGAAGAAATCTTTGAACCCTTGCGGCGTGCCGCCGGCAACCTTGTCCGTCCTATACGTGATGATGGTCTGCTCGATGTCGTTGCCGACGCGATATTTCATGGCGTATTCAGGCAGCAGTGCACTCTTGTCGACAACCGAATAGTCGATCGGCTCTAGCCACTGCGCGTCATCGTCAAGTCCGAAGAAGTCGCCGGTGGTCGACAGATCCACCGTCACGTTGCCGGCTTCGACCATGGCCTTCAGACGGGATGCGTCGTCGGGCGTATCGAACTGCATCGCGATATCGGGATTGGCCTGCTGGTATGGCGTGAACATCGCGTTCTTCAGTGCCTGTTCGTAGGAGCCGCCGGACGTCGCAATGGTCAGGGAGCGCGTTGCCGCGCGTGCGATGCCGCCCAGGCCCGTGCCCGACAGAAGAGCCGCCCCCATCGCAGCCTTTCCTGCGTAGGCGAGAATTGCACGGCGGGAGATCTTTACAGACTTCTCGTTCATTCCAGTTCTCCTCAAGTTTTTTGTTTATTTGCAGTCCAGGGTTACCCGTGGTCGGGTCGAAGCTCGGGCGAAATCGGATCGCCCGACAAGTTCAGGCGCGCGATGCCTCGCGAAGCCGCGCGGACAAATGGCGTCCGCCATCGACGAGGTAGCCGGTGTCGAGGCCATGCGTCAGCAGGCTGAAGCCGAGCGCGCGATAGGTCGGGACGTAGTCCAGGGACGCGACATCAATGCCGGCGGCGATCCCATTGCGCCTAGCTGCGGCTCCGACCTTTTGACAGGCCGCCTTCAGCCCGTCGCTGAGCTGGCCGAGCGGCAGACCGAGCGACATGCAAAGGTCGGCGGGACCGACATAGATGGCGTCGATGCCTGGCGTGGCCGCGATCTCTTCGACCGCCTCCAATGCTGCCGCGCTCTCAATTTGCACGACAAGCGCGGTTTCGTTCGCGGTCGCAACATACGCCGCCTCATCGAGGTAGTAATTGGACACTCGCCAGGGGCCGATCCCCCGCCTGCCGACAGGCGGATACTTCGCAGCGGCAGCGGCCTGCGCAGCCTCTTGCGCCGAATTCACCATCGGTACGATCAGGGCGGTTGCGCCTGCGTCCAACGCAGCCTTGATCAGTTCCGGGCTGTTGGAACGGACGCGATAGAGCACCGGCTTGTTGTAGCGCTCCGTCGCGGGCAGCAGCGTATAGAGCAGGTCCGGCGGGACGGGCGCATGCTCTCCGTCGAGCAAGATGAAATCGAACCCGGTTTGCGCCAGCAGCTCGGCTACGATTGTGTGCGGGATCTGCATCCAGGTGCCGGTCACGAGCTCGCCGGAGTGGATCATCTTCGCGAATTCAGTACGGAGACTCATTTACGCCTGACCTATTCGATGCCGCGCTGCAATCTGTGATATATCACCGGTTACCAGTTGTCAATAAGCGTTTACTCATATGATCGCTCCCGACCGGACTTGAACGCGCCGCTGTAGGCAGTGATGACCTGAAACATCGCGCGGTCGGCAAAGGCCCGCGAAGGGACGCCGTCGTTCCGCTTGCGGCGCGCTATGGCCGCGATGCGCGGGACTGCAGGATCTCTTTGGCCGCACGTCCGCCCTCATGCAGCGCACCGTGCGAGCCGGCTGTCGCGGAAGTGAAGTCTCCCGCGAAATGAATGCCATCGACAGGTGCCTGAACCTTGTCGAGGATCTCCTCCCTACCCGGCGCGGGATAGGAGAAGCAGCGGGGCCAGCGTGCGAGACGGGTGCCAAGGACACGCCCACGCGCGTCCGGAAGAATTCGGAAGAAATCCTCCAGCCAGATGGCGGTAGTCTCGGCATCATCGCCTGGCGCCGCCGCATCAGGGTCGGCGCTCAAGTAGCAGTTGAAGTGGGTACGGCCCCGCGCGCTGGGGACGTGGTCGGCACTGGCTCTCGGCTGAAGTACGGTGTTGAACGTCGCATCGGCCGCGGTGATCAGGAATATGTCGTCCCAATTCGCTTTGCCTGTGCTGTCGAGCACGATTGCAAGAGTGACAGTGGGGCTTGTCGGCACTTTCTCCATAGCGTTCAACTTCCATGGCGGAAGCCAAGGGGCGAGTTCGGCCACGCCGGGCCCAGGCAGGGCAAAAACAACGTGAGATGCGCCGAACGCCATTGTCCCCCCAGCAGGCATGGCGACTTCGAGTTCGTAGCGGCTTCCGTCCAACCGAATGACCCGCTTGACGGTCGAGTTGAGCTTCAACACGTCACCGTCCAACCTTGCACTCAGGGCTTTCGAAATCTGCTGCATGCCAAGCGGTATGTACAGCCGGTGCCCCTTCGCACGGACCAGATAGCTGGCAAAGTACCGAAGCGCGTATTGTGCGGACAAGACATCGGGATCCGCCGTGCTGCCACCCCTCACCGCGTTGCGGACTATGCTTCCAACGATCGGATCCAGAGGCCCCAGATGTTCGGTCAGCGTCTCGTGCGCCAGGGCCTTCGAGCTGACCGAAAGGCCGCCACTGCCGGCATAGGTCTCATATTCCTTGCGCACCTCCGCCAGAACCCGGCGAAGGTCCGCTTCGGCTTTCGCCTGAAGCATCAGACCGGTGACGAGTCCCTCATCGTGGCGGGCTATCACCGTTTTTCCGCCCACGCTCACGCCGAACGAAGCCGGGCTGACCGGGACGGTTTGAATACCGAGCTCGCGACAGATCGCTTCGCTCTCCGTGCCGACGTAAACGAACATGGCCCCCATATTCACCTCTTCGCCCGCGACATGCTCCGTGCGGGTGCGTCCGCCGACATGCGGCAGGGCCTCGAACACGTTCACGCGAAGCCGGCTATCGCGAAGTTGATAGGCAACGCGAAGACCTGCGGGTCCAGCACCGATGATGGCTACGTCGAGATCCGTTTTCATTTATAGCAGGCCGTCCTGTTTGGGTACGATCTGGCGCGCCCTAGGCGCCACCGGGATAAGGCTCGACAGGAGCGCCGTGGCAGCGAATTGGTCTGCGGCCGGGGCGGCGCAATCCTCGCGCGCCGAGACATCATCAGATTGGCGTGGCGCGCGGCACATTATTGCCCCTGCTCCAGGCGGCTTCCGGCATTTGCGGGCATGGCATCTGCGCCGTAACCAACACCGAAGCCTTCAGGGAATGGATCTTCGGGATCGACAAGAAAGGTGGAGAATCCGATGATGTGCGCGCGGCCGCGTATCTGCGGTATCACAGCTTCGACCCCTTCAAGCGAGACGGTTCGAACGAGTTTGCCCTCGAAGCGGGACCCGATGATGCTGTCGTGCAGAAATGTCTCACCAAGCTTCTGCTCGCCTCTCGCATAGCGGAGCGCCATCCTTGCCGAGGTTCCGGTGCCACCGGGAGATCTGTCGACACCCGATCCACCAAAGAACACGAGGTTGCGGAACGAACCCTGTGCATTCTCCTCCTCAGTGAAGATCACCATCGGAATGGACCATTTCGGAGGCACGAGCGGGTGCTCCAGTTTGAGCATCGCGTTGGCGGTTTCGCGGACGAGCCTGCCCGCTTGCACGAGCGCCTCTGCCTTTTCGGGTCTGACGGACAGACCAAAACGATCGGCCGGCACGATCAAGTAAAGGTTGCCGCCATAAGAGATGTCGACAGCGACCTGGCCGAAGCCGGGGAGGTCCAGTTTTTGGTCGGTGGCGACGACAAAGGAAGGAACATTTTCAATTGTCACGCCTTTGGCGACCCCGCCTTCGACATCTACGGACGCCACGACGAGTCCCGCCGGCGTATCAAATCGAATTGCGGTGACGGGTTCGCTGACCTTTACCTGGCCGGTTTCCACCAGGACGGTCGCCAGCCCGATCGTACCGGCGCCGCACATTTGCGGCCACCCTCCACTTTCGAGAAAGACAACGCCGATATCCGCCGACGGATCGCATGGAGGGTGCAAAATACTTCCGCACATCTCCGAGCTTCCGCGCGGCTCGTACATGAGAAGCTTTCTGAGATCGTCGCGATTTTCCATGAGGAAAGAGCGCTTCTCGGCCATGGTGGAACCGGGCACATGCGGCACGCCGCCGACAACGACGCGCGCCGGAGCGCCCGCGCTGTGGGCATCGATGATGGAGAACTGCGCGCGAGATTTCATGTCGGACCTCCTTGACGCCTGTCGAGATGTCAGTAACGAGGCGGCGCGGCGTCAGCCGCATATCCGACACCAAATCCTTCCGTAAAAGGATCCTCAGGGTCCACGACAAATATTCGCGTCGCCGTGATGAAAGCCCGGCCCTTGATGCTGGGCACCACGGCTTCGATACCGCCCACCGTCTCGGAGCGTATGAGAACGCCTTCGAAACTGGAGCCTATTATGCTCTCATGCAGGAACGCCTCGCCCAGTTCCTGCTGCCCCCTGTGATATCTTTGCGCCATTCGGGCCGAGGTGCCGGTTCCACCCGGCGAACGATCGACGCCGGCCTCGCCGAAAAGCACCATATTGCGATAAGCGCCGTGCCGATCCGCCTCCTGCGTGAAGACGACGTTGGGAATCGGCCAGCTCTCGGTTGCAAGCGGATGCTTTACTTTGATGGTTTCATTGACCCTCGCGCGAATCCTGCGACCGATGTCGACAAGCCGATCCGCAAACACGGGCTCAATCCTGAGATCGAACAGGGAGGCGGCAGCGAGGATGTAGAAGTTGCCGCCATAGGCGATATCGACCTGTATCTCGCCATGTCCATCCAATTCGATCCGGTGGTCGGCGATCGCCAGATATGATGCGACGTTCTCGATGGTTACACCGCGAGCGGCCCCGTCCCGGACATCCACTTTCGCGGTCACCAGTCCGGCCGGCGTGTCGAACACGATGGTGGTGACGGGTTCGATCACCTCCACCATTCCCGTCTCGACGAGAACCGTGGCAGCGCCGATCGTGCCGGCACCGCACATTGTGAGCCAGCCGCCGCTTTCGATGAAGATGATGCCGACATCGGCACGAGGATTGCAGGGCGGGACAATGATGCTCCCGCTCATCTGCGCCCCACCGCGCGGCTCGTACATGAGCACCTTGCGGACCTTGTCGTGGTTCCGTGCCAGGTAGGCCCGCTTCTCGGCAATTGTCGCGCCAGGAGCAAACGGCACGCCTGACAAGACCACGCGCGCCTGAGCGCCCGCGGCGTGGGCATCGACCACCGAGTATTGAACCTTCGAACGCATTTTCCCCCGCTGACCGTGGCCGCCGGCCCGTAATCGAACCAGCCGACACCTTGGTTGACATACATAGATCACATGCTACCGTCTACCGGTAGCATATCACATGCTATGGGGAAGTCAAAAAGGACAGCAAATGTTTTCGATCTCTAGACGGACCTTCATGCGGACCGTGGCGGCGTGGGGAGCGCTGCTGCTTGGAACCGCGATTCCGGCCGCAGCCGGCGCTCAATCGCTCCCCGCGGGTGAAGTGGCCGCGGTCGACGCCGTGCCCGAGGTGGTTGCGCTCGTTCCCGAGCAGATCAAGGCTCAAGGCACATTGCGCGTCGCAACCATGACCAAGTACCAGCCGTTCTCGTTCGTGGCCGACGGCAAGATCGTCGGCATGATTCCCGAAATGGTCACCGCCGTTGCCCAGACCATGGGCCTCAAGGTGGAAATCGCTCCAATGGACTTTCCTGCCATCCTCATCGGTTTGCAGGCGAAGAAATACGACATCGGTATGGGTGAGTTCTTCGTCCGGAAAGACCGCCTGGAGGTCGCGGACTTCGTCACGGAATGGAGCAACTTCGACGCCTTCGTCGTGAATAAGGGCAGCGCGTACCAACCGAAAGCTTTGGCGGACGTTTGCGGGCACAAGATAGCGATCCTCGCAGGTTCTTCCGGCGTGCCGGCGATGGAGGGCGGCAAGAAACTCTGCAAAGAGCAAGGCAAACCGGATCCGGTGGTCAGCGCATTCCCGCAAATGTCGGACGCGGTGCTGGCTCTCTCCAGCAATCGTGTCGAAGCCGTTTTGACCGGCCGGGAAGTAGGCCTGTCCCTGATGGCGGCCGGCCAGCCGTTTGAAGCAACCGGCCGCGTCGGCGGAGGGCCCTGCGCAACCGCGGTAACGCGCACCGAGTATAGCGACCAGATGTTGAAGGCTATCCAGGCAGCCTATGTCCATCTGATGAAGACCGGTAAATATGCCGAAATCCACAAGCGGTGGGGCACCGACTATGGCATGATCGACAATCCGACGATCTACAAGCCCGGTGACACGCTGCCCGACTACGGCCACTGAGCTGCGAATGCCGCGGATCCGCTCCGTGCGGGTCCGCAGGCCGCGCCTTGATGTTTCGAAAGCCATTGGAGACCGACCCGAACATCGTTCTTCGGCAATTCGCGTGGATTGGTCCTGCCGCAGGTGCCTCGCAAGCCCTCTCTGGGATCGAAGCAAACCACGCCGCAGCAGGATACGGAGACGGACGTATGATCCTGCGAAAAATCGTCCATGCAGCTCAGGATCAGATCGCGCAATCGGTCCAGAAACACGCGCATGGCCCGCCGTCCCTATACAGGTCTCTCAGATACGCGAACGGTCCCGGACGGCGCTTTCGTCAACGCGATAAGCTCATCGTAAAGCGGCTTCGGTATGGTCACGCCGGCGCGCAGGCTTCTAAGGCGCGCTTCGTATCTGCGTTGCGACGGCAGCCGCGCATCCTGGTCGATGATCGCGTCGAACAGCAATTCGGCGCGAGCGAGGTTCTTTCCCAGCCCCTCGCCCAGGAACACGCCCGGATCGAAGATGAGGATCAGTTCGCCATGGCATGGCGTGGCGCCGAGCCCGCCGTCGAAAGCCTTCGATTCCAGACTGATCATGTCGTCGATCAAGGGGCCGGCCAACAGCTCCACCATGGCCGACAGCGCCGACCCCTTGTGGCCGCCGAAGGTCAACATGGCGCCGCGCAGCGCCTCGGTCGGATCTACCGTCGGCCGACCGTCGGGGTCCAGGGCAAGCCCCGGCGCAATGGTCTTGCCGGCCCGTCGGTGCAGCTCGATCTCGCCGCGCGCCGTGGCGCTCGTGGCAAAGTCGAAGACAAACGGGTGATTGTCCGCTCTCGGCCATGCAAAGGCGATGGGGTTGGTTCCGAACACCGGCTTGGTGCCGCCCGCCGGCGCCACCCAGCTGTGGCTCGGCGTCAACGCCAGCGCCGCGAAGCCCTGTTCGGCCAAGGGCTCGATTTCGGGCCACAGAGCGGAAAAGTGGTGGCATCTGTTGATCACCAGGGCAGCGAGACCCTGGGACCGCGCCTTGTCCAACGCAAGGCCGATCCCTTCATTGTAGGCGTATGGTGAAAAGCCGAAATCGGCATCGACCTTGACGATCGACGGCGCCCAGTCGATCACTTTCGGCTTGGCGGCCACGTTAATGCGACCCGTGGCCAGCGCATTGGCACAGCCGATCAGCCGGTACAGTCCGTGCGAGTGGCATTCGTCGCGCTGCCCGGCAACCATGACCGCCGCCACGGCCTCGGCGTGCTTACCGTCCAGGCCGGCATCGGAAAGCACGCGCAGGCACAGATCGCTGGCTTCGCTGAGTGTAAGAGTAACGGTTTCAGCCATGTGTTCATTCCCAGTGCGATGCAACCGACTAGCTGAGCGTAACCCATATGGTCTTAAGCTGCGTGTACTGATCGAAGGCTTCGACACCCTTGTCATAGCCGCCGAAGCCTGAGGTCTTGTAGCCGCCGAAAGGCGTGGTGATATCGCCCTCTCCATAGCCGTTGACCGCCACGGTTCCGGCCTGCACACGTCGGGCAACACGGATCGCGACGTTGATATCGGTCGAGAATACGGTGGCGGCGAGGCCATAGGCGGACGCGTTGGCGATGCGGATGGCCTCCTCCTCCGTCTCGAAAGGCAGAACGGCCACCACCGGTCCGAAAATCTCGTCCCTGGCCAGGGCGGTGTCCGGATGGACGTCGTCGATGACGGTCGCCTCGACGAACCAGCCGCCGGTTTCCTGGAACAATTGGTTCCCTCCTGAAACCACAGTCGCACCATCCTTCTTCGCCTGGTCGATGGCGCCCAGAACGCGCGTCAAAGCGGAGGCTTCGATCAGCGGTCCAAGCTTGGTCGCCTGGTCCGTCGGCTGGCCCACGACCCAGCTTTTCGAAGCCTTGACCAATCTGTCGACGAAATCCTGCTTGATACTGGACTGGACGAGGATGCGCGAACCGCATGTACAGTTCTGGCCCATGTTCCAGAACGCCGCGGCGGCCAGGTTCTCTGCGATTTGGTCGAGATTTCCGGCGGCATCGGCCATGACGATCTGCGGGCTTTTTCCGCCGCATTCCAGCACCACCTTCTTCAAATTGCTGTCGGCCGAGTAGCGCAAAAACTGCCGGCCGATTTCCGTCGAACCGGTGAAGGAGATGACGTCGACGTCGGGATGCAGGCCAAGCGCCTTGCCGGCGATGTAGCCGAGCCCCGGCACGACGTTGAACACGCCGGCGGGAATGCCCGCCTCCAAAGCCAGTTCGGCAATGCGTAAGGTCGACAATGGCGCAAGTTCCGCAGGCTTGACGACGATCGAATTTCCCGCCGCCAGCGCCGGCGCGATCTTCCAGGAGAGTGTGCCCGCCGGGAAGTTCCAGGGCAGCACCATGCCGACCACGCCAACCGGTTCGCGAACGATCAGGCCGAGATTGCCCTCCCCCGTGGGCGAGATCTTGCCGAACAGCTTGTCGATGGCTTCGGCATACCAGCGGATGTTGTTGACGACGTCGGGAACGTCCAGGTTCTCGCAATCGGCGATGGGTTTTCCCGCATCGATGGAATCGAAAAGCGCGATCTCCTTGCCGTTGGCTTCGACGAGGTCGGCGAACTTCCGCAGAATCCGCTTGCGTTCCTTAGGTTCGATGCGGCTCCACGTACCGGCCTCGAAGGCGCCGCGCGCTGCCTTCACCGCCGCATCGACATCGCGTGCCGAGCAGGCTGCCACCTTGACCAGCAGTTTCCCGGTCGCCGGATTGAGATTTTCGAACTCGGCACCGTCTTCGGCATCAACGAACTTGCCGTCGATGAAGGCCTGGTTTCGGACTTTGTCTGGGAGGCTTGTCATTTTGTGTTCCATTGGCAACTTCGGATTCGAAGGTCACAGGACCTTGCTGAGGAAAGCCTTGGCGCGGCTGCTCTTGGTGTTGGTGAAGAGTTCAGTGGGGCTGCCCTGTTCGACGACCACGCCGCCATCCATGAAGACGACCATGTCGCCGACTTCGCGGGCGAAGCCGATCTCATGAGTGACCACGATCATGGTCATTCCCTCGACGGCGAGCTCACGCATGACGTTCAGCACCTCGCCGACAAGTTCCGGGTCGAGCGCGCTCGTCGGCTCGTCGAAGAGCATCAGCTTCGGCTTCATCGCCAACGCCCGCGCGATGGCGACGCGCTGCTGCTGGCCGCCTGACAGCGTCCTTGGATATGAGGCCGCCTTGGCGGTGAGGCCGACCTTCGCGAGCAGTTGCATGGCCTCGTCGGTCGCCTGTTTCCTATCCACCCCCTTCACACCAACGGGCGCTTCGATGATGTTCTGCAACACCGTCATATGGGGAAAGAGATTGAAGCTCTGGAACACCATTCCGATGTCGGCGCGCTGGCGCGCCACTTCGCTCTGCTTCATCTCGTAGAGCTTGCCGGCATGCTGGCGATAGCCGACCAGTTGGCCGCCAACCTGCAGCAAGCCTTTGTCGATCCGCTCGAGATGGTTCATGCAGCGCAGGAAGGTGCTCTTGCCGGAGCCCGAAGGCCCCAGTATGCAGGCGACCTTGCCGTATTCCACGGTCAGATCGACACCCTTGAGCACGTGCAGATGTCCGAAGGACTTCTCGACGCCGCGCGCGACGACCGCGAAATCCCGCGCTTTGCCGGAATGGGTATTGGCCGACGTCATCTCAGGCACCCCTCGCGATTTCGACCGGACCGTCGATGACGTCGTCGGCAGGCGCGATCGCGGTCCTGCGGTCGCTCCTGCCGAAATGTCGCTCGAGGAAATATTGCCCGATAGACAGAATGGTGGTCAGCACGAGGTACCAGATGGAGGCCACGATCAGCAGCGGAATGGTCTGGAAGTTCGCCGAATAGATAAGCTGTGCCGAATAGAGCAACTCCTGAAGCGCAATGACGGAGACCAACGAGGTGGTTTTCAGCATGCCGATCAACTGGTTGCCGGTCGGCGGAATAATCACTCGCATCGCTTGCGGAAGGATGATGCGCCACATGACACGGAAGCTCGACATGCCCAGCGCCTCGGCCGCTTCCCTCTGGCCGACGGGAACGGAGTTCAGTCCGGAGCGGACGATTTCGGACATGTAGGCGCCCTCGTTCAACCCCAGCCCCAGCAGTGCCGCGACATAGACCGTTATGTATTGGTTGGCGTCGAAACTGCCCAGGCTCGGCCCGAAGGGGAAGCCGACGGTGATCTGCGGATAGAGCGCGGAAAGATTGAACCAGAAGATGAGCTGGACCAGGAGCGGAGTGCCACGAAATATCCAGAGATAGCCGGAAGCCACGCTGGCCAGCACGCGGTTCTCGGATATCCGCATCAGCGCGATTGCCGTGCCCAATACGATGCCGATTGCCATGGCGGCAATCGTCAGCCAGATCGTCATCAGCAGTCCGGAGATGATGGCATCGTCAACCAGATACTGGAAAACGATATCCCATTTGAACCGCGGATTGGTGACCATCGAGACGACCAGGCCTACCAGAATCACCAGCAACAGCGCGGAGGCCAGCCAGCGCCCGTAGTGCCTGAGCGGGACAACGGGCATTTTCTCGGTATCCTGGCCGGCGGACCAGCTTGGTGCGTCTGTCACGCGCATTCCCCTGAGGGTGGTTGCTGCATTTTGCTCTGGCATTTTACGGCACTAAAGAGTAATCGATAACCGGTAGCCGCTTACATAGTGACGCCCGCGGTCGGAGCCGTCAAGGCCCGCGCGCTCGAAAATGACAGGAGAAGTCCTTTGGCAGGCAGGAATCAATGGTCCAACTGGGGCGGCAACCAGACGTTCCAGCCAACGCGGATCGTCACGCCGGCGGATGAGGCGGACGCGATCGCCGCGATACGAGCCGCCATCGCGCAGAAGCGCTCGGTGCGGGTGGCCGGAAGCGGACACTCCTTCACGCCGATTGTCCGCACGGACGGCGTTCTCGTCGACCTCTCGAAGCTCAGCGGCGTGATATCGGTGGACCAGCAGAACAGCCAAGCCGAGGTCTGGGCAGGATCGAAGCTTGCAGCACTTGGAGCTCCCCTGTGGGAAAAAGGACTGTCCATCGCCAACCAGGGCGATATCGACGTCCAGTCGGTCGCCGGTGCTGTCGCCACCGGAACCAAAGGGTCGGGCACAGCCTTCGGCTCGATGTCGTCGATGGTCACGAGCATGCGGATCGTCGACGGCCAGGGCGAGGTCGCGGACATCGATCAGTCCGATCCCGAGCGGCTGCGCGCGGCGCAGGTGTCGCTTGGATTGCTGGGGCCGATGCTGCGGGTCGGTTTGCAGCTCGTTCCGGCCTACCGGCTTCGCGAGGAGAATGTCATCCTGCCGATGACGGAGGTGTTGCGGCAGTGGGATTTCCTACTTTCCGAGTACCGGCATTTCTCGTTCTGGTGGATGCCGACCGACCGGTCGTCGCACATGTACAAGCTCGGCGAGGTCCCCGCCGATCATTGCTTCGTCAAATTGTTGAGGGAAGTTCCGGCCGATCGGCCCGAGGTGCCGGTTGGCGACATGAACCGGCGCACGGATCGTGCGTACCGCATCTATCCCGACGGCACGACCATCGCCGAATTCCATGAGCTCGAATACATGGTCGGGGCCACGGATGCGCGCGCCGCGGTGGAGATCATGCGCGAGCTGATGTGGAAGCGTTTCCCGGATGAGATATCGCCATTGCAGGTCCGTTGGCAGAAGGCGGACCAGGCGTTCCTGTCCGCGCAAAGCGGCAGGGACAGCACTTCGATCTCCGTCTCCGGCGAAATCGGGCGGGACTATCTCCCCTTCCTTCATGCCGTCGACGAGGCGCTGCGGCCGCTCCTGGCCCGCCCGCATTGGGGCAAGCTGCACTTTCTCGACCGGCAGCGCGTGGCGCAACTGTACCCGGATTTCGCTCGGTTTCAGAGGGTCAGGCAGGACATGGATCCGGACGATCTGTTCCTCAACCCCCACCTTGCCGATCTCTTCGGCTGAGTGCCGGGCCACATGATCGACAGCGGCTTTTCCGACCTTGGAAAATCGCCGTTCGACGTCCTGATCGTCGGGGCCGGCATCAATGGCTGTGCGGCGGCGCGCGCGCTTGTCCGCCTCGGCTACCGCGTTCTCCTTGCCGATCGTGGCGATCTTGGCGGCGCGACGACCGCCCGGTCCGGGCGTGTCCTGCATTGCGGCCTGCAATTGCTGGCGCCCCGGCGATCCATCGTCGATTACCTGAAAAATCCCCTGGAGCTGACGATGCGTCTTCGCTCGGCCAGGCGGGCCGTTCTGGACTTCGAGGACTTCCGCCGCAAACCGCCAGGGCAGCTCGAGCCGATGACGACCTTCGCGCCGATCTTTCGCCACAGCCCGTACCGGGGATGGCAGGTCGATCTGGGGGCAAGGATCATCGGCGCGTTCGGCGGCGCTGACATCCAGTATCACCGGCAGGGCATCGCGGAAAGCCGCTCCAATCCGTTCGTCGCGGATCTGCGGGAGCGCGATGCGCTGTCGTCGCTGATCTCCTTCCGGGATTTCCGCTTCTGCTGGCCTGAGCGGATCGCCATTGACGCGGCACTGGACGCCGAGCGAAGCGGCGCCAGCGTGTTCAACTTCACCGAGGTCCGTGATCCGCGGCGCATGCCAGACGGCCTCTGGCATGCGAGGCTGGTGCAAATCACTGATGGCGCGCGAGAGGCGGAAATATCGGCCCGCATCGTCCTCAACCTGGCCGGGGCCCGGGTGGACGATGTGATTGCCAGCGCCAACCCCAGGCCCGCCGTCGCCGGGAAGATCACCGCCGTCAAGGGCGTCTACCTGCTGGTCAAACTGCCCGAGCGATATCGCGGTCTCGGCCTGGCCGGAACGAACAGCATTGGCGAGCCGATCTGCTGCCTGCCCTGGAGCGATCTCCACTATATCGGCCCGACGGAAACGCCCTTCGCCGGCGCCGTCGAGGATGTCAGGCCGAAGGAGGAAGACATCGATTTCCTGTTGGCCGAAATGCTCAGCTTTGCGCCCGGCCTCGCGGTCGACAGGAGCAAGGTCGTGATGGCCTGGGCTGGCGTGCGTCCAATAACCGCCCAGGACGGATACCCCAAAGGCAAACGATTGCCGTTCAACGTGATCCACGACCTGGCTTCGGACGGGTTGCCGGACATGCTGGCGTTGAGCTGGGGGATCGTCGCAAACCATCGCTCGACGGCTCGCGCACTGGCCAAGGCAGTGTCTTCAAGAATTCGGCCCTCCAGGCCGGCGCAAGTGCTGTCGGGCAGAGACATTGCACTCCCCGGAACCGGACGCCGGCTGCAGGACGATCATCCGGCAACGGAGGATGACGTCGCCTTCTGCGTCGAACATGAGCATGCGAAAGACCTGAACGGCGTGTTGTTCAGCCGCACGGGCCTCGGCTGGACCGGACGCATGACGGCAGAGGCCGTGCACGCGACCGCGGCCACGATGGCGCGATTTCTGTCATGGAGCCGGAGCAGGACGCAGGACGAATGCGACGCGTTCAAAGCCAGGCTCAAGGCCGATCATTGCTACGAGCTCGTCTGAGACTTTCTCGTCGGCCGGGACAATGTCCGGCGCAAGCATATCCTGCCCCGAAAGAAAAGATCCCGCCTCGGCGAGGCGGGATCGCAGTTCGAGCTCGATGGTCAGAACCCGTATTTGGGAGGCGTTGAGCCCTCCTTGTAGATGACGGCTTCCTTTGCCGCCCCATAGGAGGTGTCGTTCTTCTCGAGAATTTTCGCGTATTCGCCGCTGGCGATCAGGTGATCGTAGGCGCCCTTGACGGCGGCGAGCAGCTGTTCCGAGTTCTCGGTGCGGGCAACGGCGGTGGCGGTCGGCCCTCCCCCGATTTCGCCGGTTGCATCGAGGCCGGCATCGAGATGGATCGATTCCTGAGCGCCGCCGCGGTTGATCAGGACGCCATCGACACGGCCACTGTTGAGCGCCAGCACGGCATTGCTGATCGAAGGAAAGGCGCTGACGGTCGCCGCCTCGGAGCACTTCTTCGACGCCGTGTTGAGCGTCTCCAATTCGGCGGAGCCTGCCATCGCACCAACGATATGACCGCAGATGTCGGTTAGGGCTGTCGGCTTGTAGCCTTTGGCCTTGGTGACCAGGAAGGAGCTGTAGTCCTGCCAGCTGGTGACGAAGTCCGCCACCTTCAGGCGTTCGGCGGTCACATAGAATTCGCCGTAGGAAATGTCGTATTTGTTTGCCTGCAGCCCGGTCAGTGCGGCGGCGAAAGGAATGAGGCTGACTTCAGCCTTCAGGCCGAGCACGTCGGCGACAGCATGTGCAAGGTCCGGATCCATCCCCTTGAGGTCGGCGCCGTCCTTGTAGGCAAGAGGCTTGCCGACGTCCGGCACGGCGATGCGCAGCACGCCGGCATCCTGAATGGATTTCGGAAGGAGAGCGGCGACCGCATCAACCCTCCCTCCCTCGGCGTGGGCGACGGCAACCAGCGACGTGCTGGCCATCGCGACGATCACACACAGGGCATTGCGTCTGTTGAAGATCATTTCCGTTTCCCTCTGTTTTTGTGTCAAGTTCGAGTTCGCCACAGCCAACGCGCATTGACAATGGTGGCTTACGTGTGATATATTACCGCTTACCGATTGCTTTGACAAGCGCGTTCTTTAGAAGACCGGAATACGGTCTCGCAACCAGGCACTGTCATGGCCGTCGACCAAACGAACCACAGGGTTGGGACGAGAGCCAAATGACGAACACGACTTACGACGCGATTGTGATCGGTGGCGGCCCGGCAGGGACAGCCGCGGCCTGGGAACTGCGGGACCGGCACATCCTGGTTCTCGAGAAGACGAACCGCCTCGGCGGACGGCTCTATTCCCTGAGCCGCGGCGACTACTGGCTCAATCTCGGCGGCCACCTGTTCCCGACGGCCGGTTCGCATATGCGCAACATCCTGCATTCGATCGGTCTCGACGTCATCCGGATCCCCGGCAACAAGTTCGCCATCTACTGGGGCGGCAAGGTCTACAAGCCGAAGGCCGTGGCAGCCCTTCCGCTGACCCTCAAGATGAGCATCCGCGAGCGCATTTCGCTTGCCGCCATCGGGCTTCGCATGCTCAAGGCCGTCAAGGGCTGGCAGCAGGCCATGCAGATTGTCTACGGCGAGAACAACCAAAGGCGCCGCGCCAGGGTCGCCCGCTACATGTCGGACATCTCGTTCCGCGACTTTGTCGGCCGTCCGCCCAAGCGCGTCGAACAGTTGTTCCAGTCGGCAGCTCGCCGCGCCGCCGCCGAGATGGAGGACCAGCATGCCGGCGTCGGCGTCTCCCTGTTCGGTGCGGTGTGGGCCGGCAAGGGCGACTCGATGGCGCTGAACCTCGATGGCGGCTCCGGCCGGCTGGGCGAGGTGATGATGGAACTGCTCGGCGACAAGGTGCAGTACAACGCCACGGTGAAGTCGGTCGAAAAGACCAACGACAAGGTCACCGTGACCTATGAAGCGAATGGCGGCACACACACGGTTTCAGCTTCGCAGGTGATCGTGGCCGTTCCCGCCTATCAGGCGGCCGAGATCGTGCGCGACATTCCAGAGGATGTGCGGGCGACGCTGAAGAAGGTGCCGTATGGCCCGTTCCCGACGATGGGCATCATCACCGACGAACCCGGACCGATGCCCTATGACGACGTCTATGCCATCACGACGCCGGATGCCTCGTTCGACATGTTCTTCAACCACGCTAACCCGTTGCGCACCGGCCCGAGAAAGCCCGGCGGCAGCCTGATGGTCTATTCCGGCGGCGCGCCGGCGCGCGAGATGCTGAAGCTGACGGACGAAGGGATCCGCGACACCTACCTGGCCGATGTCTACAGGATGTTCCCGGAACTGAAGGGCCACATCAAGGAGACGATCGTGCAGCGCTGGGTCCCGGGCAACACCTATCGTCCCGCCGGCTTCAATTTCGACCCCATGCTGGCCTATTGCGAGAGGAGCGATGTCGACATCCATTTCGCCGGCGACTACTTCGCCGAGATCGGCAACATGGAAATCGCGACCGGCTCCGCGCACGAGGCCGCCCGGCGCGCCAGGGTCCGCTTGGCGGATAAGGAACAGAACGCCACGAAGCTGAAGGTTGTCGGTAGTTCCAGATGAACGGCCGGACAGTTCGGTTTGGCCTGATCGGTGCGGGCGTTGCCTCGGAAACCCACGCCCGTGAGTTGAGCCGCGTCGCCGGCGCCTTGCTGGTGGCGGTTTTCGCGAGGGACCGAACGAAGGCCGCGGCGTTCGGCGCCACCTTTTCGGTTCCGCGATGCTACTGCGACATCTCGGAATTCCTGGCGGACGACGAGATCGATGCCGTGATCATCACGACCCCGAACGGCCGGCATTTCGAATATGCCGTTGCAGCGGCCAAGGCCGGCAAGCACGTTATCGTCGAAAAGCCCCTGGAGGTAAACGAGGAGCGGGCGTCGAGGATCATTGCGGCATGCCGTGATGCCGGCACGCGGCTGTTCGTGATCTACCAGCGGCGATACTCCGCCGCCGCCCGGCAGGCGCTGTCGGACATCGAGAGCGACAGGCTCGGGCGGATACTCCTGGTCAACATCATCGACAACCAATACCGATCGCCCGCCTACTATCGAAAGGATGCCTGGCGAGGCACCCAATCCATCGAAGGCGGCGGTTGCGTCATCACGCAGTCGACCCATCTCATCGACCTCGCACAATATCTGGTTGGGCCGATTCGCTCGGTATTTGCGCTGACCGGAACGGCCTACCACGCCATCGAGACGGAAGATGTCGCGGTGGCGGCCTTCCAGTTTGCCGACGGGACGCTCGGCACCCTGTCCTCGTCGACCGCGGCGTTCCCGGGGCAGCGCCATCTCCTGACCATCTCGGGGACCGAAGGCTCCATCATCATCAATGGCGAGCACGACGAGATCGTCTTTAGGCAAGTGAAGAGCGATCCGGTTGCTTCAAGGATTCCGGAAAGCTTCAGTTTTGCGGATCCGATCGAGCCGCGCGACTATCCGACCGACGGCCAGCGGAAACAATTGCAGGCGATCGTGGGTGCGTTGCTCGACCCAAATACACCAGAGACCGACGACACCGAGACCTTGATGGCCGTGCGCGTCGTCGATGCGATCTATCGTTCGTCGGCGGAAGGCAGGCCGGTCGAGGTTCGCCACGCGCAAGCCGCGAGCCAGCCGGTGAAATGACGCCCTTAGGCTGAAATGACATGGATTTGGCGCATATTGAATTTTCTTACTGTCGATGCGAGAATCGCCGACCGATCGCATGTTATCGGTGATCACTTGCCAATCGAGGCGTAAATGGAAAACCGGCTGCAACAAACCAACTTGAGAGACCAAGCTCTCGAGGTCTTGAAGCTGCGGCTGATTTCAGGCGATCTGGCTCCAGGCGAGATCTATTCGGCTGCTTCTTTGGCGGCGGAATTGGGCGTGTCCAACAGCCCGGTTCGAGAAGCGATGCTGACGCTCGTCAACCAGGGCCTGATGGAAGCGGTCAGGAACCGCGGCTTTCGCGTCGTGCCTTTGAGCGACAAGGAGCGGCGCAACATCTACGACCTGCGCCTTCTGGTCGAAATACCTTCGATGGCCCGCCTTGCCTCGATGAAGGGGAAGGTCGCGACCCGCAAGGACGAGTTCTCCAGGATCGCGTCCGACATGGTCGCTTGCGCCAAAGCGGGAGACATCGTCGGATATCTGAATGCCGATCGGCGCTTTCACATCGGCCTGCTCGAAATCCTCGAAAACGACCAGCTGACCGCAATCGTCGAGAACCTGCGCGACCAATCCCGGCAGTACGGCCTCAAGGCACTGTCCGAAAGCGGTGCGCTGGTGAAGTCTGCCGAGGAGCATCAGCCGATCCTTGACGCCCTGGTCGCCGGCGACCAGAAGCTTACCGTCAGGCTGATGACGGAGCATCTCAGTCACCTGGTGACCGACTGGGCCTGATATGGCGAAGCCCGAGCCGGGCTCCGCCTGAGGCATCTTCCCTTAAGGCGATTAGCGCCTCGCCGCTGTAAGCAAGGCCGGATCTATCTTCGACAGCGCGTCTTTCAACTGGCCCACCTGCGCGGTCGAGTACGGCCGGATCGGCGCGCGAACGCGGCCGACCGGCAGACCGAGGATATCGCAGGCCGCCTTGACGCCGCTGTTGTAGGCGCCTGTTCCCAGTACGCGAATGACCGGATTTATCTGCCGCCAGATCGCCACCGCGGTCGCCGCATCCTCCTCCTGGCCGGCCTTGTGCAGTCTGGCCAGCGCCGGCGCCATGAAGTTTGCAACGCCCATGACCATTCCCGGCGCCTTGAGCATCAAGGCCGGCAGCATCAGGATGTCCTCGCCGTTGAGGAAGGTGATCTTGTCCGCATGGTCGTACAACAGCGTGTTCATCTGCACGATGTTGGCGGACGAATCCTTCACGAACTTCACCTGGGGAATTTCGCTCGCCAGCCGGACGAGGAAATCCACATCGAGGTGCAGCCCCGTGGCCGGCGGGAAATTATAGGCGCAGATCGGCAGGCTGGTCGCCTCCGCAACCGCGGCATAATAGGCAAAGGCCTCCTCGAAGCCGATCGGCTCATAATACGGCGTCGCCAGCATGATCGCGGTGGCGCCGACGCGCTCCGCGTGCTTCGACAGCGCGACGGCTTCCCTCGAAGACGTGGCACCGGTATGGGCGAGCACGGCAACGCGTCCCGCCGTCTGCTCGACGATAATCTCGACCAGCTTCAGCCTTTCCTGGTGGGAGAGCACCGAAAACTCGCCGGTGCCACCCGCCGGCACGAACCCGTCGACGCCGTCGGCGATGTTCTGGTCGACAAGTTTTCTAAGCGCCGCCTCGTCGATCTCTTCGCCGTCAGGCGTGAACGGCGTGACGATTGCGGAAAATACACCCTTGAGGGCCATCATGTTCTCCTGTGTCGAACCATTAAAGCAGCGGTAAAGCCGTCTGCGCGTAAACCATCGCCAGCTGGTCGCTAGCTGACCTCGAAAAGTGCAGGGCCGAGCGCCTTGGCATCGACGGAGATGCCAAGGCCCGGCCCGTCCGGCGCCCTGCCGCGGCCGCGGCTGGAGCGCGGCGCGTATCCCGCCACGTGTTCCTTCGTCCAATCGTTGAAGAAGGAGGCGTGAAGCAAGGCTTCCGGATGGGTACTGGCAGCCACATGTGCCACGGCGGCGGTCGTGACGTCGCCGCCCCATACGTCCTCGATACACATCGTCATGCCCAGATCCTGCGCCTGACCGCGCATCCGGACCGCACCGGTGATGCCGCCGACGCGGCCGAGCTTGATGTTCACCGAGCCCGCGCCTGCCTCATATTTGGCGCGATAGAGCTCCGCCGAATTGACGACGGACTCATCCATGACCAGCGGCAGGGAGCTCATTTTCTGGACGATGGCGCAGTCGGCCGTGTCGCGGCAGGGCTGCTCGACATAGATGTTGAGACCTGCCAGTTCGCGCACCGCGATGATAGCCGCCTGCAGGTTCCAGCCACCGTTGGAATCGGCGATGATCACGGCATCGTCCGGGCAGGCTTCGACGACGCTGCGTGTCCGCCTGGCATCGTCGAAGGGGTTGTTGCCGACCTTGACCTGAAACCGGTTGATCCCGACCTTGCCGCGTGTCCTGACGAAGTCGGCCATTTCCTCTGGCGATGCGAGCGGAACCGCTTCATAGAGCGGAAAGTCGTCCTGTGCCGTCCCGCCGATGAGGGTGGAAACCGGAAGATTGGCGACCTTTCCCAGGACGTCCCAGCAGGCGATGTCGAGGGCGCTCTTGGCGTTGTTCTGCCCCAGAAGAATGGCGTCCATCGCCTGATGCACTTTTGACAGATTGGTCGGGTCGAGGCCGATCAGGGCAGCGGCGAGAACCTTGATGGCTTCCCGTGTGCCCTCCGCGAACGCCGGCAAATAAGTGCCGCCGAGCGTGCTGCTTTCACCCCATCCTTCGACGCCCGCATCGGTACGAATTCGCACCAGAGTAGACGCCTGGCTTTGCGCGGCGCGGCCTTTCGACATCACGTATTCGCCGTGCGCGTAGGTCAGCTGGTATCCGAAGGCGTCGATCGAGGTGATTTTCATTGTCGGTCCCGGCGGCTCTCACGGCTCGTGGTTAGTGGTAACCGGTAATATGTCACCTTCTACCCAGTTGTCAATTGCGCTATAAAGGGATAAGAGGCCATGACAGTTGACCGCTGCCGGGCCAGACTGGCAGCCGGCATACCGACAAGCCTCAAGGGAGAATTCCAATGACCGCCAATGTCTTTTCCGGCTGCATGCCGGCGTTGATGACCCCATGCACGCAAGACCGCCGGCCCGACTTCGACGCGCTGGTGCGCAAAGGACGGGAGCTGATCGCGGCCGGCATGTCGGCCGTCGTCTATTGCGGCTCGATGGGCGACTGGCCGCTCTTGAGCGACGAGCAGCGCATGGAGGGCGTCGGACGCCTGGTGGAGGCTGGCGTGCCGGTGATTGTGGGAACCGGCGCCGTCAACACCGACAAGGCCGTGGCGCATGCGGCGCACGCCCAGAAGGTCGGAGCACGGGGCCTGATGGTTATCCCGCGCGTCTTGTCGCGCGGGCCTTCGGTGACGGCGCAGCGCAACCATTTCAAGGCAATTCTTGCCGCCGCGCCCGACTTGCCGGCGGTCATCTACAACAGCCCCTATTACGGCTTTGCCACGCGCGCGGAACTGTTCTTCGCGCTGCGCGCCGAACATCCGAACCTCATCGGTTTCAAGGAGTTCGGCGGCCAGTCGGATCTGCGTTACGCGGCGGAAAACATCACCAGCCGCGACGATGAGGTGGCGCTGATGATCGGCGTCGATACCGCCGTCTACCACGGTTTCGTCAATTACGGCGCGTCCGGCGCCATCACCGGCATCGGCAACGTGCTGCCGAAGGAGGTGCTACACCTCGTCGGCCTGAGCCAGGCGGCGGCCAGGGGCGACGTCGAGGCCCGCCAGCGCGCGCTGGAGCTGGACGCCGCGCTCGCCGTGCTGTCCTCGTTCGACGAGGGTCCCGACCTGGTGCTTTATTTCAAGCACATGATGGTGCTGAAGGGGAATCCTGAATACCGACTTCACTTCAACGAGACGGATGCCCTGACCGACAGCCAACGCGGCTATGCCGAGGCGCAGCTCAAATTGTTCGACAGTTGGTACGCCCAGTGGTCAAGCCAACTTGGCATCACGGCGAGATTCGCTGCCTGACGTCATCGGAGGTGCGGTCACCGATACCGGGGCAACTCGCCTATGGCCCTTACACCATGGCGATCGCGACTGGTCTCTAGTCTAGTGGCGACCGATGAGCAATGGCTGGCGGCACGCCGGATGGACAGGATCCTCGATGGGCGGGATCACGCCGAAGCGTCGCCGTGATCATGCAGCCCTGCGCGGGTAAGCTCTGTGGCCACCTACCGCCGACCTATAAGAGCAGTTCAAAATCTTACGCTAAGAGCGAACGGAGTGAGAACTTATGCGGCACGCCGTAGCCCAACCGGGAATCTCAGCGACCGGAACCCTTCCGGCAGATGCTGATCGCTATCCCATGTGTAGATGCCGGTCAGATTGATATGCTCCCAGCGGCGAGATGTGCTTGAGCAGGTGATCCGGAATCTCGCGACGCATTTTGCGCAAGTGGGTAACGGCCCGTTCGATATAGACCGTGTTCCAATGGACGATGGCGCTGACGACGAGGTTGAGGCCGGAGGCGCGGAAGGCTTGGCTTTCGAACGATCTGTCACAGGTTTCGCCACGCTCGTGGAAGAAGACGGCGCGCTTCAGCTTATGCGCCGCCTCACCCTTGTTGAGGCCGGCCTGGCAACGCCGGCGCAGCGGTGGGCTCGAATACCATTCGATCATGAACAGCGATCGCTCGATCCGGCCAAGTTCCCGCGGCGACCTTGCGAGCTGGCTTCCCTTCGGGGATGCTGATAGCTTCTTGAGGATCGTGTACGGCACCACGGCG
Organism: Mesorhizobium sp. GW821-FHT04C10; assembly: GCF_059420305.1. Classification (NCBI taxonomy): domain Bacteria; kingdom Pseudomonadati; phylum Pseudomonadota; class Alphaproteobacteria; order Hyphomicrobiales; family Phyllobacteriaceae; genus Mesorhizobium; species Mesorhizobium sp. GW821-FHT04C10. The sequence goes on along the minus strand of NZ_JBWKTL010000002.1, from coordinate 170,641 downwards.
CGCGTCGTGATCGACGCCGCCAAATGGCCGACCCTGGCGCCCTTGCCGACCTTCCGCCTCGAGCCTATTGACGAGGTCGACGGTATTGTAGAAGCGGCCGCACGCTCCGCCCCACGCCCAGGCAATGGCGATGGCCAAATGGGTCTTGCCGGTACCGGTTCCCCCGACCAAGACGGCGTTGCGCTGTTCGGCCAGGAAGCCACCGCCGGCCATGTCGCGCACCAAAGTCTCGTTGATCGGCGTGCCCTCGAAGGCAAAGTCGTCGATATCCTTAGCGAGCGGCAATTTGGCGATGGTCATCTGGTATTTGATCGAACGCGCCGTTTTCTCGCCGATCTCGGCCTTGAGCAGGGCACCGACAACGCGCGACGGTTCATGTTGTCGCTTGATGCCGATGGCCATCACCTCATCATAGGCATTCCTCATGCCGTAGAGCTTCAATTCCCCCATCATGTCGAAGAGATTGGGGCGTTCCATGGTCTGTTCTCTGCAGGCTGTCGTAGCGATGGCAATCGGCGAGCGGCTCATGTGTCAGACGTAGCGCTTCGAGAGTAAAGATCGGCGTGGTCGGTGTGATATCCCTGGTCCGTGCGGAGCTGGTAGGCATTGCCGGCTTCGATGAGGCCTCTCTCGTCGGAATGCGCGCCCATCAACTGGAAGTTCACTGGCCCGCCGTTTGACGTAAAACCGCAAGGCATGGAGATTGCGGGGTGCCCCGACATGGCCAATGGTGCCGTGAAGCGGACACGCCCTCGATGCTCTCGTCGGTCATGCGCTTGGTCTGCTCGACGGTAGGCGTGCTGAATGACATCACGGGAAGGACGATCAGGTCGACCTTGGTCAACAAGCGGCTGAGCGTACCCTCGGTGTATAGCAGCCCCCTTCATGCTGACGCTCTGTCGGGTCGCAAACTCGGGCACGGCGGCCGCGACGACAGAGGCAGTCCGTCGAGCAATACAGAATAGTCAAGGGAGCCTGAGAGCGCTGGCCAAACGCTATGGCATCGATCAGAAGACGGTCGCGAAATGGAGGAACCGGACATCGGTAGCCGGTCTTCCTACTGGTCCCAAAGACCCGAAGTTGACGGTGTTGTCTGTGGAAGAAGAGGCGGCCATCGTCGCCTTTCGCACACACACGCTGCTGGCGCTGGACGATTGTCTCTATGCCCTTCAGCCAACGATCCCGCATCTGACGCGCTCGTCACTGCATCGTTGCCTTCAGCGCCATGGTATTTCGAGGTTGCCGGAGGTCGACAGCGACGAGCCAGCCAAGAAGAAGTTCAAGGCCTATCCGATCGGTTATTCCCATATCGACATCGCCGAGGTGCAGACCGCTGAGGGCAAGCTGTACCTCTTCGTTGCCATCGACCGGACGTCCAAGTTCGCCTATGCGCAATTGCACGCGAAGGCGGGCAAGATGGTGGTGGCCCAGTTCCTTCGTGACCTGATCGCGGCCGTGCCCTATGCCATCCATACCATTTTGACCGACAACGGCATCCAATTCACGAACCAGGAACGCCACCGCTACGCCTTCGAGCACATCTTCGATCGCGTCTGCGACGAATATGGCATCGAGCACAGGTTCACAAAGATCAAGCATCTCTGGACGAATGGTCAGGTCGAGCGGATGAACCGAACCATCAAGGAAGCGACCGTCAAGCGCTTCCACTATGACTATGACGATCACGATCAACTGCGCCAGCACCTTGCAGACTTCGTCTCAGCTTACAATTTCGCACGTAGGCTCAAGACCCTAAAAGGCCTCACGCCCTATGAGTTCGTCTGCAAGAGCTAGACAAAAGAGCCTGAAAGATTCAGGCTCGATCCCGTCCATAAAATGCCGAGACTAAACACCTAGACCCCATGCTTCGCCTTACAGTTACACGGCCACATCTACACGGCCACATCGCGAACAGCGCGACGTTCAGACTTCGAACTGAGACATTACGGCCAAGAGCCACGTTCACGTAACCAACCGACCGATGCCTCTATTCCTCCGAAGGGATAGACGTGCAGGTGGCTGACGCTGGTCTCCACCTGAGAGATGTAGCTCTCGAGCGGCTCAGCGAACATCTCGGGCGATTGGTTTCGGGTTAGCGACATGAGTCCGCTGCCGCGCTTGCGAAGCATATCCAGTGAATTTCCGACGCCGCATGCCACTGCATACTTGACCAACGTGGCCAATCGCGCTGGACCGGCAATACCGATATGGACGGGAACGTCGATTGCCACTTGGCGCAAGGTCCGCGCCCATTGCCCGGACGCAATTCCATCGAAGCCGAACTGTGTGACGATTCGAAGCGTTGTGCCGGTCTGTCGCGCGTATTCCAGTTTACGTCGCAGCGATTGGTTCTCGTCATCTGGCGATACATCAGGGCTGCCTTCAGGATACCCCGCCACGCCTAGTTTTCGGATGCCGTAGTCGATCAGAACCCCGGTTTCGAGTACGTCGTAGGTGGACCCAAATGGCCCTTGCGCGGTGCGTGGGCTTCCGGCGATCACGAGCGTGTCTTCAACGCCCGCCTCTTCCGCCAATCGACGCACACGCGTCACAAGCTGCCGGTGACTGGAAAGCCGCCGAGCTGCGACATGAGGCACGGCAGAGAAGCCGAGATTCTGCACGTTGCGCGCGGCAGCAATTATCGCATCTTCCGTATCGATGCCCAAGTCGGGAATATAGATTCGTGTCCCGGGCGGAACCAAATGTGCGGTGTTGGAAAGATCGAGAATATGTCGCGGCGTCATTTCGATCGACGCGGGCAGGCGCCACCCCAGTCGTCCATCGACCCCCGGTATAACGACGCGGTTCACTCGAAAACCACAGTCTTCCCGCCGTTCAGCAGAACTCGATCCTCGATGTGGAGAGCGACCGCCCTGGCCAGCACACGTCGCTCGATATCTCGACCCTTGCGGACCATGTCGGCCGGCGTGTCAGCATGACTGACGTGCTCGACGTCTTGCGTGATGATCGGTCCTTCATCGAGATCCGACGTCACATAATGGGCCGTCGCCCCGATCATCTTGACCCCCCTCTCAAACGCCTGGTGATAAGGCTTCGCACCTTTGAATCCCGGCAGAAACGAATGATGAATGTTGATGCAGCGACCCGAGAGCGAGCTTGCGAACCCGTCTGAGAGAATTTGCATGTAGCGCGCGAGAACGACCAATCGCGCTCCGCTCTGCTCAATGATTTCTCGGATCCGACTTTCCTGACTGTGCCTGGTCGCCTGAGTGAGCGGTAGGTGATGTAAAGGGATGGAAGGATCAGGCGCGATCGCCAAGGATCCAATTGGATGATTGGAGATGATTCCAACGCAGTCGATTGCCAGCTCTCCGATCCGCGCACGATAGAGAAGATCCTGAAGGCAGTGGTCGAATTTCGAGACCATCACGAGGGCCTTGTGACGCTCGTCTGCCGGCCTCAGCCACCATTCGGGACCAATCCATTCGGCCAGCGCCGCAAGATCTTCTCTCAGTTCCACTGGATCTCCCGGAAGCCGAAAGCAGACGCGCATGAAGAAGCGATTGGTCTGCGAGTCATCGAACTGGGCAGCCTGCACGATGTCGCCGTCGCGACGCGCGATGGCAGTCGACACGACCGAGACGATTCCGGGGCGGTTATCGCAGCTGAGGGTGAGGATGTACTCGTCGATTGCCATGGCGGGCACCCTTGGAAAATTCGTTCTGCCCGCGCTCACCAGGAGCAGGTGAAGATCGAAGTCGCCTCTATCTATCATTGCAATAAATGGAAATCAATTCTATTATACAGAACTTTCGCAGGAGGGGACGGTAGAATGCTCGACATTTTTTTGCTTGCCGGAATGTTCGGATGGGGTTGGGAGAGTGCTCCGGCAGGAACGCCTCCCGAAAGTCACGATCCCATAGGGGCTTGCCGCAAAGTGCCGGATATGTCAGCCGCCGAACGGAGGATGCCCGGGCTTGCCGGCGTGCCTTCGGATGTGGCCGACAAGACCGGAACATTCAATAACGTCTGACGCGTGGATTTCCGGGGCGACAGGCAATTTCCGATGGGAAACACCTATGCAAAAGCAGCCTGAAGTGACCGGCTTCTACGACCTGCGTACGGGTTCGATCCAGTTTGTCGTCGCAGATACCGAGGCCAGGACATGCGCCATCATCGATCCCGTGCTCGACTACGACGAGAAGGCAGGGACGATCGCAACCCGCAGCGCCGACGCGATTCTCGGCTTTGTCGAGGCCAAGGGCTACACGATCGACTGGATCCTCGACACGCATCCGCACGCGGATCACTTCTCGGCTGCCGATTACCTGAAACGGCGAACGGGCGCGCCGACTGCCATCGGCGACAAGATCATCAGTATCCAGAAAATGTGGAAGGACTTTTACCATCAACCGGATTTCCGAGCCGACGGCTCGCAGTGGGACCGGCTCTTTGCCGCCGACGATACCTTCAAGGTCGGCGGCATCGATGCGAGGGTCATGTTCTCGCCCGGCCACACCATGGCCTCCATCACCTATGTGATCGGCGATGCGGCCTTCATCCACGACACCCTCTTCATGCCGGACAGCGGCACGGCCCGCGCCGACTTCCCCGGCGGCAGCGCCAGCGCCCTGTGGTCGTCGATCCAGGCAATCCTCGCCCTGCCGGACGAAACGCGCCTTTTCACCGGCCACGACTACCAGCCCGGCGGCCGCGAGCCGCTGTGGCAATCAACGGGTGCCGAACAGAAGGCCAAGAACATCCATCTTAGCGACGGCCGCACCGCAGCAGACTTCGTCGCCATGCGCGAGGCGCGGGATGCGACGCTGCCCATGCCCAAGCTCATTCTTCACGCGATGCAGATCAACATCAACGCCGGCCGGCTGCCGGAGCCCGAGACCAGCGGGCGGCGTTACATGAAAATCCCGCTCGGCCTGTTTGAAGGAGCTCCCTGGGGCTGAGCTGTTGCGGCCGAGCCCCGGCCCTTCACTCGCTTCGCCTCATGCCTCGTGCGAGGCCTCATCCAACGCGGCGACCTGTTCGCACGTGAGGACCAGCGTCGCCGCGTCGAGCACGGCATCCATCTGCTCGGGCCGGCTGGCGCTGACGATGGCGGCGGCGACGGTCGGCCGCGCGATCAGCCAGGCCAGCGCGATCTGCGCGGGGGTGGCATTCTGCGCTTCGGCAACGGTATCGACGGCAGCCAGGATACGCCGGCCACGCTCGTTCAGATAGTTTATGGCGGTGCTGCCCCGCGGGCTCTGGCTGCTGCTGGCCAGGGCGCGATACTTGCCGGTGAGAAAGCCCTGGGCCAACGAACGATAGGTCAGGACGCCCAGGTCCCGGCTCTGGCAGATCGGGGCCAATTCCTTCTCGTATGCGGCGCGGTCGCAAAGATTGTAGAGCGTCTGGAAACTCTGGAACCGCGGCAGGCCCTTGGCCGCGCTCATTTCCAGCGCCGCCGTCAGCCGCGGCACTTCATAGTTCGAGGCGCCGATCACGCGGGCCTTGCCCGCCTCGATCAGACGGGCGAACGCCTCCAGCGTTTCGTCGAGCGGCGTTTCCGGGTCGTCTATATGGGCTTGGTAGAGATCGATATAGTCGGTCTGAAGCCGCTTAAGCGACGCCTCGACGCCGGCGATGATGTAGTCACACTTCAGCCCCTGCCGCTCGTCGCCGAAGCTTTCGCCGACCTTGGTGGCGATCTTGACGCGATCGCGCCCGCCGCGCGACTTCAGCCATTCGCCGATGATGGTCTCGGATTCGCCGCCCTTATTGCCGTCGGCCCAGAGATAATAGACGTCCGCCGTGTCGATGAGATCGAAGCCCCTCGCGACGAAGCGGTCCAATATGTCGAAGGCGGTGTCCTCGGAGACTGTCCAACCGAAGACGCTGGTGCCGAGCGCTATGGGCGCGGTCGTAAGATCGGATCTTCCGATACGTCTGTTGTTCATAGCCATTCCTCCGATCAAGTCACGCTGGCGGTGTTCTATTATTCCAATATAAGAAATATTGACACAATATATGAAACAAATCACGCTGCCAATCGCAACAGGACAGGACCGGTGCTGAACCCCTCCCGCAAACGCGACCTATACGACTACATTATTGTGGGCGGCGGCTCGGCCGGTGCCGTGGTGGCATCGCGCCTGTCCGAGGACGCAGATACAACCGTGCTGTTGATTGAGGCTGGCCCGGCCTGGCATGGTCCCACGGTCCGCATGCCGGCCGCGGCCTTTATCGCCATGTCGGGGCAACGCTATGCCCAGAGCCTGGCGACACTTCCGCAACCCGGCCTGGGCGGGCGCCAGGATGCCATCACCGTCGGTCGCACGCTGGGCGGCGGCTCGGCGGTGAATTCGCTGTGCTATCTCAGAGGCCATGCGCTGGATTTCGACCATTGGGAGACGATGGGAGCGCGCGGCTGGTCCTACGCCTCCGCCCTGCCCTATTTCCGCCGGAGCGAGACGCGCATGCCGGCGGGTGATCCTGTGTATCGCGGCGACGCGGGGCCGCTGCGGGTCACAAAGGCGCAGCCGCACGGCCCGTTCCAACACGCATTCCTGGAGGCAGGAGCAGGCCACGCCTCGGGCGTCACCGACGATCCGAACGGTTTTCGACAGGAGGGTATCTTCATCTGTGACCAGACGATCGGCGATGGTCTGCGGGTCAGCACGGACCGCGCCTATCTACGGCCAGTAATGAATCGACAGAACCTCACTGTGCTGACCGGGACGACAGCCACCGGCCTGATCGTCACAGGCGGAAAGGCCGAAGGTGTCCGAGCCCTGAGAAACGGCCGGCAAGTGACGTTCAGGGCGGGCAAGGAAGTCGTCCTCAGCGCCGGCGCGCTGCGCACGCCGCAGTTGCTGATGCTGTCGGGCATCGGACCGGCCGATCACCTGCACGAGGCGGGCATTGCTCCAGTGCTTGACCTGCCCGGCGTCGGCGCCAACCTGCAGGATCACGTGGCGACACGCCTGTCGTGGCGGGCCGCCCAGCCGCTCAGCCATTCGCTTTACGCAAGTGGGCACCGGCGGCTGACGGCAGGCGGACGCTGGCTGCTGCGGCGCGACGGCATTGCCGCGACGACCGGGCTGGAAACATGCGCGATGCTGCGCTCCTCGTATGCCGACGGCACGCCGGACCTGCAGATGTTCCTCTATCCAGCGTTGATCGAGAACAACCGGCCGGATCCGCGCATGCACGGCTTCGGCATAGGCATCAACCTGAACCGCAGCCGCAGCACGGGGCATCTGCGCCTTGCGTCGGCCGATCCGTTGGCTGCGCCGTTGATCGATCCCCGCTATCTGTCCAACGCTATGGACCTCGCCATTCTCGCTGATGGCATCGACATCGCGCGCGATATCGTCGAGGACACGGCCTTCCGTAACCTGCGCGGCAGGCCCATGCAGGACCACCGCGCAATCCTGGCCGATCGCCAGGCCTGGCTGCGCCAGACTGTATCCGGCAACTGGCACCCGGCCGGCACCTGCCGCATGGGCGACGGCGACGGCTGTGTCGCCACCCCGGACGGCAGGGTCCACGGCATCGGCGGCTTGCGCGTCATCGATGCCTCACTGATGCCCGCGATCACGAACGCCAATCTGAACGCTCCCGTCATCATGATGGCGGAGCGGATCTGCGACATGATCCGGGGACGCCCGCTGCTTGCGCCCGAAGCGGCGCCATTCCACAGGGCTTGACGCCTAGGGGCGGCTCAGTTCGCCGCGGCGATACCGCCGCCGCGCCGCTCAGCCAGCAGCCGCGTCAGCCAGTCGGGATCCATTTCCGGAACGGACGAGAGCAGCAGGTTGGTGTAGTCCTGCTGCGGGGTTTCCAGGACCTGCGCGCGCGAACCTTGTTCTACCAGCTTGCCGCCGTTCATCACCACAACCTGATCGGCGATGGCCCGCACGGTCGCGATATCATGGGTGATGAAGACGTAGGTGATGCCCAGTTCCTGCTGCAGCGTGTCGAGCAGCTTCAGGATTTCCGTCTGCACCAGTTGATCGAGGGCCGACGTGACCTCATCGCTGATCACCAGGCTGGGCTTGGCGGCCAGGGCGCGCGCGATGCAGACGCGCTGCTTCTGCCCGCCTGAAAGCTCGCCCGGCAGACGGTCGAGGAACTGCGGCCCCATTTCGATCATGTCGAGCAGTTCGACCACGTGGCGATCCCGCTCCTCGCCCCGCAGGCCAAGATAGAATTCCAGCGGACGGCCGATGATCTCCTCAACCGTGTGGCGCGGATTGAGAGCCGTGTCGGGCGACTGGTAGATCATCTGGATCTTGCGCAGCAGATCACGTGAGCGGCTGCGGAACCCGGAGGGCAGCACCTGTCCCTCGAACACCATCTTGCCTGACCAGACCGGAACCATCCCGGAGATCACCTGGGCGAGCGTCGACTTGCCCGAGCCCGACTCTCCGACGATGGCCAGCGTGCGGCCACGCTGCACCTTCAGCGAGACATCATCCAGCACCTTGACGGATTTTCCATAGCCGCTCGACAGGCCCTCGATAGAGAGATGGATATCCGTCTCCGGGCGCTCGGCCTGCGACATGGCCCGCACCGACCACAGCGACCGGGTATATTCCGTCTCGGGCTCCGCCAGCATCTTGCGTGTCGGCGCTTCCTCGACCGCGACACCTTGGCGCAGCACCATGATGCGATCCGCCATCTGCGCGACGACGGCTAGGTCGTGCGAGATATAGATGGCGGCGGTGTTGAACTCGCGCACCACCTCGCGCATCGAGGCCAGCACCTCGACCTGGGTCGTTACGTCGAGAGCGGTTGTCGGCTCGTCGAAGATGATCAGGTCGGGGCGGCATTCCATCGCCATCGCCGTCATGGCGCGCTGCAGCTGGCCGCCCGACACCTGATGCGGGAACCGGAAACCGATTTCGGCCGCGCGCGGCAGGCGCAGCTTGCCGAACATCTCCACCGCCCGCGCCGCCGCCAGCCGACGGCCGAGCAGGCCATGGTGAACGGCAGTCTCGATGGTCTGGTCGAGCAGACGATGGCTGGGATTGAACGACGCGGCGGCGCTTTGCGCCACATAGGCGATGCGCGAGCCGCGCATGAGCCGGAGCTCCTCTTCCGGGAGGCTCAGCATGTCCTTGCCGTCGAAGGCGACGCTACCGCCGGTGATGCGGCAGCCGGGCTTGGCATATCCCATCGCCACAAGGCCCAGGGTTGACTTGCCGGCGCCTGATTCACCGATGAGACCAAGGATCTCGCCGCGCTCCAGACGAAGGTCGACGCCCTTCACGATCGGATGCCAGCGATCGTCGGAAAAGCCGTCGACCTTGAGGCCGGATATCTGCAGGAGCGGCGCGCCCTTCTGGCGGAGCTCGGATTTGCTAGCGTTCATCCCGAAGCCCGCTCGTACGATAGAGATACCAGTCGATCACGAAGTTGATGGCGATCGTCAGCAGCGCGATCGCTGCCGCCGGCAGCAGCGGCGTGATGTTGCCGTAGGAGATGAGAGCCGCGTTCTCGCGCACCATCGACCCCCAATCGGCGGTGGGCGGCTGGATGCCGACACCGAGGAAGGACAGCGCCGCGATGGACAGGAACACGAAACAGAACCGCAGGCCGAATTCCACGATCAGCGGCGCCATGATGTTGGGCAGTATCTCGCGACGGATCAGCCAGACGGCGCTCTCGCCACGGACGCGGGCAATCTGGATGAAGTCCATCACCACGACATTGCCGGCCGCGGCCCGTGCCAAGCGGAACACCCGCGTCGCGTCGAGAGCGGCGAGCGTCACGATCAGGTTGGGGATCGAGGAACCGAAAGCCGACAGGAACAGCAAGGCGAAGATGACGCTGGGGATCGACATGAAGACGTCGACGATGCGCGAGCAGAGCTGGTCGAGCCAGCCGCCATAGAGCGCCGCGACAATGCCGAGCGTGCCACCGAGGAGGAAGGCCAGGCAAGTGGTGATCACGGCGATGCCCACCGTGTTGCGCGCGCCATAGATCAGTCGCGACAGGACATCGCGGCCGAGCTGGTCGGTACCGAGCAGGAAATGCCCGCCCCAGGCCATATAGGGTTGCCCGGCGACGGTGGCCTCGTTGTACGGGGCGATCTGCGGCGCGAACAGCGCGAGGATCGCGTAGGCAAGGATCACCAGCACGCCGAACCAGGCGGTGAAACGCGCATGGCGCATTTCCTTCAGCAGGCGGCTGAACCAGGAGCGGCGGCGGCGCGTGACCGCCGGAGTCATGTCTGGAGAACTCATCGCGAATACATCAGCCGTGGATTGGTCACGATCGCGATGACATCGGCAACAAGGTTCAGCACGATGTAGGTCGCCGCGAAGATCAGCCCGCAGGCCTGCACGACTGGCATGTCGCGAGAGCGGACCGCGTCGACCATGAGCTGGCCGATCCCCGGATAGACGAAGACGACCTCGACGACGACGACGCCGACGATCAGGTAGGCGAGATTGAAGGCGACGACGGTCGCGATCGGCGCCCAGGCATTGGGCAGCGCGTGCTTGAAGACGATCCACGCCGACGAAAGGCCCTTCAACCGGCCCATCTCGATATAGGGGCTGGCCAGCACGTTGATCAGGACGGCTCGGGTCATGCGCATCATATGCGCGATGATGACCAGCGTCAGGGTGAGCGAGGGCAGCAGCAGCTTCCATATACGCTCTCCGATCGTAGTGCTCTCGTTGATGGCCGCAAGCGTGGGGAGCTTGGGCATCAGCGACAGGACCGAGCCTATGCCGGAGCTGAGCCAGACCGGCAAAAGCTGGCCGAGCTGCGTCATGGCGAACATGTCCTTCGAGATCACCAGATAGCACAGGATGTAGGCGATGAAGAATTCGGGCACGGAGATCGCCATCAGTGTCAGCCCGTTCACGGCGCGGTCGAAGAACGAGCCGCGGTAGAGCGCCGTAAGGGCGCCGAGCAGGATCGCCAGCGGCACGGCGATGATGGCCGTCATCGCCGCCAGGAAGAAGGTGTTGTAGAGCCGAGGCCCGATGATGTCGTTGACCGCACGCAACGCGCCCGGTCGACTGGTCAGCGAATTGCCGAAATCGCCATGGACGGCACCCGCCATCCAGCTCAGGTAGCGCTCGATCGGCGGGCGGTCGAAGCCGAGCATCTGGCGGTAGGCTTCCACCGTTTCCGGAGAAGCCGAACGCCCCAGGATCGACTGGGCGAAATCGCCAGGCAGAGCTTCGATCGACAGATAGATGACGATCGAGACCATGAACAGCGTCACCAGTCCAAGCCCGAGCCGTTGCAAAACGGTGCCTAGCAGGGGCACGATGGCCCGCTGCCTCCCCGGACCCGTCCGACCGGGAACTTCGGCGACATCAGTCATTATGTGATCCCGACCATGGCCTTGATGGAAGGCCGCATCCTGAGCGGCATGATCGCCTCAGGATGCGGCTGACGTGGCCGAGCCGTCAATCCTCGATCCACCAGCGGGAGATGAACTGCCAGCCGTCCAGCTCCCAGGCCTTGGAGATGCTCTCCGCGTGCTTGACGCGTGACCGATAGGCCCAGATGTTGTTGGGTAGGATCGGCGCGATCAGGCCGCCTTCATCATGGACGATGCGCTGCATCTCGCCATACATCTCACGACGCTTGGCCTCGTCGAGCTCGGCGCGAGCCGACAGGAGCAGGCTTTCGAACCTCGGGTTGTTGAAGCGGGTGTCGTTCCACGCCGCGCCCGCCTTGAACGCCACCGAGAACATCAGGTCTTCGGTCGGCCGGCCGCCCCAGTCCGTGGCAATGAAGGGCTTCTTCAGCCACACATTCGACCAGTAGCTGTCCGCCGGTTCGTTGATGACGGTCAGGTTGATGCCGATCGGCTTGAGGTTCGACTGATAGAGAAGCGAGCAGTCCACCGCCGACGCATAGGCGGCCGACGAAGCCGAGAGATCGACGTTCAACGACGTCAGGCCCGCCTTCTTGAGGTGATGGGCTGCCCGGTCGGGATCGTATGTGATCTGCGGAATTTCCGGATCGTAGAAGCGATAGGCCGGCGTTATCGGATGGTCGTTGCCTATCTTTCCATGCCCGGCAAGCGCGACGTTCAAGGCGGCCTCACGGTCGATGCCGTATTTGAGCGCCATCCTCACGTCGTTGTTGTCGAAGGGCGCGGTGTCGCAGAACATCGTGAAACCGTGGAAACGGAAGCCCGCCATCTCCTCGACCTTGACGCCGGGAGCGCCCTGCAGCATCGCCAAGGTGCGGATTTCCGGACGATCGATGATGTCGACGTCGCCGGTGAGCAGCGCATTCTGCCGCGCCGTGGCATCCGTGATGATCAGCACCTCGGCCGAAGCGAGGTGGCCGATATCCGGGTTCCAGTAGTTGTCGGCCTTCTTGAAAAGCGCGCGTACGCCGGGCTCGAACTCAGCCAGTTGGTAGGGACCCGCCCTGCTTCCATCGTTCTGCCAGTCGATCGTGCCGTCGTCCTTGGCCTTGCAGATCGCCAGCTGGTAGTCGGTCAGGATGTAGGGGAAGTCGGCGTCGCCGCTCTCGAGATCGAAGACTACGGTCTTGTCGCCGTCAGCGGTGATGTTCTTGACGTTCGCGACGACCGACTTGGAGTTGGAGGTCGTCTTGTCGCCACGATGATGGTTAATCGAGGCGATGACATCCTTGGCGGTGACCGCCGAACCGTCGTGGAACTGCGCCGAACGCAGCTTGAAGACCCACTTGCGGGCCTGGTCCGAACCCTCCCACGATTCCGCGATGTCGCCCTGCAGCTTGTTGTCGCTGCCGACGACCGTCAATTTTGCATGGCAGGTGTAGGACAGCATGATGGAGAAGCCGTGGGCATAGGTGCCCGGCTCGACCGAGTCCGTGGTCTGGCCGAACGAGCAGCCCACCTTCACATTGCCGCCCTTCACAGCGGCCTTGGCCTTGCCCGCCAGGGAGAACGAACCCGCCGCCAGGGCCAGGCCGAAGGCACCGGCAGTCTTGATCAAACCGCGGCGGTTTATCGAGCCGATGACACCGGCGTCTTTGTTGTCTGAAGCATGCATCGTAACTTCCCCTAACACTTGTTTCTTTTTCTAGTTCGCAGCCACTTCGCTAAGTTTGTTCCACTTGTTGAACCAATATCCCTACATATGAGACAGTCGGCAAGGCAAATTTTTGTCAACTCTGCCGGCAAATGGAGCATTTTCAGCTCTTTTCCCTCGCGATTAGTTCAGCTGCCCGATGGCCGACCATCATGCAGGCGGCCGCCGTATTGACGCTGACCATGGTTGGCATGATCGAAGCATCCGCGAGGCGCAGACCACCCATGCCGACAACCCGTAGTCGGGGGTCGACTACGCTCAGCGGGTCGTCGGCAGCCCCCATGCGGCAGGTGCCGCCCGGGTGGTAGCCGGTGGTAGCGGTTTCCCGGATATAGCCTGCGAGTTCGTCGTCCGAAGCGAGCTTTGCACCCGGCGCGAGCTCGTCACCCAGCCAGCCGCTCAAGGCGGGCATATCGAAAAGCCGCCGCGCAAAACGGATGCCTTCCGCCATGACCCGCAGGTCGTATCCGTCGGGATCGGTAAAATAGCCTGCGTCGATAAGCGGAGCCTCGTTGAGATCGGCCGAACGCAAGCGCACGGATCCCTCACTGCGGGCCCGGTTGACCGTCATATAGGCGGTGAACCCGGCGGGAGCCGATGGAAAGCCCGCAGGCGCGGTCTGCTGTTCGAACAGTTCCGGCCCCAACTGGATCTCGATATCGGGCCAGGCGGCCCGTTCATTTTCGACGCGCGCGAAAAGCACGCCGGAATAGTTCCACAATTCATCCCTGGTGATGGCCTTGCGCGAGGCGACATTCACGCAGGCCGCGGGATGATCCAGAAGATGCGCGCCGACCTGGGAGAGCGCATGGCGTGGCGAGATGCCAAGTCGCGCCAGTTCATCCGCCGGACCGATGCCGGAAAGCATGAGGATGCGGGGGGTGTCCAGCGCGCCACAAGACAAAATGACCTCGCGTCGAGCGCTGAAGGCGCCGCGGGGGGTCATGACGCCGGTCACCTGACGCTCGGCACCGAAGATCAATCCGCTGACCGGCGTATCGGTAAAGATCGCCAGATTGTCCGGCAGCGCCGAGCGCGGGCTGAGAAACACCTGTGCAGTGGATTCGCGCGCGATGCCGCGCTTGCTCATCCGGTAAGAACCCCAGCCCGCGTCGAAATCGGCGGCGAAATCGACCGACGGAAAGCCCATTTCCCGCGTGGCCGCCGCCAGGGCATCGTGCGGAAGACCTTTAGGCTGCACGGTTTCGATGTTGATCCGCTGCTCGAGCGCCTCGAAATGCGGACGCACGGCTTCCAGGTCCCAGCCGGCCGCGCCGGCATCGACCCAGGCCTGGAAGTCGCTGGCCGGCGGGCGAAACCATATGCAGGTATTCTGCGAGGTCGACCCGCCCAGCATGCGGGCGACCGGATAGAGGAAGCGGCCATTCCCGACGGGCGGCTGGAGGATCGGCAGCAGCCGCGCGAGCCCGCTTTCCTTGACTTCCCTGAACCGACGGAAATCCCTCACCTCTTCGCGCGCGACCGCGTCGGGGCCTGCTTCCAGCAGCGCCACCCGTCCGGTCGTGAGTTCCGCGAGCCGGCGCGCGGCGATCGCCCCGGCCGCGCCGCCACCAACGACGATATGGTCGAACTCCATGTTCATTCCCGATACGTCCTCAGGACTTGCCGCGATGCTTGCCTTGCCGCCGCTCATGATAGAAACGCGTAGGCTGGCTGGTGCGGGCGGTCAGGCCTCCGTCGACCACAAGCGACGCACCGGTAACGAAGGATGACTGGTCCGAGGCGAGGAACAGGATTGCCTCGGCGAGTTCGGACGCCTTGCCGATCCGGCCGAGCGCGCAGGATTCATTGTATTCGCGCTGCTCCTCCTCGGTGATCGTCGCCAGCATCCGTTCCGATGCCACCGGACCCGGGCAGATCGCATTGACGCGGATGCTGTAGCCGCCCTCTTCCCAGGCGAGCGACTGCGTCAGCGAGATGATCGCAGCCTTGGCGGCGTTGTAGGGCGCCCATTCCGGATCGCCGCGCAGGCCCGATATCGACGACATGGTGACGATGCTGCCGCCGCCATGCTCGCGCATTGCGGGAATGACGGCCTGGCAGGCGACCAGCGTGCTACGCAGGTTGAGCGTGTACAGGCGATCCCAGACGGCCAGGTCGATGTCGGCGGTCAAACCCGAGGCGCTGCCGCCGGCGATGTTGATCAGGCTGTCGACCCGGCCCCCGGTGCGTTCCAGCACCGTTGCGATGGCACCGCGCAGTTCGCTCTCGTTCATCACGTCGGCACGAAGCGCCTCGACGGGCGCACCATCCTTCGACAGGTCCCGCGCGAGGTCCCTCGCCGCATCCTCCTTGACGTCGAGAATGAAGACGCGCGCGCCTTCCGACGCGAGCTGGATGGAACAGGCGCGACCCATGCCGTCGGCGCCGCCGGAGACGATCACCACCTTATTCTTGAAACGCTGGCTTGCGGGCATCACGGCTCCTCATGAAATACGTCCGGACGAAAATACGTCCGGCTCAAACCTTGGACAGCTTCCGCTTCGGATCAAGGAACGGCATGGCCACTACTTCGGCCGGGATCTTCTGTCCCTGCGAAACGACCTCGACCTTCTGCCCCAGGCCCGTGGCCTTGACGGCCAGCAGGGCGATCGCCAGGGGCACCTGCAGGGTCGGCGAGACGATGCCGCTGGTAACCTCGCCGACGGACACTCCGTCAACCAGTACGGCGTCGCCCTTGAGCGGCGATTGCTGGCCGGCAAGGTGCAGTCCCGCCAGCTTGCTGGCCGGGTTCCGCGCCTCCTGCGTCACCAGCGCGTCGCGGCCGTGGAAGAAGCCCTTGTTCATGTTCAGCATCCAGCCGAGGCCGACCTGGTGCGGCGTATGATGCCAATCGAAATCCGTGCTGAAATCGATCAGTCCCGCCTCGACCCGACGCAGGTCCATGACGCCGCTGCCGCACAGGGCGCCGCCGGCGGCGGCGCATTTCTCCCAGATGCCGCCGAAGACACCCTCGCCCTTCTCCTGATCGACGATGATCTCGAAGCCAAGCTCGGCGGTGTATCCGGTCCGCGTGACCACGCAGGGCACACCGCAGACCTCCGTTTCGACGGAATGATAGAAAGGCAGGCCGCTAATGTCCGATCCGCAGACGCTCTGCAATATGTCGCGCGACCGCGGTCCCTGAATGCTCGCCAGCGCCTTCCGGTCCAGCAGGCTGCGCACGGTCACGTTGCGGCCCAGCGAATTCGCGTACAGCCACTGCTCGGAGTAGCCGAGGCCGCCGATCCACCAGAAGCGCTCGGCGCTGAAGCGCACTATGACCGCGTCCTCGACGATGCCGCCATAGTCGTAGCACATGATGCCGTACAGGCACTGGCCATCGACCGCCTTGCACAGGTCGCGCGTCACCATCTCGTTCATGAAGCCCAGGGCGTCGGGACCGGCGATCTCGATGATCTCCTCGCCGGTCACGTCGAAGAGACCGGCGACCTTGCGCATCTGCCAGTATTCGCCGATGAGGTCCTCGATGAAGAAGGGTTTGAGGAATGTGTTGTGAACCTTAAGGAGGGCGCCCTTGGAGCCGATAACGCTGTGAAACGCCGTCTGCTTTATGCCTTTTCGAAACTTGAGGTCGCCCGCGGCATAAGGCGGCACGCCGACAGTCGTCTTGAAGGAATATTCCTTGATGGCCGAATTTCCCAGCATTCACGACGCTCCAGTTTGTCGCAAAATTTCCAAATAGTGAAACTGTATTGTAAATCTTGACACCAATTTGGTTCGGATGCAAGCCTTCGTCCCGTGGAAGTGCCGGCGTTCGGCGCGAAGAGCCAAGCGAAGCATGAGCCGCGGCAACCCGCCTGGCGGCACTGAGCGAATGGAGAAACTGAAGTGCAATCTATGAAAAGCCGGCAGGACGAGCGTTTCGTCCGAACAGAGTTCGCGAGCGTCATCGGGACTCCGCCCTATGCCGCGGCGCCGATCCGCTCGCGCAGCGGCCTTAAGCGCACCGCCTTCTTTCCGACGATCAGTGCCATCGCCACGGACTTCAAGCTGCACAACACCTATCTCAAGCCCGATTACTTCACCGATCCGGTTGAAGAATACTGGGCCATCCGGCGCACGGCCGGCCTGCTCGACGTGACCGGGGAGGAGATCATCGAAGTGAAAGGCCCCGACGCAGAGGCCCTGCTCGACGACATCATGCCGCGCGACGTCCGCAAGATGAAGGAAGGGCATTGCTACTATTCGGTGCTCCTGCATGACCATGGCGGGATCGTCGAGGACGGCATCCTGGTGCGCTTCAACAGGGAGCTGTTCTGGTGGATCGGCGGCCCCGGCAACTCCGAGGAATGCCTTTATGCCAACGGC
The DNA here is from genome assembly GCF_059420305.1 of Mesorhizobium sp. GW821-FHT04C10. Classification (NCBI taxonomy): domain Bacteria; kingdom Pseudomonadati; phylum Pseudomonadota; class Alphaproteobacteria; order Hyphomicrobiales; family Phyllobacteriaceae; genus Mesorhizobium; species Mesorhizobium sp. GW821-FHT04C10. The sequence continues at coordinate 153,290 of NZ_JBWKTL010000002.1, read as the reverse complement.
GTCGCCCGCAACGTCTCGATCGAGAGCTTCAACGACCGTATCCACGTCGCCAGCCTGCAGGGACCCAAGTCGCGCAAGATCCTGCAACAGGTCTGCGACGCCGACCTGACGCCGGTACCGTTTTACGGCATGATCCAGGCCAAGGTCTGCGGCGTGCCGGTCACCATTACCCGCACCGGCTACACCGCCGAACTGGGCTATGACATCTATGTCGATGTTGCCCATGGGGCCGCCTTCTTTGCCGATCTCTGGAGCACCGTGCAGAAAGCCGGAGGCGCGCTTTGCGGCAGCAAGTCGCTCGGCATCCGCCGCATCGAGGCTGCAATCCTGAACTTTGGCCAGGACTTCGACTGGCAGCACACCCCCGTCGAGATCGGCCTCGGCTGGATGGTCTCGGAGACCAAGGCCCCGTTCAAGTCGCAGAAAGCCCTGATGGCCGCCAAGGCGCATCCCTACAAGCAGAAGCTTGCCGGTCTTCGCTTCGATGGCAGGGAGATTCCGCTGATCGGCGACAGGATCGTCGTGGATGGCAAGGAGCGCGGCGTCATCACCTCGGCCACCGGCTCGCCCGCGCTGGATTGCCCGCTGGCGATCGGTTGGTTGGACATTGAGGCGGCCGTTCCCGGAACGACCGTGACCGTGGCCTTCGGTGACCGATCGGCAACAGCGACCGTGGTCGAGATGCCGTTCCTCGATCCGGAACGCAAGCTCTCCAAAGGTTGAACACCAATGACGATGAAGGGGCCGCACATACGGCCCCTTCATCGATCCGGAATTCTCTTTTCCTTAGCCTTCAGCCGGGTGGTCGCCGAAGCCGTTGATCTCGAAAGGCCTGCCGTCCGGCTGCAAGCCCGGCCGGTCGAACCGGAAGAGAGAGATGTCATGCTCGGTCCTTCCCTTCAGCACCAGATCGCCCAGCGTCCTGCCGATGACCGAGGCGAACTTGAAGGCGTGGGTCGCGCCGATGGCGCAGACGACGTCCGGATGCCCCGGCACCTTGTCCAGCAAGAAGTCAACGTCGGGCGTATGCGTCAGCAGGCACGTCTTGGTGTAGAGCACGGGGCCATGCGCCCGGGGAATGTGATTGGCGACGAAATCGCTCACCTCCTTCTCGTTGCGGGCGTCCGGGTCGAAACTTCGGTTGTCGGGATCGACCGGCGCGAACCGATCCTTGGCCACCTTGACACCCTCCGCCCCGTAGACGGGAAAGCCGTAGAAATTGTCGAGGATCATCCAGATCCAGACCGGGAAACGATCCGGCCGGAACTCGTCCAGATGCGGGCTGTTGAAATAGGTGACCTGCTCATGCGTGACCTGCAGGGGCAGCAGGAAGCCGAAATGCTTCAGCACCTGGTTGCTCCATGGTCCGGCGGCGATGACGATTTTCTCGCCCTCGAATTCGCGACCGCCAGCGACTACGCGGTAGCCGCCATTGATCTGCCGGATCGACGTCACCGGCATATTATCGAGCAGCGTGGCGCCGTTGCGCCGCGCCAGGCGCCGATGCGCCTCGTTGGCCTTGATGGCGCCTACCAGCCCGCCATCGGGCTGGTAGATGCCATGGATGTCGTCGGAGAAACGAAACTGCGGAAAGCGCTTTGCCATCTCGACGGCATCCAGGCGCTCGAAGGGAACACCGCATGCCGCCATGCTGCGATTGTAGTCATCCTCGACCAGGGTGGTCTTTTCGGGCCAGAAATTGAGCTCACCCGTCTTGACGACAACCTGCTCGCCGGCATCGTCCTCCATTTCGGCCCATGTCCGGTAGGAGGCCTGGGCGAAACGGACATATTGTTCGTTGTGATAGGTGAGACGGATGATGCGCGAATGGTCCTGGGATTCGCCCCTGACATGGCCGAGCTCAAACTGCTCGAGTCCCAGAACCTCGGTGCCCGCCCGGCGTGACAGCCAGTAGGCGGCAGCGCTGCCGAGGCCGCCAAGCCCGATGACGATGTGGGTGAAGCTGTTTTTAGACAAAGCTGTTACCGCTCTAATTTCTGTATATCAGCACTCTATCCTATTATTCGAAATATTCAATCCGTGCGCGTCTGGCACAAAAAAGCCGCCGAGAAATCGGCGGCTCATGTTCGGGATGATTGCCCCTGATGCATGTCGCCGAAAAGGGCGCAGCGGTTCTGGGACAACGACAAGCACCAAGACAAAGACTTAGAAGCGCGTCGTCTGAATCCGTTTCAGCGCGACGCGCTTTGGGCGCGGGCGAGCTTCGCCTTCGCCGGTTTCCGGGTCTTGCGCCCCGCCTTCGGCTCCCTGTCGACAGCCGGAATCCCGAAGCCCAGCGCATCCTGGATGGAATCCGCCGTTCTGATGAGCGCGGAGATGAACTTGTTGACGTCGTTTTGGCGAACTCGTTCTTCTGGGCCGGCCACGCCGATTGCTGCCACGACCCGCCCGGATGGGCTCCTGATCGCCCTGCCGAACCCGAGCACGCCTTCACGCCATTCGCCGCAGGTCTCGGAATAACCCTGCTCCCGGATATCGGCGAGTTGCCGGCGCAACGCATCGGTCGACGCCACGGTCTGGGGGGTGAAACGCTGAATGGTTTCGCCGACGGCCCGCACCACCTCGTCGGGGGCATAGGCCAGCATGGCCTTACCCGTGGCCGAGCAGTAGGCTGGCGAACGGTCGCCGATGTTCACATAGGTGCGCACCGCATGGATACTGTCGACCTTGTCGATATAGAGCGTCTGGTTGTTGTCCAGGATAGAGAGATGGACCGTTTCTCCGGTCTCCCCTGCGAAGGCGCGCATATAGTCGATTGCCACGCTGCGTATATCGACCTGCGAGAACACCCGCTGTCCCATCTCCCAAAGCCGGAGAGTAAGCTCGTAATTGCGCGAATCCTGCGACCGCTTCACGTAGCCACAGGCTTCGAGAGTGCCAAGAAGCCGGTGGGCGTTGCTTTTGCTGATCCCGCATTGGATGGCTATTTCGGTCAAGGACCGCGAGCCGTTTCCTTGAACCAGGTTCTCAAGAACCTTAAGGCCTTTGACGACAGTGGTTTCCATTTCTCACACTGATCTCTTCGACATATGGAATACTGCTTAAACGACACGCGGCGTTTTTCCAATATGTGAAACGATATAGGCGTGAAGAACCGAAATTTCCGTCAGAGGGACCGTTGAACCACCCGTGCGGCGTTGAAACCGGGAACACCTGTCACCCCACCGCCCGGATGCGCCGAGGCTCCGCACAGGAAGAGGCCCTGAACGGGCGTCGTATAGTCGGCATATCCCCGCACGGGTCGGCGGAAGAACAGCTGGTCGAAGGTGAGATCGCCGTGATGCGGGCTCCCACCCGGGAGACGGAAGATTTCCTCATAGTCGATCGGCAGCATGATCTGGCGATGATGCCAGTGGCGGTCGAAGCCCGGCGCATATAAGGCGATCGTGTCCATGACTCGCTCGAACAGCTGTTCGCGGGCCGCGGAACTCTGGTCGCTGCCGGCACCGGCGGGAAAATGGCCGCCATAGATGCTGATGATGTGCTTGCCCTCTGGCGCGAGCATCTTGTCTGCGAGTGTCGGGGTCTGCACCGTCATGTAGGGGCGCTCGGATATCCGGCCGCTGCGCATATCGGCATAGGCCTTCTCGACATATGAGAGGCTGGGGGCGAGCGTCACCTGAACGGGATAGCCGTGGCCATAACCGGCTTCCTTCAGTCCGGCGAACGGTATCGGCCGGTCTACAGCCAAGTGGATCTTGAAGTTGGTGACTGTGCCGTGGATCCCCGTCACGGCGCGCCGGAAATCTTCCGGCGCGGCAGATTGCGGCACAAGGTCGGCAAAGAGGTGCTGCAAAGAGGCATTGGAGACCACCGCGCTTGCGCGGACCACCTCGCCGCCGACTATCCGCACACCAACCGCGCGGCCATTTTCCACAATGACCTCCTCGACTTCGGCGCCGGTCCGGGTCTTGAGACCGAACCTGGCGCCGGAAGCCGCTATGGCCGCGGGGATCGTGCCCATGCCGCCGCGCGACAGGCCGGTGCCGCCGGCGGGGTTGTCGCCGTCGCGCATGTGGTTGCGCAAAAGCAGATAGGCGGTGCCGGGCGTATGGATCGACGTTGACTGTCCCGCCGCACCGGCCGGATAGTAGCCGACAATGATCCGGACCGCCTCGCTGTCGAACCAGCGCGCCACATAATCGTGCACGCTCATGGAGACGAGGTCCATCAGGTCGTGGAAAGCGCGCAGCACATCCCTGTTGCGCCAGCCGAGGCCGGCCAGACGCAACAGATTACGCACACTGGTGTCGCTGGGATCAACCGGAACCTGCCAGAGCAAGCGCCGGAAAATCGGCGCCATCCGAGCCAGATGCGCCTGGAACTTCGGATAGGCCTCAGCGTCCCGCTTGGAAAAACGAGCGAACTCCGCACAAAGTCGCTCCTGCTCCTTCCACAGGACAACAGGGCCGGCACCTTCGACGAGGTGCACGCCCGGCGGCACCGGGACAGGCTCATACCCGAACTTCTGCAGCTCGAGATCAAGGACGATCTTCGGCTGCATCAGGCTCAGCATATGGGCCGCGGTGTTGACCTTGTAGCCCGGCCAGATTTCCTCTGTAGCCGAAGCGCCACCGAGGATATCCCGGCGCTCGAGCACCAGCACTTTCTTGCCGGCCTTGGCCAGATAGGCGCCGCAGACCAAACCATTGTGACCGCCGCCGATGATGACGGCGTCGTAGTTCCCTGTAGCGACCATCGTCCTGCCCCGCTCAGCCACCCCGGACCAATCCGTGATTGCGATCGAAGTCCGTGGGTTGCCAGCCGCGCGCGGTCAGTCCTCCGTCCACCACCAATGTTGCCCCCGTAATGAATGATGCATCGTCCGATGCCAGGAAAAGAATCGCCGCTGCCTGCTCATCAGGCGTACTGAGCCGATCCAAGGCGATCGCCGATGCGAACTCCCGCATCCTTTCCGGCGTAAGGAAATTGCGCAGTCGTTCCGACGCGGTCGTGCCCGGACATATCGCATTGGCGCGGATGCCATTGCGTCCCTCTTCCCAAGCGAGCGCCTTCGTCAGCGCGATAACGCCGGCTTTGGCCGAATTGTAAGCCGACCAGCCAGGATCGGCGGCAATGCCTGAGATCGAGGCCATGTTGACGATCGCGCCTCGACCCGCCTGCCGCATGACCGGCAGCACCTTCTGGCACGCCTGCACCGTCGAGCGAACGTTGAGACGGTAGACCCTGTCGAACTGATCCAGTGCAATGTCGGAGATGTAGGCATGATAGCTTCCACCCGCGACATTGATCAGCACGTCGACTGAACCCAGATGCGCGATCGCCTTGTCGAGCGCATCGTCGAATTGCGCCTCGTCCATGACGTCGCCCGGGAAAGCGACCACATCATGTCCCTCGCCACGCAGGCGCGCTGCAAGGGCCTCCCCCATGTCCGCTTTCACATCGGTGATGACGATTCGTGCGCCTTCTGCCACCAGCCGGCGCACGCAAGCGGCGCCCATGCCGTCGGCACCGCCTGACACGATGGCGGACCGGCCCGAGAACCTTTCGGGGTGGGGAGCGCATGTCATCACGCGTCACCCGCCGCCACGGCTCCGCAAGCCTCGGGCACACAACGGGATCCAACTTCGCGGAGTAACTGATTTGTTCTGTATGTTGAAAACATATCATGTATATTGACACTTTTTAAGGACGGGCGCTAGATGGTTTCTGGAAATCTTCCTCGGATCCGAGAGTCGTCGGCAATAAAGTATGCAGAACGATCCGCTTCTCCGCCCCTACCGCATCAAGCATCTGGAACTGCGGAACCGGATTGTCTCGACTGCCCATGAACCTGCCTACGGCGAAGACGGCATGCCCAAGGACCGCTACCGGCTCTATCATGTGGAGCGCGCCAAGGGCGGCATCGGCTTGACCATGACGGCGGGATCGGGCGTCGTCTCCCGCGATTCGCCTGCCGCGTTCGGAAACCTGCTCCTGTGGCGTGACGACATCGTCGGCTGGATGCGCCGCCTGGCCGACGAGTGCCATGACCACGGCGCGGCGGTCATGATCCAGATCACCCATCTCGGCCGCCGGACAGGTTGGGATCACTCCGACTGGCTTCCCATCCTGGCACCATCGCCGCGCCGTGAACCGGCACATCGCGCGGCGCCCAAGATCATGGAGCACTGGGACATCGACCGGATCGTCGCCGATTATGCGTCCGCAGCGCAACGGATGCAGGCAGCCGGTCTCGACGGTATCGAGATCGAGGCCTACGGCCATTTGCTGGACAGCTTCTGGTCGCCTGCGACCAACCAGCGCGAGGACGCGTTCGGCGGATCTCTGGACAACCGGCTGAGCTTTACCTGGACGGTGTTGAAGGCCATTCGCGCGGCGGTTGGCGCAGACTTTATCGTTGGCATACGCATGGTCTGCGACGAAGACTGGTCGAAGGGCATCTCGACAGAGGAAGGGCTTGAAATCGCGCGGCGCATCGCGGCCTCCGGACTGGTCGATTTCCTCAACGTCATCCGCGGCCATGTCGACACGCAAGCCGCCACGGTCAAGGTGATTCCGGTGCACGGGATGGCGACAGCCCCGCATCTCGATTTCTCGGCCGGCATCCGCACGGCAACCGGCATGCCCGTGCTGCATGCCGCGGGTATCTCGGACGTGGCCACGGCGCGGCACGCGATCGAGTCCGGCAAGCTCGACCTCGTCGGCATGACCCGGGCGCATCTCGCCGACCCCCATATCGCCCGCAAGATCATGGAAGGCCGCGAAGACGACATCCGGCCCTGCGTCCGCGCGACCTATTGCATCGACCGGGGCTATGTCGGCGCGGAAGCACTCTGCATCCACAATCCCGCCACCGGGCGTGAAGCCACGTTCAAGCATGAGATCGCCCGCGACGTCGACAAGGCCCGCAAGGTGGTGGTGATCGGGGCCGGCCCGGCCGGTCTCGAAGCGGCGCGAGTCGCAGCGGAGCGCGGTCATCGGGTAACGCTTTTCGAGGCTCAGGGCGCGGCGGGCGGACAGCTTCGGCTGGCCACGGCCCATGCGCGGCGACGCGAGCTCATCGGCATCGTGGATTGGCGCATGGCGCGGCTTGAACGCCACGGCGCGCAAATCCTATTCAACACCTACGCGGAAGTCGAGGACGTCCTGCGGCAACAGCCGGACGACGTCATTGTCGCCACGGGCGGCGTGCCCAACTTCGATTGCATCGAAAGCGGCTCGGACCTGGCCCATTCCTCGTGGGATGTGCTTGGGCGATCGGTAGCGCCAGCGGGCGATGTCCTGATTTTCGACGACCATGGCGGACACCAGGCGCTGCAAGCGGCCGAGATCATCGCGGAGTCCGGCGCGCGGGTGGAGATCATGACCCCGCAACGCATACTCGGACCCGACGTCGGCAGCCTCACGCACGTCCCCTATTTCCGCAGCTTCCAGCGCAACGGCGTGAGCGTGACAACCTCTCGCCGCCTATTGTCCATCGCACGTGCGAACAACCGCCTTCTGGCGATCATCGGATCGGACTATGGCGATGACATTGTCGACGAGCGCCTGGTGGACATGGTCATCATAGAGAACGGGACTGCCCCGGCGGACGACCTCTACCACGCGCTTCGACACCTTTCCTCCAATCTGGGGGAAGTCGACTATGGGGCGCTGATCAAACAGCGCCCGCAGACAATCGTCCAGAATCCGGCCGGAACGTTCCGCCTCTTCCGAATTGGCGACGCGGTCTCGTCGCGCGACTGCCATGCCGCCATTTACGATGGGCTGCGCTTTGCCAACACCCTATAACCTTGACGGCCGCCAATCGAAGGGCGGCCGCGTAGCCTTCAGGAGTGCATGATGACAAATATTTCCAAGACCAACCGCCATATGGGTTTCTCGACCCGCGCAATCCATCTCGGCTACGACCCTGCAAGTGAAAAAGGCGCCCTGAACCCGCCCATCTACATGACGTCGACCTACGCGTTCGAGACCGCGGAAGCCGGATCGGAAATGTTCCGTGGTGAGCGCCCGGGCTACATCTACGGCCGCACGCGCAATCCCACACAGGCCATCCTGGAAGAGCGCATCGCCAGCTTGGAAGGCGCCGAGACGGCAATCGCTCTCGCCTCGGGCATGGCTGCGACATCCAGCACAATGCTGTCCCTGCTCGATGCCGGGGACGAGATCGTCATCGACAGCACGCTCTACGGCAACACCTTCGCCTATTTCACGCAGGCCCTCCCCCGCTGGGGCATCGTCGTTCGGCTGGCCGACTTCACCCGGCCTGAGACGCTGGCGGCCCAGATCAGCGAGCGCACCAAGCTGGTGTTCTTCGAAACGCCGGCCAATCCCAATCTCCGCGTCGTCGACATTGGCAGAATTGCCGAGATCGCTCACGGCTTCGGCGCCAAGGTCGTGGTCGACAACACCTTTGCCACGCCTGCCTTGCAGCGGCCCCTCTCGCTCGGCGCGGATATCGTCGTGCATTCGGCCACGAAATATATCGGCGGGCATGGCGACGTGCTGGCGGGCCTGGTGGTCGGCCCGGCGGAGACGCTGACCAAGATCCGGCAGATCGGCCTGCGCTGGGTCACCGGCGCGACCCTCTCGCCGATGAACTGCTTCCTCCTGCTGCGCGGGTTGAAGACGCTGGAACTGCGCATGGAGCGCCACTCCAGCTCGGCTCTCACGGTCGCCCGCATGCTGGAGACCCACGGACGCGTCGCCACCATATCCTATCCAGGACTGGAGAGCTTTGCCGGCCATGAACTGGCCAAGCGCCAGATGTCGGGTTTCGGCGGCCTCATCTCGTTCGAGCTGGACGGCGGAATGGCGCAGGGCATGGCGCTGATGAACAAGCTGTCAGTGATCACCCGCGCCGTCAGTCTCGGCGACTGCGAAACCTTGATCCAGCACCCGGCTTCCATGACCCACGCCGTCTACAGCCCGGAGGACCGGCAGAAGCACGGCATATCGGACGGGTTGCTGCGCCTCTCCATCGGCCTGGAAACGGTCGACGACATCGTAGAGGACCTGCAGCAGGCGCTGGATCTGCTGTGACCTTGCCGCGCTCGCGGCCTGATCGCGCCGCCGGCGCGGTCAGGCCGGCTGTGGCAGCACGCTGAGCCCGAGAGCCCGCATTCCTGCCGCTGCTTCGAAGCCTTCGGCGGCAGACAGCACGACGCCCTCGATCCGCGCCGGCCCCTCGACCATGTCTATCCACTGGCCGGGCGCGAAAGCGTAGCGCAGTGCATCTCCCTTCTGGACCGGCTCGCCGAACATCGGCCGGTAGTGATTGGCGGCGTCCGCGATATCCGGTGTCGACACCACCACGCCCAGCGTTCCGGTGACGCCGTTTGGATGCATCGTCCTTCCCGACGGGATGCGCAGGTGGCGCCCGACCTCGTCCTGCAGGACGAAGGGCAAGGCAACATGCCCCACACCCACCCCGGGCAGGCCGAGCGAAACCTTCCACGGACGCCCATCGACCAAGCGCCGCTCATGCGTGAGCGGACCGTTGATCGGGAATCCGGCTGCGGACTGGCGGCCGATCACCTCGTCTAGGCGATCGGTAACCAGCGTGAAATCCGCCCAGCCGGCCCTGCCATCCATATGGCGGGCCAGGCGATGCCGGGCCCGGGCCTCGGCGTCGCGTATGGTCAGGATCTCGACGTAAGAGCCATCGGCGAGACAGATCAGCCTTTGACGAGCGGCAGCAGTCTCCCGATCCTCGTCGTGGCGATCCGTAATCAGGAAGCCCGCATCCTCGAAGGCAGCGCAGGTTTCATCCAGCAAGGCCGGGTCCGGGACATAAAAGATCGTATGGTCGTAGCCGAGGAACATGGATCACTGCTTCCTGTCAGACGCCGAAACGGGAAGGCGCGAACGGTGTCGGGTCTACGACCGGCGCGGCGCCGGTGGCGAAATCCGCCGCCAGCCTGCCGCCGCCCGGGCCTATGCCGAAACCGTGGCCCGAAAACCCGGATGCGAGAACAAGCCCAGGGGCGGACCGCAATGGGCCGATGGCCGGTATGGAGTCCGGGGTGACGTCAATGAAACCGCCCCACGATCTGGTGACGCTGCCCGCGGCAAAGAACGGGAACTCCGCACGGGCGGCTTCTCTCGCCAGGGATAGGACGCGCTCCACCGGCACCGGATCGGCAATGCGCACGGCCTCGAATGGGGATGCCCGATCCAGCTCCCATTTTCGCGGCAGCATGGCTTCGGTCAGGAAGCGCCGTCCAACCCGAAAGCGCAATTCGCGGATGCTTCGGCGCAGCAGCGGCAGGTAGTTGCCGGCCAGGCGGAAACTGTCCGGCACGACGTCTACATAGGTCGCATTCGCACGTGACAGTATGTAGTCGCCGGCAAGGCGTCTGCGCCAGCCGAAACGCCGTGCCGCTACCGAGACATCAGGGCCTTCGGGCAGGGTCGAGGTCACCGAGACCGAGCCGAGGACCTTGAGCTGCGGGAAATCCATTCCAAGGCTGCGCAAGAACAGGCGGGACCATATCCCGCCGGCAACGATGGCGACCGACGTGCGGATGGCGCCACGCTCGGTCACCACGGCGCTCAGCCGGCCCGCCGCCGTCTCGATGCCCCGCACCGCGCAGTTGGTGAAGATGCCGGCGCCAAGCCGGCGCGCATCCTCCGCGATCGCCGGCGCGGCAAGTTCGGGCTCTGCGCATCCGTCGCTCGCTGTATAAAGCGCGCCTGTGGCATCGCCGCTGTTGCCGGGCAGAAGCGCATCCAGCTCGCGGCGCGACAGCATCCGGCTGTCCAGCCCTGCTCCGCTGACCTGCCGCAGCCATTTCGCCTGCTCGCCCTCGTTGTCGGGATAGGTGAAATAGGCAATACCCGTGGTGCGGAACCCGGTGGCAAGCGCGCCGAAGACCTTCGGATCGCGCCAGTCGCGCATGGCCTCGATCATCAGCGGTATTTCGGCGGGATCGCGGGTCGTGTTGCGGCACCAGCCCCAGTTGCGGCCGGATTGCTCGCCGCCGATGATGCCTTTTTCGCACAGGACGACCTTCAAGCCGCGCTGCGCGAGATGCCAGGCCGCGCAGACACCCACGAGGCCGCCACCAATCACGACGGCATCGGCCTCGCCCGGCAGCACGCCGCCGTCCTCGACGGACCGCATGCGCAATGCCGGCGTGCCTGTGGTCATGCCGGCAATGTTCATTTCGGCGACGCGTGCACCAGCTTGGGCGTGTCAGGACGCTGGCCCCATTCGTGCCAGGACCCGTCATAGAGCAGCCAGTCCTTGTTGCCGAGCCGCTCGACCATGAAGCCCAGGATCGCCGCGGTTACGCCGGATCCGCAGGTCGTGATGATCGGACCGTTCACGTCGACCTGCGCCTCGGCGAAGATTTCCGCCGCCTTCTCAGGCGAAACGAAGACGAAGTTGTTGGCTGAATCGAAGAAACGACCCCAGTGCAGATTGACCGCGCCGGGCATCGCCCCCGACGCGACCCCCGGATAACCGGAACCTTCAGCACCCTGGAAGCGTGCCGGCGTTCGGGCATCGACGATGGCGGCGCCGCCCTGCTCGACCACGGTGCGCACCTGCTCGAGCGTTGCGACACGACCGGGTACCGGACGGGCTACGAATTCGCGCAGCGTTGCGACCGATGCCTCTCCGGTCTCGACGGCGCGGCCCTCGGCCTTCCACTTCCGCCAGCCGCCGTTCAGGATGCGTATCTTGCCATGTCCGAAGATGCGGAACATCCACCAGAGCCGAGCGGACACGTAGCCGGCGTCATAGATGACGACGTCGGTATCGTTGCCGATACCGAGCGCGCCGACCACACGGGCAAACAGCGCCGCATCGGGAAGCATGTTCACATAGGGTGAATCCGGATCCGAGATCTGCTCGAGGTCGACGAAGCGCGCGCCCGGTATGTGACCGGCGCGAAAATCGTCGACGGCATGCTTGCCGGCGTCGGGAAGATACCATGAGCAGTCCAGGACGACGCGGTCGGCGTCACCCTCCGTTTTCAGGAGCAGCGCGAGTTCCTCGGTTTCGATCAGCCAATCAGCCATGCATCCTCCTTCACGATACGGAGGGAGCCTCCCAGGGGAGGCTCCGGTCAAAGCGGGCGTGCCAGCCGCCGCGAGGTGAGCTTGTGCTCGCGCAGTTCCTTGTAGATCGCGGCTACCTGCCCAGGCAGCACCTTCTCGCCGCTGTCTAGCCTGCGACCGATCTCGGCATAGAGCGCCTGATGGCCGGTCTGGCGCTGGACGCGCGAGAGATGGGCTATCTGCGCGCTGATGGCGTCGTGCAGTTCCGTTGGCCACAGCGTGTTGTAGGCCTCGCGCACCGGACCGTAGTCGATCGACTTGAGCGGCTGGCCCTGACGCGCGGCGATGATTTCGGCGCGACGCTCGCGCGTGGCCTCCGCATCCAGGGAGCCGTCCTCGCCGATGACCACGCCATATGAGCCGCGAGCGCTGGCGCGCGAGACATAGCCGTCCAGCACGTCCGAAAGGACCTGTTCGACGGGACGATCGAGTGGATCGCCATAGCCGCCGCCGCCCTGGGTGCCCATCTGAATTACGGCGCCCAACCCGACCTGCAGGATGTCGATCTTCCCGATGTCCTTCTCTTCCGGGGTACCGGGGTTGAGAAGCGTATAGCCCGTGGTACCCGGCTGACCACCCTGGCGACCTGCCGGCGGGAACACGTAGCGCTCGAGATTGCGCGCGGTGACGGTCGAGAACGGAGAGTGCGTCTCGAACTCGATGATCGCGCCCGTGCCGCCACGATATTTGCCGGCGCCACCGGAATCCTCGCGCAGGCCGTAGCGCCGGATCAGCACCTCCGGCATCTCGCGTTCCAGCAGTTCGGTCGGAACGTTCTTGAGGAAGTTGAGGATCACCATGGTGCCGTCCACGCCGTCGGCCATCGGCCGGCCGCCGGAACCGCCAACGACAGGCTGGATCACCGAGACACGGGTTTCGGAGGTATGCGGATCGGGCATGGCCACCATCAGGATGCCGCCCTGGCCGGAATCGGTCGCGGGCAGCTGGTCCGGCACCGCTTGCGCGAGCGCGCCGATGATGACGTCGCAGACCTTGTGCGAAGTCGAGTAACGCGCGCCGACTGCCGCGCCCGGTTCCGGATTGATGATCGTGCCGCGCGGAATGGTGATCTTCAGCGGGCGCACCATGCCGGCATTGTAGGCGATCGACGGTTCGCGCGTGCAGAGCCAGTTGACGACGCCGGTGGTCAGCATCCAGTGCCCGTCCTTCGAGAAGCTCGGCAGGTTGAGCGCGGCGCGGACTTCCGGCGCGGTGCCGGCGAAATCCATGTTGAACTCGCCGTCCTTCACCGTCAGCTTCAGGTTGATGCGCAGCAGGCCGAGGCCGACCATGTCGCCCTCGATGAAATCCGAGAAGTGGTAGGTCCCTTCCGGCACCGTGGAGATCACCCGGCGCGACTGGGCTTCCGCATAGTTCAGCACATCGTCGATCGAATGGCTGATCGTATCGGCACCAAACCGCTGGATGATCTCGCGCATGCGCCGCATCGCCGTGTTGAGGGCGGCGATGCAGGCCTTCATGTCACCCCAGTTCTGGTTGCTGCTGCGGGTGTTGACCAGGAACATCTTGAGGAAGGTCTCGTCGAGCACGCCCTCGCGGAACAGCCGCCGCGGCGGCACGCGGATGCCCTCCTGCATCAGTTCGTAGCTCGACGGGGCGATGGATCCGGACACACGACCGCCGACGTCGGTCATATGGACGAAACTCCAGAGGTAGCAGACGATCTTGCCTTCATGGAAAACCGGGGTCCAAAGGTAGACGTCGGACAGATGCGTCGCCATGCCCCGCGTCGCCTCCGGATCGTTGGTGATGAAGACATCGCCCTCGCGGACGTCGTCGCCCATGGCGAGGATCGCGTCATCCATGGGCTTGCCGACCATCATCAGCACGCCGTAGCGGCGGGAAGCAGCAAAGACCTCACCCTTGGTGCTAACCAGGGCGGCACCGTAGTCCTGCGTTTCCTTGATGAACACCGTGTGCGCCGTGCGGAACAGCGCCTGCGCCATCTCGTCCACAATCGCCTGGAAGCGATTGGACATGATCTCGAGTCCGATCTTGTCCTTGATCATTGCACGCGCTCCCCGATGAGATTGTACCACTGGTCGATCGTGGCCCTGAAGCCGGCCGGCAAATAGATCGTGGTGTCGTACTGCTCGACGATGGCCGGGCCTTCGAAGCCGAAGCCCGGTTCGAGCAAGGCGCGCCGGTAGACCGTCGCCATGCCGTCCTTGCCGTTTTCATAGAGCCGGCGTTCAGAGGTGGGCGCCTGCTCCGCATCGGCGAAAGGCCGCAGGTAGGAGAAATCGGGCTTCTTCGTCTTACCGACGATCTGAAGCCGCGCCTCGAGGATGCGCAGCGGGCTCGACCGGTCAGCGTAGCCATAGACCTGTTCATAGCGGTCGTGAAAAAGATTCTCGACCTGGGCAACCGTCAGTGGGCCATCGGGCAGGATCACGTTCAGCTCGAACGACTGGCCATGGTAGCAGATGTCGGCCGAACGGACGATCTGCTTCTCCTCGATCTCCACCTGCTGTGTGTCGAGCCAGTTCTCCGCCTCGACCAGGAACTGCTGGTAGGTCGCGTTGACCTGCTCGTCGGTCATGTCGCGGGAATCGTGCCAGAGGCTGCGCACGAAGTCGGCGCGAAGGTCGGCCACGAGGCAGCCGAGCGCGCAAAGCAGGCCGGGCATCGGCGGCACCACCACGCGGCGCAGGTTCAGCTCGCGCGCCAGCATGAAGGAATGCGTCGGGCCGGCGGCGCCATAGCACAGCAGGGAAAACTCCTGCGCATCGACGCCGCGCCGGGCCAGTTGCGGCACCGTCTCGGCATAGATGTTGGCGGTGGCGACCTGAAGGATGGCGTCCGCGGTCTGCTCGACCGACAGTCCGAGCTTGTCGCCGATCGTCGCGAGCGCCGCGCGCGCCTTGTCGACATGCAGCTTCATTTCCCCGCCGAGGATGGAGGTCATGATGCCGAGGGCCGCATAGGCGTCGGTAACCGTCGGCTCGATGCCGCCGCGACCGTAGCAGGCCGGCCCCGGGCGCGCGCCGGCGGAGCGCGGACCGACCTTGAGCACGCCCTCGGCGTCGAGCCAGGCGATGGAACCGCCGCCGGCCCCGATGGCCGAGACATCCACCGCCGGCAGCAGCACCGGGAAATCGCCCACCGTGTTCTCGTTCGAGTAGGGCACAGCCCCGTCGATCAGCGCCATGTCGACCGAAGTGCCGCCCATGTCGAGGGTCAACAGCTTCTGGTCTCCGATCAGCCGCCCTATGAAGGCGGCGCCGATGACACCCGACGCCGGCCCCGACAGCAAGGTCTCGACCGGACGGGCGCCTGCCGCTTCCAGCCCCATAACGCCGCCGTTCGATTTGGTGGAGAATATGCGCGTCTTGACGCCGCGCGCCGCCGTCTTCTTCTGCAGCGTTTCGAAATAGCGGCGCATGCGCGCGCCGATATAGCCGTTGATGACGCTGATCAGGGAGCGCTCGTACTCGCGCTGTTGCGGCCAGAGCTCGGCCGAGGCAATCACATACGCGTCCGGGAATTCCTCCAGTATCCACTGCTTGGCCTGCATCTCGTGGCCGTCATGGCGGTAGGAATGCATGAAGCAGATGGCGATGTTGTCGGCGCCGGCCTCGATCAGCTTTCGGGCCTGCGCCACGACGTCATCGCGCGAAATCGGCACGATGACATTGCCGTCGTGGCCGACACGCTCGCGGATCTCGGCAACGCGCCTGCGCGGCGCCAGCGCCTGCGGCCGCGGCGCATAGAGGTTGTTGGCCTGCGGCAGGCGTAGGCGTCGCAACTCCAGTATGTCGCGGAAGCCTTGCGTGACCAGCACGCCGACCTCGGCGCCGTCACGCTCCAGAAGCGTGTTCACGCCAAGCGTCGTTCCGTGGGAGAAGTAGGCGATGGCCTCCGGAGACACGCCATGTTTATCGCGCAGCGTCTCGAGGCCGATAACGATGGCTTCCTCGGGTTCCTGGCGGTTCGACGGCACCTTGAGCGACGTCAGCGCACCCGTGGTTTCGTTGAAGAGGAGCACATCGGTAAACGTCCCGCCTATGTCCACGCCGAGGCGGTATCGCGCATTCGATTCAGTCATCTGTCAGGCAAGCTCCTTGCAGGCGTGCCGATAGCGCCAATTCGGGGATGCATACCGGCGTCACGGCGTTTTTCCAAATAATGCGACTTAAACTCAATATACGATACAAACGCCGGTTTGAACAGAGGATTCGTGCGCTTTGACCTGCGATTAGATGCGCGGGAGAAGCCGGTATAACGGCCTGATTTCACGCGATAAAAGGCGCGTCAGCCATTGCTGGCGGACGTGCCTCCTCATCGTGCGAGGATCGAATTTCGAGCGCGTTTCAGTTCCGTGCGGGCGCCTTCTGGATCGCTTCGAGTATCAGTCCGTCGTCCGGGTTGCGAAGATAGGCGATACGCGAGCCGGTGTTCGGTCCCTGGTCTATAACCACGACGTCGCCGACCAGCTTGAGTGACCACTTGGCAGCGCGGGCGATGATATCGTCGATGTCATCGACGTTGAACGCAAGGTGCAGGGATCCGAGATCGCAGGGACGCGGGCGAAAATCCTTCCTGTCATCCGGACCGGAATAGCAAAGAAGTTCGATCGCCTGGGCGCCGTTGCGCATATAGACGATTTCGACCTTCGCACCCGGCACGCCGGTCACTGCCGAAATGATGGCCGGATCTCGTGGGGCGCGGTCGAACGTCTCGAAGCCGAACAGTTCGCGAAACATCTCCTCGGAGCGATCGAGATCGTAAACGGTGATACCGGTGTGATTGACTGTGACGGGCATAATGGACCTCATGCGTTCATGAAATGAAGTGACGTCGGCCGGAGGCTACCTGCCCCCGGTGACGGCGATGGTGGTGCCGGTAACGTAGCTCGCGGCGCCCGAGAGCAGCCAGACGATGGCCTCCGCCGTCTCCTCCGCCGTCCCGGACCGCCCGAGGGGCACGGTGGCGGCGAGCCGCTCGGCCCGCCCCGCATCCCCGGCGCTTCCGTGTATCCCGGTGTCGATAAGCCCCGGCCGCACGGCGTTGACGCGGATGCCTTGCGGTCCCAGTTCCCGCGCCAGACCGATGGTCAGCGATTCAATCGCGCCTTTCGTCGCCGCATAGTCAATGAACTCGTTCGGCGCCCCGTAGACCGCGGCCATGGACGACAGGTTGACAATGGACCCGCCTTCCCCGCCATGGCGGCGCGACATCATTCGCACCGCCTCGCGGCTGCACATGAAGGTGCCGGTGACGTTGATCGCGAAGGTCTCGTTCCAGCGCGCCGGATCGATATCCTCGAAACGTCCCATGCGCGGCAGGATGCCGGCATTGTTGACCAGGCCGTCGAGCCGGCCGTAGCGCGACCGGATATGTCCGTAGATCGCCGTCACGTCGGCCTCGCGCGCAACGTCGCCACGCAGAGCCTCCGCCTCGCCGCCCTGGGCACGGATACCGGCCACCACGGCCTCGGCGGCCGCGCTCGCGGACCGGTAGTTGATCACCACCGTCCAGCCGTCGCACGCCGCCAGCAGCGCTGTCGCCGCGCCGATCCCCCGCGAGCCGCCGGTGACGAGAAGTACCTTGCCCATCGCCACCATTAATGGCTGACGCGCTGGAGGGAGAGCTCGCGCGACATGTTCGCGAAATCGAAATCGCAGCCCAGATCCGCCTGTTCGACATGCGTGCGGTAGATATGCTGATAGCCGCTGCTGATCGGCGGCACCTGCGGCGTGAAGCCGGCCGCACGGCGGGCCAGTTCGTCCGCATCCACATCGAGATGCAGCCGCCGGGCATCGATGTCCACCTCGATCCAGTCTCCGGTCCTGACGAAAGCCAGCGGCCCTCCCTCGGCGGCTTCCGGCGCGACATGGAGGATGACCGTGCCGTAGGCCGTGCCGCTCATGCGCGCGTCCGAGATGCGGATCATGTCGCGCACGCCTTTCTCCAGGAGCTTCTTTGGGAGCCCCATGTTGCCGACCTCGGCCATGCCCGGATATCCTTTCGGGCCGCAATTCTGCAGCACCAGGATCGAGCGTTCGTCGACGTCGAGGTCAGGATCGTTGATGCGCGCGTGGTAATCCTCGATGGACGAGAAGACGACCGCCCGGCCGCGATGCTTGAACAGCTTCGGCGAGGCAGCCGAAGGCTTGAGCACGGCGCCGCGCGGGGCAAGGTTGCCGCGAAGCACGGCGATACCGCCCTCCGCCCGCAGCGGATTGGACCATTCGCGGATGACCTCCCTGCTCCAGACCTCGGCGTCGGCCACCTGTTCCCCGACCGTGCGCCCCGCCACGCACAGCGCGTCGCGATGCAGCAGGTCGTGCTCCGCCAGAGCCCTCATCACCGCCGGCAATCCGCCGGCATAGTAGAAATCCTCCATCAGGAACCGGCCGGACGGCATCAGGTCCACGATGGTCGGCACACCGCGACCGAGCCTGTCCCAATCGTCGAGCGTCAGGTCGACGCCGATGCGCCGCGCGATGGCGATCAGGTGCAGCACCGCATTGGTCGACCCGCCGATCGCCGCGTTGACCCGGATCGCGTTCTCGAAGGCTTCGCGGGTCAAGATCCGGCTCACCTTGACGTCTTGCCGAACCAGATCGACGATGCGGCGTCCCGCCAGTTGCGCCAGTTGATTGCGCCGCGCATCGACGGCGGGGATGGCCGCGTTTTGGAACAGTCCCAGCCCCAGCGCCTCGACCATCGCCGCCATTGTCGAGGCGGTACCCATGGTCATGCATGACCCCGCGGAGCGGGAATGCCCAGCCTCAGCGGCCAGGAAATCGCTTTCGGTCATCGTGCCGGCCTTGAGTTCCTCGACCCAGCGGAACACAGCGGTGCCCGAGCCGACCCTTTCGCCCTTGACGATGCCATTCAGCATCGGCCCGCCCGAAACGAGGATTGTCGGAATGTCGCAACTGGCAGCGCCCATCACCAGCGCCGGCGTGGTCTTGTCGCAGCCGGCCATGAGCACGATGCCGTCGATGGGATAGCAGCGGATCGACTCCTCCACGTCCATGGCGGCGAGGTTGCGATAAAGCATCGCCGTGGGGCGGGTCTGGCTTTCACTTGGGGACAAGACCGGGAATTCGACTGGAAATCCACCGGCTTCGTAGATGCCGAATTTCACCCGTTCGGCCAGGCCGCGCAGATGCGCGTTGCACGGCGTCATCTCGGACCAGGTGTTGCAGATGCCGATGATGGGCCGGCCGTCGAACGCATCGTCGGGCATGCCCTGGTTCTTCATCCAGGAGCGGTGCATGAAGGCACTCTTGCTGTTACCGCCATACCATTGGCGGGACCGCAGCGGGCGTTTCTCGTCAACCATGGGCTTTCTCCGCCATATCGAGCGCGACGTCGACGATCATGTCTTCCTGGCCGCCGACCATGCCGCGACTGCCGAGCTCGACCAGGATGGAGCGGACGTCGACATCGTATTGCGCGGCGGCCCGTTCGGCATGGCGAAGGAAGCTGGAGTAGACGCCGGCATAGCCGAGGGACAGGGTTTCGCGGTCCACCTGAACCGGCCGATCCATCAGCCGCCGCACAAGGGTCTCGCCAGCGTCCTGCAGGGCAAAGAGATCCGCCCTGTGCACGAAGCCTTCCCGCTCCATCACAGCGACCAGGGGCTCGATCGGCGTGTTGCCCGCGCCAGCGCCCATGCCGCACAGGGAAGCATCCACCCGCACCGCGCCCTCATGCAGGGCCGCGATGCTGTTTGCCACCGAAACCGATAGGTTCTGGTGGGCGTGGATGCCGATCTGCGTGGCGGGTTGCAGGGCGTCGCGATAGGCCCTGATGCGCTCGACCACGCCCTTCATCGTCAGGGCCCCGCCGGAATCAGTCACATAGACACAATGGGCGCCGTAGCTCTCCATCAGCCTGGCCTGCGCCGCCAGTTCCCCCGGCTCGGCCCGATGCGACATCATCAGGAAGCCGGAGACATCCATGTCGAGCGCCCGCGCGGCCTCGATATGCTGGCGCGAAATGTCGGCTTCGGTGCAATGCGTGGCAATGCGCACCGACCGCACGCCGAGCTTCGCCGCTTCCCGAAGATGCTCGATCGTGCCGATGCCGGGAAGCAGCAGCGTGGTCAATCTGGCCTGCCGGCAGTTCTCGGCCGCGGCCTCGATCCAGCTATGGTCGCTGTTGGAGCCGAACCCGTAGTTCAGCGACGAACCGGCCAGCCCGTCGCCATGGGCGACCTCGATCGCATCCACGCCGGCGGCGTCCAGCGCCGCCACGATCAGACCGAGGCGTTCCGGCGTCATGTGATGGCGGATGGCATGCATCCCGTCCCTGAGCGTGACGTCCTGAATGTAGACCTGTGTCATCCCTGCCCTCCCGAAACGCCGACGAGCCGCTCGGCGGTGCGCAGCGCCGCCGACGTCATGATGTCGAGATTGCCGGCATAGGACGGCAGGTAATGCGCCGCGCCCTCGACCTCGAGGAACACCGACACCTTGAGCCCGGAGAAACGCATGTCATGATCAGCGAGGATCAGCGGCGCATTGGCGGGGATCTTCTCCACCTGCACCTCGTGCTTGAGCCGATAGCCCGGCACGTAGCGGCGCACCTCCTCGACCATTGCGCGGACCGAGGCGCGTACAGCGACCGGATCGGCATCTTCGCAAAGGCACAGCACGGTGTCCCGCATGGTCAGCGGCGGCTCGGCCGGATTGAGGACAATGATCGCCTTGCCGTGATCGGCGCCGCCGATCCTCTCGATGGCGCGCGACGTCGTCTCGGTGAACTCGTCGATGTTGGCACGCGTGCCCGGACCAGCCGATTTGGATGCAATCGCGGCAACGATCTCGGCGTAGCGGACCGGCACCACGCGCGAGATGGCGGCCACGATCGGAATCGTCGCCTGGCCGCCGCATGTCACCATGTTGACGTTCGGCGCATCAAGATGATCATCAATGTTGACGCTCGGCACTACGAAGGGACCGATCGCCGCCGGGGTGAGATCGACACGGCGAATGCCGCGCGCGCCGAGCAGCGCATCGTGGTGCCTGTGCGCTCCGGCGCTGGTCGCGTCGAAGGCCAGCACGACCTCATCGGCTTCGGGCATGGCGAAAAACCCCTCCACGCCGCCGTCGCTGACGGGAACCCCGAGCCGCCTGGCGCGCGCCAATCCGTCCGACGCCGGGTCGATGCCCACCATCGCCCCCATTTCCAGCACCTCGGAAAGGCGCCTCACCTTGATCATCAGATCGGTGCCGATATTGCCCGATCCGATGATCGCAACCTTGCGGCGTGTCATAATCCAACCTCCACGCTCGATCCGGTCGGCCTCAGCTTGGCTTCGACCCTTGGAATTTTCCTGCTCGGATGCCGCTCGCGGTTCCCGCTCACGACCGCGGTCCGCCGCTAGCGACGCGGCGTTCGAGCTGATCCTTGCGGCTCGGCCCGGAGCGATCCTGAATGGCGAGCCTGACCGCAGCACGCACCAGCCGCGGCTCGAATACCGGCTCGATCTGCGCGATGATGGTGAGCGCAATGCGCGCGTAGTGCTCGGCCAGAAGGCCGGCGACAAGATCGCCGTCGCGCGCGGCGCAGGCGTCCATAATGGCCTGATGCTCGTCCCGCGACTGCTGATAGGAACTGGCATGCGTGAGATAAAGTCGGCGGTAGCGCTCAGCATGCTCGTTGAGCTGCGCCGAATAATCGGCGTGACGCGGGCCGGCGGCCCTGATCGCGATCATGTGGAACTGGCGGTGCGCCCGGTCGAAGTCGCCGAACTGTGCGGGCGCCTCGTTTTCACCCATGACGGCAAAGCAATTGCGCATCTCGTCGATATCGATGTCGGTCAATTCCGGAACGGTGGAGCGCACCGTAATGGTGTCGAGCTTTATGCGAAGTGCATACAATTCATCGAGGTCGGCCATGGATGTCGGCGAGATAACAACCTGGCGACCGCGCTCCGACGTGACTAGGCCCTCCTTCTCGATCAACCGCAACGCCTCGCGTACAGGTGTTCGGCTGAGGCCGAGTTCAGCGGATATCTTGACCTGAGACAAACGGCTGCCCGGCCTGAACATGCCTTCCAGGATGGCTTTTCGGATCTTCTCATAGGCGTCCAGCATGCGAGCGCCCGTCGACTCGTCGTCAACGACTGCACGTTCCCTTGCCAGATCAGAGGCCATTGGCTTCGACACCTCTCCCAAACCGGCACCAAAGCATCGGTCACAATGTGATGTCGAGATCTGTATCGCAGAGCAATTCGTCAGTCAACAAAACTGTATGCAGCCTTTCATTGAAAGGAACAACGGCCGTTCCGCCTATATACCAAGCGCAGATGCCGCATCGGCCGGCCGGACGTCAGCGACTGCCCGGCGGCGATGGTGCCGCGCGCGTCGATGCCGAAACGCCGATAGAGCTCGGCCAGCGATCCCGTTTGGCCGAAATGCTCAACACCGAGCGCGCGCGTGCGGTGCCCCACGACCGAACCAAGCCAGGCAAGCGTGGCGGGATGGCCATCCAGTACGGTGACCAGCGCGCAGTATGGCGGCAGATCATCGAGAAGTCGCTCGATGTGGCTGCGGGCATGGGAAAGGCCGTTTTCACGAGCTCTTAAAACGGCATTCCACCCTGCATTGAGCCGGTCCGCAGAGGTCACGACCAGCAAACCGATGTCGCGCCGGTCCTCGCCCATCAGGCCGACCGCCTCCATCGCCTCAGGCGCTATCACGCCGGTACAAGCAACGCCGAGCTGGGCATTGGGTCCCGGCCGACGCATCCAATAGGCGCCGTTGATGATATGGTCCGCCAGATCGGGCGTGACCTCGCGTTTCGGTTGGTCGATGGTGCGCGTGGAAAGCCGGAGATAGACCGAGCCACCGACCCGATCACGCAACCAGGACAACGGGTCCGGTTCTGCTTCGCCATCACGCTGCGCATAATCGAAGGCCCAGCGCATGATTGACAGCGAGCTCGTCGACGAAAGCCGGCTCGAAGCTGGCAAGCCCGTCCTGCGCCATGCCGATCAACGGCGTGGCGATCGACTGGTGGGCGCCGCCCTCGCCGGCCAGGGTGACGCCCGACGGCGTTGCGGCAAGCACGAATCGCGCATCCTGGTAGCAGGCATAGTTCAGGGCATCGAGGCCACGCTGGATGAAGGGATCATACAGCGTGGCGTGCCCTGCGGCTGGCGGCCGCATCCGGCGACGGATGTCGAGCTGCTGGGCATGGCGCTGAGGACGGCGTGCGAGCACCCGCGCTGTGCCGATCTCAGGCTGATGCCCGGCAGCGCGTGAGCGGACCGACTGCTCGATCAGGAGAACAGCGAGCCGTCCTGGTCGATAGAAGAATCCGCGGGTCATGCGGGTGCAACGAGGCGTCGTAGCCTTCCCGCTATATGTCTGCGAGTAATCGCTCTTGTCTACGAGAACTAAACCTGATTAAAATATGCAACTTTAATTCCATGCCGCGATGCGTTCGCTTAAGCAGCTGTGATGCAACGTTCGACTCTCGTTATAGAGCCGCGTCCAGCCTGCGGGAGACACTGTGTGCATCCCAGTTAAGGGTTATTGATGGTGGGCAGCCTTAATCACTGGCTAGGGGATCTGTTCAGATGGCATCATCGCGACCTTGTTCGATATGCCTCCCGACTCCTCGGCGATCGCGACAGCGGCGAGGAAGTGATCCAGAACACCTATCTGCGGCTGGCCGGCCGTTCTTCGCAGTCTGGGACCATAGATTATCCGAAAGCTTATGTTTTCGCGGCTGCGCGCACGGCGGTCGTGGATTTCACAGCCGAGCAGCACAAGGAGTGGATGCATCGCGTCGATTTCTCGGAAGTAGATTCTCACGCTGCGACCGAAGATCCGACGATCGCGTTGGATCGGCGGCACCGGATCGTTCGTCTGGCCGTGCTTTTGAACGAACTTCCTTCTGCCTGCCGGGCGGCCTTTATCATGAACAAGGTCGAGGGAAGAAACCATCGCGAGATCGCCGAACGGCTGGGCGTGTCGGTGAGCATGGTCGAGAAGCACGTCATGCGCGCACTCGTGCATTGCCGAGACCTTGTGCGTGACGATTTCGATTTTTAAGCAATCGACATCTGGCCATTGAGGATTCTGGCATCCAAACCCGTCTAAAGGGATAGCGAAGCCATATTGATTGGTCGAGAGATGCGGGCACTATCCGTTGAAGTCTGATGTGACGAAAAAGAGCTACCCTCCGAAAGAGGTGTCCGATCAGGCCTTGGCCTGGATCGTGCGCCTGCATTCGGGAACGGCCGGTAAGGCCGACTGGGCCGACTTCCGGGTGTGGCGTCTACAAAGCGCCGAGCATGAGGCGGCCGCGCTTGAGGCAGAGGCGCTGTGGAGCGATGCTTCAGAGCTCCACAGCGATCCGGCTACGGGGCTGATCCGACCGGGGCGCAGGGACAGTGGACCGTCGCGTCGAGCCGTACTCGGAGGAATTGTGGGCATGGCGGCAGTAGGCACTGCTGGGTTCTGGGCGAGCGGCGCCAGCCGGTCGTGGCGGGCAGATTATGTAACGGGCGTGGCCGAGACGCGCGGCATCGACCTTCCCGACGGATCGCGCGTGACGCTCAATGCCATGTCAGCGATCAACGTCGTCTATTCGTTTAACATCCGTCGTATCATTCTGGTCGAAGGCCAGTGCTTCTTTGAGGTGAGTGGTGATGCCGCTCGACCCTTCGTCGTGGACATTGGCGGTACGCTGGTCCGTGCGCTCGGCACTGCCTTCGATGTCGATGCAAACCTGCCCGGGGACAGCATAGCGATCGCGGTCGTCGAGCACTCCGTTCGGGTCGACGTGCAAGGCGCAGAACGGGGTGCTCCGAAACCGGGTGAGAGCGTCGTGGTGTCGAAGGGGGAGAGAGTCGTCCTTTCCAGCGACGGCCGGCTTGGTGCCATTGCCCTTCAGGATGCCACAACGGCAGCCGCATGGCGCGCCGGTATCTATGTTGCGGAGGAGCGGCGACTCGATGAGGTGATCGCTGCCTTTCGCGGATATCACGACGGCTGGATTGTCGTCCGGGGCGAGGATGTAAGATCGCTTAGTGTGAACGCCGTCCTGGACCTTCGGACGCCAGATATCTCCCTTGACGCACTGGCGAATGGCCTGCCGATCCGCGTGCGTCACATCTCAAGATACTTGACGGTTATTTCAGGCGCTTAGCGGAAAGCAAGAATTCTTTTCACTTTCGATTGAGGATTTTGCCGAGAAATCCGGTCATAGCTTACGAGGGCATATCTCGACCCAGACAGGCAACGATCCCTCTTCACACGAACGAAGGTTAGGGATCCATGTCGGGGACATCGAGGCAGAATCGTTTTCTGAGGGCGCTACTGGTCGCGTCGACCGCGCTAATACCGCTTGGCCATCTCACCACGGCGCAAGCACAATCCTCGGCGCAGGGCAGTGCGGTCGCATTCAACATACCGGCACAGCCACTGACTTCTGCACTGACCAGCTTTGCGCGACAGGCCGGGCTCAAAATCGCCTATCCGGCATCGTTAACGTCCGGAAAGTCGGTTGTGCCGTTGCAGGGTTCTTATACGAACGCCGAAGCGCTCAGTCGCCTTCTTGCGGGGACCGGTCTCAGCTATGCCTTTACGGACGCCAACACCGTGACGATAACCGACCGCGTTTCAGGGGCGCACAGCGGGACGGTCGCAGCAGACGGTTCTCTGGTGCTCGACACGATCGACGTGACTGGCGGCACGGATCGCATCGCCGCCTCGGGCTCAGGTTTTCAAGGCACGCCGGACTGGGTGTACGAGACGCCGGAGGCTGTCAGCGTGATCTCGCGTCAGGCCATCCAGGAGGCGCCCACGCGCAATGCGCGAGACCTGCTGGACAACGTCGCCGGCGTATACGCCAACCGCGCAGAGGCGCAGAGGCCGGGCGTAAGCGTCAATATTCGCGGTCTTCAGGATCAGGATCGCATCGGCATGATGATCGACGGCGCGCGCCAGAACTTTCAGCGAAACGGTCACGGCGCGACGCAGCAAACCTATGTCGATACAGCCTTCGTGCGCACGATCGAAGTCGAAAAGAGCAGCACGTCAGGCGCAGGAAGCCTGGGCACACTGGGTGGTTCAGTGAATTTCCGCACAATCGTCGCCGACGACCTGATCCGGCCGGGTCGCAACTGGGGGATCGAGATCAACGGCACGACCGGCACTAACAATTATCATTTCGACGGATCGGCCGCCGCAGCGTTCCGCATCTCGGACAGCTTCTCGATCCTGGGCGGCATAAGTCACAAGAATATCGGCGCTTATGAAGTTGGAAAAAACGGCGAAATCCGCAATCAGTCGACGACAACGGATGGCGATACTTTCCTCTTTTCTGGCCAGGAAGCGGTCTCGAGCCTTATCAAGGCGGAAGCGAATGTCACCGAGGACATGAAGCTGACGCTTGGCTGGGTACGCAACGAGTCCGATTTCAGTACGGGGAACTACTCCTCCCTTTTCGGAGAAACGACCCTTTCGGAGACTGAGCAGAATGTCGTCAACGACACCATTACGGCATCGTTCGATTGGGATTCGGATAGCGAATTGATCGATCTGAAGGCCCGGCTTTACTACAACCACACGGACCATGAGGACAGTTCCTCTGTGGTCGACAGCGTGGGACGAAATTACACGATGGGAACGCTGGGTGGCAGCATAGAGAATACAAGCCGCTTCGATACAAGCCTGGGCCTCTTATCGTTCAACTACGGAGCCGAAGCATTTCATGACGACGGCAAGTCCAACAATTCAGGACTTATTATCGACGGTATTGATCAGACGGACTTTTACAATGGCGGCAACCCGACAGGAAAACGCGACGTCGTTGGCAGTTTCCTAAACGCCAGGCTGGAACATGACGATTGGCTTACCGTAGAGGGCGGGCTACGCTATGACTGGTACCGGAATTCGGGAAACACCACGATCTTCGGCAACCCGACACGCGACGTCATCAGCTACACTCTTATTCCCGGCACACCCCCATTCTGTAACGCCCGTGGGTGCTCTACTGGGACCCCGGACAGGTGGGAGCCAGTATATGGGCCGGAATATTATCCGGCCCACGCCGTCGAGGTGGACCGATCGGAAGGCGCCTTCCTGCCGAGCTTGACGGTCGCGATAAAGCCTTATGACTGGCTCCAGCCCTTCGTAAAATATTCGAAGAGCTTCCGTCCGCCGACCATCATGGAGTCGTTCCTCAATAGCGGCCACGCCGGTGTCATAAACGGCTATTCTCCCAATCCGTATCTCGAGCCGGAACGAGCTGACACCTACGAGATCGGTGCCAATATCTCCCGCGACGGACTGTTCAAGGACGATGACAGCTTTCGCCTGAAGGTGGTCGGCTTCTATCGAAACATCGAGGACTACATCGCTCTCGGCGCTATCGATAATGAGGAAGCCAACCGGAGATACACCAGTTTCGTGAACTTGAACGGCACGACGCGGATGAAAGGCGTAGAGGTCGAGGCCAGTTACGATGCCCGGTCGTGGTACCTGGGAGGCACGTTTACTTACAACGACGCCAATTGGCCGACGACTTACGATGCCAATGGCAGAATCCGCTATCTGGGCCCGGAGGTGTCGGTCCTGTTCGTCCAGCCCAAAGTCCGCGTGGCGCTCGATGGCGGCGTGCGGCTGTTCGACGAAAAGCTGACGATCGGCGCCCGTATGACCCATGTAGGCCCGACCGAACCCACCATCGGCTCCCTGCAGAACAACTACAAGCTCGACTCCTACACGACCTACGACCTCTACGGCTCCTACGCGTTCAACGACAATGTGAAGCTCAGGGCGGCCGTGACCAACCTCACCGACCTAGCCTATGTCTCTGCGTTGGGTGCCGATTATTACGCAATGCCGGGACGTACCTTCACTGCATCGCTCAATTTCAAGTTCTGACACCGCGTTTCGCAGGCGAGCTTCAGCTCCCCTGATACGTGTTCATTTTCTTGTCCAAAGAGGCCGTATCGATGAATGAAACTGTCATTCTCCACAATCGTCCAGCTCTTACGCGCTCGAAGCGCCTGAAGGCAGCGACGCACTCTACGCATGATCGTCTGGACAAGTCGATCATGGTGGGAGAGCCGTTTGCGAGCTGGGATCGGTATGGGCTGTTCGTGAAGGTTCAGCATGCGTTCCACCGCGACATCGACGCGCTCTACGACGATGCGGCGCTGGACGCGATGTTGCCGGACCTCCAGGGCCGTCGACGTCTGCCGCTGATCGAGCAGGATCTTGTCGATCTCGACATGGAGACATTGGCTTTCGATGCGCGGCCGGCCTTCCTCCCCGGAGCCGCGATCTATCTGCCGACGGCGCTCGGCTGGCTCTATGTGGCGGAAGGCTCGAACCTCGGCGCGGCGTTCCTCATCAAAGAGGCGATGAAGCTCGGCCTCTCCGCGAATTTCGGCGCACGGCATCTGGCCGGAGCACCCGAAGGGCGCGGGCTGCACTGGCGGACCTTCACAGCGGCCCTCGACGCGGTGCCTCTGTCGGAAGAGGAAGAAGCCCGTGTTGTCGCCGGGGCTGAAGCCGCCTTCCGCCGCGTTCACGGACTGGTCAGGGAGGTCTTCGCGGCGGGAATATGAAAGCGGATGGAGCATCGCGGGGACGGCCTCGACGCCATCCCCTCGGCGAAGCCCGGCAGGCGGGGTTTATCGCGCTCGGCTGTTTGATGCTGATGCCGACGACGATCTTCCTGATCCTGGCGGCATGGTTCTTCGGACGCTCGTCGCCACGTCTTGAGGCGTGGATGCTAGACCAGCCCCGTTTCGGGCCGGTGCTGCGGGACTGGCGGGAGCATGGCGCGATGCCTCGCCGGGCGACGTGGGTGGCCTTTGGCGGCATGGCGTTCGGCTATGCGCTGTTCCTGATCGGAGTGCATCCCGGCATCTGGCTCACGATGGGCATGGCGGCGCTGATGGCCGGCTGCGCCATCTGGCTGGTGATGCGGCCGGAGAACAGGCGATACAGCGAGGAGGCAGGATGATGAAACTGACGAAGCAGGCCGAGATCTCGGTTCAGATCCTTGCGTTGTGTGCACGGACGCCAACGACCCGCACGGCGGCGGAGTTCGCCGGCACGACCAAGGACCATGCCGCGCAGGCGGTGGCGAAGCTGGTGCTTGCGGGCTATCTGACCGGAACACACGGCCGAGCCGGCGGCATCAGCCTCGCAGTCGCGCCTTCACGCATTAATATTGGCGACATGCTGCGGTTGATCGAGCCGGCCTTTGGTGGCGTTGTCTCCACGGATCGAATGAAGCCGGAGGGCATCTTCGACGCTTTGGTTCGGGCGGCGGCAGAATCCTTCGTCGCCACCTTCGACACCTTCACCATCGCCGATCTGGTCGCCAGTCCGGATAGCGGCCGCATAGGCTGTCTCGACTGCGACCTGCATAAGCTGATCCGACGCCGCAGCTCGCTCTCCCGGCTTCGCCGGCATCCCGCCTATAGGCCGACAGTGGCCCCGACATCTGCCACCCATGCGGCATAATGATCCAAAGAAGAAGAACGCAATGACATTCCGCCTCGCACCGATCTTCCGTCGCGCATCCTCCCTGACCGCGGGCAGCGCCGCCCTCGTCCTGACCGTTTCTATTGCCCTGTTGTCCCCGCTCTCGGCACAGGCGCAGGATTCGGGAGCGGCGCAGCCTCCCGCTATAGAAGGCGCGGCGGAGAGCGTCCAACCGCCACAAGCCGCTCCCACGGCTGAGTCCACGCCAAGGGCGCATGTCGCTTCCCCTCCTGAAGCGATTGGTGGCGCGCAACCGGAAGCATCAGGCGCATCATCCGCCGACATACCTGCTCCGGAAGTTCCTGCAGCCACGGAGACATCTCCCGCGCCAGAGCCGGCTCCGTCATTGCTGGACGATCCGGCGGGGGCAATCTCGCAGATGCTGGAGCCAGTCGCACGCGATCCTAATCTGCCTCACAATCTCTCCCCGTGGGGCATGTTCATGGCCGCAGACTGGGTGGTGAAGGGGGTGATGGTCGGGCTAGCCTTCGCCTCGCTCGTCACCTGGACGATCTGGCTGGCCAAGTCGGTAGAGATCGCCTGCGCCAAGGCAAGGGCCAAGCGCGCTCTCAAGATCATCGTCGATGCGTCGAGCATTCCCGATGCCGCCCATGCGCTCGCCGGACGCGGCGGGCCGGCGGCCTTCATGGTACGCACGGCGACAAGCGAGATGTATCGCTCGCAAGACGTGCTCGACCATGCCGGCGATCGGGGTGTGCTCAACCGCATCCTGTCGCATCTGGTGCGCATCGAGGCGCAGGCGGGCAAGAGATTGTCGCGCAGCACCGGCGTTCTGGCCACGATCGGCTCGACCGCCCCCTTCGTCGGCCTATTCGGCACGGTATGGGGCATCATGAACTCGTTCATCGGCATATCCGAGGCGCAGACGACGAACCTTGCCGTGGTGGCTCCCGGCATTGCCGAGGCGCTGCTGGCGACCGCGCTCGGCCTTGTCGCCGCCATCCCGGCGGTGATGATCTACAACGTCTTCGCCAGGAGCATCGCGGGCTACAAACAGTTGCTCGCCGACGCGTCGGCAGCCGTCGAGCGGCTGGTCAGCCTCGATCTCGACCGGCGCAAGGTCCCGGCGCGGACGATGCCTTCGGCTCTGGCGGCGGAGTAGATGTCATGGCAGGCGGCATCCGCGAGCGGGCGAGCGACGATCTCGACGAGAGCCACGAGATCAACGTCACGCCCTTCATCGACGTCATGCTGGTGCTGCTTATCATCTTCATGGTGGCCGCACCGCTTGCGACCGTCGACGTCAATGTCGACCTTCCGGCATCGACGGCGCAGCCGCAGGAGCGTCCCGACAAGCCGCTTTACGTGACGCTGAAGGAGGATTTGTCGCTGACGCTCGGCGACGATCCGGTGGCGCGAGAGGGACTGGCATCCGCGCTCGACGCCTTCACCGAAGGCGACAAGGAAACGCGCGTCTTCCTGCGCGCAGACGGGGCTGTGAGCTATCGCGACCTCATGGACGCGATGAACCTGCTGCGCGCGGCCGGCCATCTGAAGATCGCGCTGGTCGGGCTGGAGACCATGCCCGCACTGCCACCAATGCCGCGTCAGGATGCGCAAGCCTCATCGCCTGGTGCGGTGTCCGCCCCATGAGCGGCTTCAGCGCCTCCATCGGCCGCGGCGCGCGCGTCGCCGAGGCGGCGCTATGGACCTGCGCGGGTCTTGTCATGCTCACCGTCCATGTCGGCGGAGCGGTGTGGCTGATGCGCGAGCAGCTGGTCATGACGGTCGACGACGCGCCGCCGGCCGCCATAATGATCGAACTGGCGCCTGAGCCGGAAGCCGTCTTCACCGAGGCCAACGAGGTCGCGCCCGATCTGGAGACGGCGGAACTGAGTGTGCCCATCGAGGAGGTGCTGACGCCGGAGGAGGCGCCCCCCACAGAGGTTACGGAGCAGGTGGAGCCGGAGCCGGTCGAGGAGGTAGCAGAAGCCGAGCACGAACCGGTGGAAGAAGTTGGCGAGGAAGTTGCCGCATTTGAACCGGAAGAGCTGGAACCAGTCAAAGAGGAGATCGAACCGATCGAGGAGAACGCGATAGTCCCCGATGCGGTCGAGGTTCCCATTCCCGCCTTCCGGCCGAAGCCGCCGGAGCCAAAGAAAGAGGTCGTGAAGAAGGAGAAGCCGAAGAAGCCGGTTCGCCAGCGCCAGCAGCAGGCCGCCTCGAAGTCAGCCCTACAAGCCCAGGCGCAGGTCAGGCTATCGAACCGCAATGCCGGCCGTCAGAGCGCATCAGGCGTGTCTTCCGTCTCGCCGGCCAAATGGCAGTCACGGCTTATGGCGCATCTGGAGCGCCGCAAGCGGTATCCTTCCGGCGCGAAGGCGCGCGGGGAGCGCGGCACGGTCTATGTCCGCTTTCGCATCGACGACAGCGGAAATGTGCTTTCCGTCTCACTCGCGGGATCGTCCGGCTTCCCCGAACTCGACAATGAGGTGCTGTCGCTCGTGCGCCGCGCATCGCCTGTTCCGGCACCACCGCTCGGCGTCAACAGAAGCATCACCGCACCTGTCCGATTCAGTGTCAGATGAAAGGCCCCCCTCTCTCGATCGGCAAGGCTTGAGCCGCAGCCGATCACAACAAGAGTGAGAGCGCAGTTCTCCGCATTATCATGCTGCCTTGGAGAGCATTGCGCCAGCGTTGCCTGAACGTGGAAGCGTTGCTTCTATATCGCGGCCAGTTTGCGACGTTTGCCGTTCTTGGGCCGGGAGGCGTTGTCATTACGAGACACCGACCTTGGCCGGAAGCTAATAATCTTGGCGGTGATCTGCGCGCGGCGCATCGCCTTGATGAAGTGTTCCGACACACGATCGGCCATTTCGATCAGCGGTCTGTCAAAGACGCTTCAGGGTGTAGCCGCCGGTCACGCCGCCTACACCAGCTTCCTGGAGTTTCCGCCGCAGAGCTGGAGTCTACGCTGGTACAAGGCCTTCTTCGCCTCTAGGGAATGGCGATCTGCTACATACATCTCGCTGACAGCAGCAATCCTGACAACTGTCGTCTCGCTTCCTCTGGGGACTGCTGCCGCCTACGGTCTCCACAAGTCCAACTTGCGCTTCGCGAGCTATCTCAACGCCTATCTCGTGTCGCCCAGCGTTGTGCCCGTGATTATCGTTGCCGTGGGAATCTATTTCCTTCTCGCGACCATCGGCCTTAACAACACGATGGCGGGCTTGGTATTTGCGCACTGCGTCCTGGCTAAGCATTTCGTCAAGCACTTCCATCTCGGCCCAACGGTAGTAGCGTCGCTTCACCGATCGATAGTCGCCAAGCCGTTTAGGCAGATCACGCCAGCGCCCATCCGAGCGCGCCATCCACAACAGCGCATTCAGAAATCGACGGTTGTTCGTGCGTGGACCGCGCTTGCCCTTCGTGCCGCAGGGCACAAAGCCCTTAATCCGTTCCCATCGATCGTCCCGAAGCGCATCGCAGTCCATCGATAACCTCCAAGATTAGCGTTGAACCTGATTTGCGACTTCGAGGGAATCTGTACCCGTTAAATCGTCACTACGGCCTAAAGTCTCGCGAGGGAGAGGCCTCCGTCGGCATTCACAATCGATCCAGTCGCGAAAGCAAATTCACCGCCGACTAGCGCGCGCACAATGCGGGCGACGTCCTCAGCCTCGCCCCATCTTCTGACCGGAACCAGACCATTTTCGATCAGCGTGTCATAACGTGAGGCGACGCCCGCCGTCATGGGTGTCCGAATGATGCCGGGACGAACCTCGTAGACACCTATGCCATGCGGCGCGAGCCGCGTCGCAAATAGGTTCACGAGCATCGGCAGGGCAGCTTTAGAGAGGCAATATTCGCCGCGTTCAGTCGATGCCATTGTCGTGCTAACCGAAGAGATCACGACAATCGAACGCACCGGGCCGTCCATGGCCTTTGCTTCGAGCATGCGGCGCGCGACGCTCTGGGTCAGGAAGAACGTGCCACGCAGATTGACCGCGAGCGCATCGTCGAACGAGCCCGTCGAGATCGCCAGCAGGTCGCCCCGCACCCTGGCTGGTATGCCGGCATTGTTGACCAGCACGTCCGTGGAGCCGAGCTCGGCCTCGAACGCATCGAGAACAGCTTCGTGGCGGTCCGTCGCGGCGAGATCGCCCGCGATGACATGCACCGCGGCGGCACCAGCAGCGCGCAGGCTCGCGATCAGTTGCTGCTCGTCACCCACGTCACGGTCGAGGACCCCGATCCGAAACCCGGCGCGGGCCAGTTCTAGACCTATCGCCAGACCGATGCCGCCGCAGCCGCCGGTGACGAGAGCCGTGCGCGAAAGGCTCATGGCTGGGCCGTGCTCGCCGAGGCGCTGACGCGCGCCTCCATCATGGCGGCGGCCTGCGCACGCTGCGCCGAGCGCGCGCCGAGCCGACTGTTGTACTGGTCAAGCCCGACGGCGGTCATAAGCACGGCGCCCTTGATCACCAGTTGCCAATAGTCCTGCACGTTCAGAAGGATCATGCCGTTGCCGAGGATACCGATGATGAAGATACCGAAGATCACTCCGCTGAAGCGACCCTCGCCGCCGGAGATACTGATCCCGCCGAGGACGACGGCGGTGATGACATCCATCTCGAAGCCGGTGGCCACGTTCGGCTGCGCCGAGTTCAACCTTGAGAGCATGATCAGGCCAGCCAGGCCCGTGAACAGTCCCGCCAGCACATAGGTCCACACCAGCGTCTTGCCGACCGAAATGCCCGAAAGGCGCGCAGCCTCGGCATTGCCGCCGATGGCGTAGAGACGGCGTCCATAGCGAGTACGGTTGAGCACGATCCAGCCAAGCAGCAGCACCGCGAACATGATGATCACCGGCACCGGCACCGGACCGGCCATTCCGCGCCCGAGATAGCTGAAGGCTGGGGGAAAGCCGAAAATCGGCAGGCCGCCCGTGGTGATGTAGGCGAAGCCGCGGACCGCGGTCAAAGTCGCCAGCGTGGCAATCAGCGGCGGGATGGCAAAAACCGCGACCGCGAGACCGTTCACCAGGCCGACGACGCCACCGACAAGAATGGCCAATGCACTTGCCGAATAGATATCAAGGCCAAGCGTCGTCATGGCAACGGCCGCGACAACCCCGACAAGGGCGAGCGTCGAGCCAACCGAGAGATCGATGCCGCCAGTCAGGACCACCATGGTCATGCCGACGGCCGCTATTCCGAGCATCGCGACCTGGCGCAGGACATTGGTGATGTTTTGCTGCGTCAGGAACGCGTCGGTGGTCAACGTGAAGACGACGAACAGCACGACAAGCACGATCGCCATACCGTAGCGCGAAGCGAATTTGCGGAATGCCCTCATGGTGATCTCCGAGCGGTCTAGGAAGAGGCGAGTTCGAGGATGCGGCCCTGGCTGAATTCGGCCGCGGCGAGTTCCCCTGCGATCCTGCCGCGTGACATCACCAGGATGCGATCGGAAATGCCCATCAGTTCCGGCATCTCCGAGGAGATCATCAGGATCGAGACCCCTTGCTTCGTGAGTTCGCGCATGAGCCGATAAATCTCCTGCTTGGCGCCGACGTCGATGCCGCGCGTCGGCTCGTCAAATATCAGTATGCGTGCTTCTGTCTCGAGCCACTTGCCCAGCACAACTTTCTGCTGATTGCCGCCACTGAGCAGACGTACCTTTTGGTCGATGCTTGGCGTCTTTATCGCGAGCTTCTCGATCTGCCGGCTGGCGGCCTTCTGCTCCTGGGCAGGGCTTAGAAATCCGAGTGCTCCGAATTTGGACAATGCTGCCAGCGTGGAATTGTCGCTGACACTCATCGAAAGGAGTAGCCCCTGCTGCTTTCGGTCTTCCGGGATGAGGGCAATCCCGTGTCTTGTCGCATCGCGCGGCGATCCAATCTTGACCAGCTTGCCGTTGACCAGGACCTGACCGGCGGAAATATAATCCGCCCCGAAAATGGCACGAGCAACTTCGGTGCGGCCAGCGCCGACAAGACCGGATATTCCGAGGATCTCACCCTTCCTGAGCTGGAAGGATATATCGCGAAAGCGCCCTCCCGAGAGACCGCGGACTTCGAGTACCGTCTCGCCTTGCGCGTGGCCGCCACTCGGATAGGTCTCCGACAGGGACCGACCGACCATCATCGAGATCAGGTCGGCACGTGTCGCTTTCGCCGTCTCCAGCGCGCCGACATAGGCGCCGTCGCGAAGGACGGTGACGTTGTCGGTCAGTTCAAAAATCTCTTCGAGGCGATGCGAGATATAGATGATGGTGATGCCTTGCGCGCGCAGTCGGGCAATCAGCAGCTTGAGCTGGTCCACCTCGCGGTTGGAGAGCGGCGCGGTCGGCTCGTCCATGACCAGCAGCTTGACCTTTCGGGACACCGACTTGGCGATCTCGACCATCTGCTGGTAAGCGACGGTCAGTTCGCGAACCTGTGTGTCCGGATCGATATCGATGCCCAGTTCGTCGAACAGGGCTCTGGTACGCTTGCGCATCTGCGCATCACGCGTCAGCGGCCCGGACACCAGTTCGTTGCCGAGGAATACGTTCTCGGACACCGACATGAAGGGGATCAGGTTGAATTCCTGATAGATAACGCCGATACCCAGCGCCATCGCCTGCGAGGGTGAAAAGCCGCTGTAGGTCTGACCATCAAACCGGATGGTCCCGCCATCCGGTTTGATGGCGCCGGCAAGCACCTTGATGAGGGTGGATTTGCCGGCACCGTTTTCGCCCATCAAGCCATGAATTTCGCCGCGTCGCACACTCAACGTGACGCCGCTCAGGGCATTGACACCCGGATAGGTTTTCCGGATGTCGTGCATGTCGAGGATCGTATCGTTCATGACTTTTTTGGCTCTGCCCGGACGTACCGTAGCCGACCGTAGCTAGAAGGTCACTTGCCGGTGTATGCCTTGACGGCGATCACCTGACGGTACTCGACCTTTTTGCCGCCAATGAGGTCAATCGCGATGTCGACGTCCTGCTTCCCGTTCTCGAAGGGAACATTGTCGACACTGGCACGAAACGCTGTCTTGGCATCGATCTTGGCGCGCGCCTCCGGAGTGGCATCGATGCCGCCGACGAAGAAGTTGGTGGTGTCGATGCCCGAGGATTCCAGGGCGGCAAGAGCGCCGAGCGCGCTGGCGTCGTTGATGGAGACGATGACCGACAGATCGGGGTGAGCCTGCAGGACCGACTCGGTGACGGTGAGGGCCTCGGCGGTGTTTGGCGCGGGCTGGTCGGAAACGAACTCCGCATTGGGCGCAAGCTCGGAGATGCCGGCCTTGATACCGTCCTTGCGCGCGATCATCTGCGGAATCCGGTCGTTGTTAAGCGTCAACACCTTGGCTTTGCCACCAAGCTTCTCGGCGATCCACTTGCCAGCCTCTTTGCCTATGACGTAGCCCATGTCACGCTCTTCGGCAGATGCCCACACGTCAGCAACAGGCGTCTCGATGGATTGCGCGATGATCTTGATGCCGGCCTTGCGAGCCGCCTCGAGCGGGCCTTGCGTGGATGCAGGATCGATGGCGGAGACGATGATCGCCTGGCAGCCCGCTGTCGCGAAATTCTCAAGCGCGCCGACCTGCTTGTTGGTGTCATTGGCGGGATCGGCGACCGTCACCGTCGCGCCGACCTCCGTGGCCCGTTCCTTGACGCCATTGACGAGGTTGACCCAATAAGGATTGGTCAGATCCCAGGTCGTGATGCAAATCTTCTCATTGGCGGCTTGCGCGGTGCCGGCGGTCAGCATCGCAACGCTTGCTGCCAACACTGTACGATTGAAAATGTTCATTGATGTTCCTCCCGTTGAACCGGTGCTCTTCACACCGAAAGATCCCTTTAAGCGGCAGTCCCTGGGCGTTCCAAAGCAGGTTCACCCGATCCTTCTTCAAAACCTTCGAACGACGCTTGGCGCGTGCCTCCGATCTGATATAAGTAAAAGGCTTGTTCACTTAATGGGTTGCCGTCCTGAGTGTCAAGACGGATATTCGCGAGGTTGAGGAGCACCGCATGTACGACTACATCATCGTCGGCGCCGGTCCGGCGGGCTGCGTTCTAGCGGCACGGTTGACTGAGGATCCGAGTGTTCGCGTCCTGCTTGTCGAGGCGGGCAAGGCGGATCGCCATCCCTACATTCATATGCCGGCCGGCTTTGCGAAACTGACCGGCGCAATGGCCAACTGGGGCTGGTCGACCGTTCCGCAAAAACACGTCAACGACAAAGCCTACTGGTATCCGCAGGGTCGCGTGCTCGGCGGCGGCTCATCGATCAACGCCATGGTCTATATGCGCGGCAATGCCTGGGATTACGACAACTGGGCCCAAGCGCTCGGCTGTGAAGGATGGGCCTATCGCGATGTCCTGCCCTACTTCAAGCGCGCCGAAGATAATGAGATGCTGGTGGATGCCTTTCATTCCAGCGGTGGCCCCCTCGGAGTGTCGGATCCGATCAGCCCACTGCCGATTTCCCGCACCTTCATCCGCGCAGCGCAGGAGGCCGGCATCCCCTACAACCGCGATTTCAACGGCGATCACCAGCACGGGGTTGGCTTCTATCAAACCACAACGCGCAACGCGCGCCGCAGCTCGGCCGCCGTCGCCTACCTACGTCCAGCTATGGCGCGGCCCAACCTCACCGTCTGGACCGATGCGCAGACGCTGCGCCTGAACATCGAAGCCGGACGCGTGACGGGCATCGACGTGGTGCGTAAGGGCCAGACGCGGCCTGAAACGGTCAGCTGCGGTCGCGAGGTGCTTTTGACTTCCGGCGCGATCGGCTCACCCAGGCTCTTACTGATGTCGGGCATTGGCGATGCGCCGGAACTGATGGCGCTCGGCATCGATGTGAAGCACCACCTGCCGGGCGTGGGCAAGAATTTTCACGACCACTTCGACCTGTATGTGGTGTCTGAACTGACCGGTGATTTCAGCTATGACAAGCACAATCGCATCGACAAGTCGCTGATGGCGGGCCTGCAATATCTGCTGTTCAAGAATGGGCCGGTGTCTTCAAATCTCTGCGAGGCTGGTGGATTCTGGTTCACCGACGAAAAGTCGGCCGCCCCAGACATCCAGTTTCATTTCATGCTGGGCTCGGGCATCAACGACGCCGAGACAAAGCTGTCCAACTGCGGCGTCACGCTCAACACAGCGCATATGCGGCCTCGCTCGCGCGGCACGGTGCGTCTGGCAAGTGCTGATCCGAAAGTGGCACCACTGATCGACCCCAATTTTTGGAGCGACCCGTATGACAGGCAGATGTCGCTTGCGGGTCTACGTGTAGCACGCGAGATCATGCGCCAGGATGCTTTCAAGCCCTTCGTCAGCGCCGAGCGCCTGCCGGGGAGCTCTCTGGTATCTGACGACGAAATCGTCGCGCAGGCGCGCCGCTACTCCAAGACCGATTACCATCCGGTCGGAAGTTGCCGCATGGGGCGTGACGACATGGCGGTTGTCGATCCCGGCACTCTCAAGGCCCATGGTCTGGAAGGTCTGCGCATCTGCGACAGCTCGATCATGCCGCAAGTCGTATCTTCGAACACCAATGCGCCGACGATCATGATCGCGGAGAAGGCTGCCGACATCATTGCCGGCAAACCAGCCTACGTGCATCCGCCGGTCGCCGATGATCGGTCGCGGTGGGCCGGCGCACGATGAAGTGGCCGGCGGCGGCCTGACCGTCCGCGTTCCCTCAGCTCGAGCTCAGGCCGCGAGGCCTTTCACGCCGAGAAACTGCGTCATCCGGAATGCCGCCAGATCGGGATCTCGAAATAGGTGCGCCCGATCGGCGAGTTCGAACAGCCTTGCATAATGCATGCTGGACCGTGCCGACTCCATGCCGCTGAGCAGTGAGAAATGATCTTGGTGGCCGTTGAGCCAAGCCAGGAAAACCACACCGGCCTTATAGTACTGGGTTGGCGCCTCAAAGATGTGTCGCGCAAGTTCGAGGGTGGGATCCAGGATCTCGCGAAACAGCACCGTGTCACCCTTGCCGAGTGCGACCAGAGCTGCGGCCGCGCAGGGCGCTATCGGGTCGAAGATGCCAAGCAGGGCGTGTGAGTGTCCGTCCGCGTCTCCTGCAATCAATTCGGGATAGTTGAAATCGTCGCCAGTGAACATAGCAACCCCTTCAGGCAGCCGATTTCTCATCCTGATTTCGTGATCGGCGTCCAGAAGTGATACCTTGATGCCCTCGATCTTGTCGGCGTGCGCAGCGATGAGATCGATGACGAAGCCGGTTGCACGCTCTTTATCGTCGAAGCCCCAGTAGGTTTTCAGACGCGGATCGAAAGCCTCGCCAAGCCAATGAAGGACGACCTTCCCGCTGGACTGCTCAATCAGGCGCCGATAGACGAATGCATAGTCATCAGGCCCTTTTGCCACTGCCGCCAGTGCCGGACTTGCCATCAGGACGGATATGGCGCCCAGGCCTTCAACGAAGGCGAGTTGCTCCTCGTAGGCGCCAACAATGCCGTCGACCGAATGTGGCGGCTCCACGAGGTTATCTGTACCGACACCACAAGCCAAAGCCGCTCCCTC
Organism: Mesorhizobium sp. GW821-FHT04C10; assembly: GCF_059420305.1. NCBI lineage: Bacteria > Pseudomonadati > Pseudomonadota > Alphaproteobacteria > Hyphomicrobiales > Phyllobacteriaceae > Mesorhizobium > Mesorhizobium sp. GW821-FHT04C10. The sequence goes on along the minus strand of NZ_JBWKTL010000002.1, from coordinate 113,220 downwards.
GATCGAACGAGCTTCTCCCGCGGAGCGCGTCATGATTTCTCTGGCACCGGTCCAGTCGAGGCCCATGCCGCGCTGAGCGGTGTCCATGACCTCGGCGACCCCAAAGCCAAGGGACCAGAGATGACGGCGGAAAGCCAAGGTCCGGTCCATGTCTATGGTCGACCCGTTCCAGGGCGATGCGCGTGACAGCGGATCGCTCACCACATGCGCGGCGGCATAGGCGACCCGGCCGAACGGTTCACCGTTTACCTCCGGATAAGAGCTCGCCTGGCTGATCTCGTGACGTTTGTGCCCGCCCTCGAGCGTAGGCAGAAAAATGGTCGCCATCTACCGCTGTCTCTCCATCCAAATGAGTAACAGTTTTATTACTTACGGATTGAGAATGCAATCGGATAGGACCGCAAATCCCTGGCTGGAAGCTACCAGGTCAGCGAGAAAAGAATGAAGTCGGCCACGTGTTTGCGACGCTCGACAATGTACGCATCGGTGGCGATCGATGGGTCGAAAATGGCCGAAAGAGTGTGTCTGTTGGCAAGGCCAAAGTAGCAAACTCCAGCGATGTCGATGTAGAACTGCACGGTGTCCAACCTGCGACGGAACACACCCTCGGCAACGCCGCGATCGATCAACCGGTCGAGGGTTTGCACCAATGGCCGTTGCATGGTCCTTAGATCGGGCGATTGCGACACGAAGCGCCCGCCGTTAAGGTTTTCCTGGCTTAGCAGAGCCATGAACGACGGGTTGGCAACATAATAGTCGAAGGTGAATTCGACCAGCCGGCGTATACCTTGCTCAGGGCCCAGCGCTTCGAGATTGAGGCTCTGCTCCGCATCGCGTATCTGCTGATAAGCAAACTCCAGCGTGGCCGCGTACAAACTCTCCTTGCTGTCAAAGTAGTGGTAGAGCATGCGATGCGAGAGATTGGCATCTCTGATGATATCCACAACGCGCGCACCACCCAGTCCGTACTGAGCGAAGTGCTTCATGCCGGCCTCGAGAATTCGCTGCCGGCTCTCGGCGGGATTGCGTCGTTTCGGCTCAGCTTCCGCGGTCCCAGTTATCGCTGCCAACGTCCGTCTCCCAGGCCAACCTGTCACTCAAACCTCAGGATCGCCGGTCCGGTGTCAAGACGCGGCAGACATCATGCGGCGACCCATTTGAGAATATGGCTCGCAACCACCGCCAGCGTGCCGTCGGCCTTCCTGATCTCGATGTCCGCATTCGACCGTCGCTTGTCAAGGTCGACATCGACGATGCGGTACGTGACGGTGATCGTGTCGCCAATGCGAACACCTGATAGAAACCGGATGCGATCGTAGCCAAGCGAAACCGGCGTTTCAGGCGAATTGGCGCGCGTGGCGTTGCAGGCCATGGTCGAGCACGCGGACATGTAGCCGACAAGCAGTGCGCCGTGGGCGATACGGCCCCCGTAAGGCGTCTTCTTCATCGCTTCCTCATCGACATGGTTGGGCGACAGATCCCCAGTGATGCCGGCGAACAGGTAGACGTCGGATTCCGACACGGTTTTAGAGAATTTGAACTCATCGCCAACGGCAACATAGAATTCCGACATCAGATTCTCCTAATTTGTTTCGCTAGCGAGCGCGGCGAAAAGCGCTGGATCCATAAGACCTGGATTGTCGATGACAGGCACGAAATCCATGTGGTCCAGGATATCGCTCTGCAGGTCCATGCCAGGCGCGATTTCCGTCAGTACCACGCCCCGCTCGCTAAGCGCGAACACGGCCCGTTCCGTGATGTAGGTAACTTTCTGGCCGCGGCGAACCGCCTCTCGGCCGGAAAACGTGATGCCGGACACGCGGTCGACCAGCTTTGCGATCTGGCCGTGCGCATGGATCTCCAGGCGGCCATTGGCCGTGGAAAGCCTCAACCCCTTGGCCGCGAAGCTGCCGCAGAACACGACGTTCCGCGCCCCTTGCGAAATATCTATGAAGCCGCCTGGGCCGCTCATGCGCCCAGCGATATGGGACACGTTGACGTTCCCGTGGCGATCCATTTCGGCCATGCCGAGGAAGGTCTGCGCCAATCCGCCGCCCGAATAGAAATCAAACTGGGACGCCGAGGACACGATGGCCATCGGGTTCGAAGCGATACCGAAAAGGTCTCCCGTCATCAGGACGCCGTTGTGCAGGCCCTGCTCGACGGTGATCCAGTGCTTACCGGCGTCTTTGCCTTGCGCCATCAGGTAGGCGACGTCCGCCGACATGCCGAAGCCGAAATTCAGCGAGCCGCCCTCGACGAGTTCCGACAGCGCACGATGCGCGACAATGCGCCGGATCGTATCCGAAAAGTCCGGCGGGGTGACCGCCGCGCGTTCTTCCGAAAGCCCGGCCAGACTGAGATTGTAGGGCCCGAAATAGGTCTGCGTTTGATCGGGCGTGACAACCACGGCGTCGATCAGCGTTCCGGGAATGGAGACTTCCCGCGGCCGAAACGAACCTCTCGGCCTAATCTCGCGGACCTGTGCGATGACCCGACCACCGCTGTTGCGCGCTGCAAGAGCTACGTTGAAGGCGTCGAGATCGGCCGGCTCCTCGATGGCGCTGATATTTCCGTCCTCGTCCGCGAAGGTGCCGCGCACCAGTCCCACGTCGACCTTGAACGGGAGATAGCGCAGGTACTCCTGGCCGTCGATTCTCATGAGCTCGACGACATCCTCCACGCTGCGCGTGTTACAACGGCCGCCGCCATGGCGCGGATCGACGAAAGTACCGAGCCCGATTTTCGTGATCAGCCCAGGACGGCCGGCGCCGATCTCGCGCAAGAGATGCACGATGGCGCCGCTCGGCAGACAGTAGCCTTCAATGTCGCCGTTGCGCGCCATGTCAAGCATCTTGGGCGACCAAGTCCAGTGGCCGCCGATCACCCGCTTCGTCATGCCCTCATGGGCGAAGCGGTTGGTTCCCTTGCGGCTCCTGTCTCCGATGCCGAGCGCATGCACCAGGGTCAGCCCCTTTGGCCGGCCGGATTCGAGAAAGGACTTCTCGAACCCCGCCAGAAGTTCGTCGGGCTCCAAAAGGCCGCCGCCGGATCCGGTGGTGGCGATCACCGCTCCGTCGCGGATTTCTTTAAGGAGCTGGACGAGGCCAGCCTGATCCAGTTGAAAAACGGACATCTCGAATCCCCGAAATCGCGAATGGCAGCGGCCTCCCGAACGCTTGCACTTTCGAGCAACTGGCCTTAAGTAATAATTCTGTTCATTTATCGATCGGTGGGCAAGCAGTCAACGCCCGCGTCTAATTTCGGAGTTCCATATGACCGCCCGCCCCAGCCTCCCGCCTGCTCCTCGCAAGCTGAAGAATCTGATCGGGGGAAGCTGGAGCGACAGCGATGGCGGTGAAATCGTTCGCCTTAGCCCCGCCCATGGCGTGCCCGTCTCGATCGTGCCGGCAGGTACCGCGGCGGATGTCGACCGGGCAGTCAACGCGGCACGACGTCGGTTCGATGCAGGCGGCTGGGCCGATCTTTCGGCGGTAAACCGTGCGGCAATCCTTCGCAAGGCCGCCGATCTGATCATCCAGCAGAAGGACGAGCTTGCGCTGATCGAAACGCTCGAAAGCGGAAAGCCCCTGTGGCAATCGGCCAACGAGATCATAGGCGCCGCCGACCTCTGGTACTATGCAGCAGGGCAGGCGCAGGCGCTGCATGGCGAAACATTTAACAATTTCGGCCATGATTCGCTGGGGCTCGTGCTGCGCGAACCCGTTGGCGTCGTCGGCCTGATCACGCCCTGGAATTTCCCGTTCTTCATTCTTGCCGAACGCTTGCCGTTCATTCTTGCGGCCGGCTGCACGGTTATCGTCAAGCCGAGTGAGCACACCTCGTCGACGACCCTGATGATGGGCAAGATCCTGGAACAGGCTGGCTTGCCTGAAGGCGTGGTGAATATCGTCACAGGCTATGGCGATCCTGTCGGCCAGTCGATCGTCAACCACATGGATATCGACATGGTTTCTTTCACCGGGTCGACCCGTGTCGGCCGCTCGACCGTCATCGCCTCGGCATCCAACATCAAGAAGGTGAGCCTGGAACTGGGCGGCAAAAATCCGGTCATCGTCACAGCCGACGCCGATCTCGACAAGGCCGCCGACGGTATCGTCTACGGCGTGCTGCACAATGCCGGCCAGTGCTGCGTTTCCGGCAGCAGGCTGATCGTCCATGAAAGCATCGAGAAGCCGCTGACTGATTGTTTGCTCCCACTGATGGCGAAGGTGCGGGTCGGCGATCCGCTGACGCCGGAGACACGGGTTGGAGCAATCGTCAACGAGGCGCAGATGAAACGTATTCTCAGCCTTGTCGAACAGGGCAGGGCGCAGGGCGCGGAGTTGATGACTGGCGGACTGCGCATCGAGCCGCAGGCAGGCTATTTCGTCGCGCCGACGCTGCTGAGCGGGGTGACGCAGGACATGACGATTGCCAAGGAAGAAGTGTTTGGACCGGTGCTGGCCATGTCGTCCTTCAAGTCGACCGAAGAAGCGATCAGGATGGCCAACGACACGGAGTACGGCCTGTCCGCGACAATCTGGTCGACTGATCTGCGTAGGAGCATGGAGCTGATGCGCGGAGTTCGCGCCGGTCGCGTGTGGATCAATACGACGATCACGGGTGGACCCGAGATGCCGATCGGCGGTTACAAACAATCCGGATTAGGGCGCGAAACCGGCCTGTCTGGCGTGGCGGAATATACAGAGGTCAAATCCGTGATCGTCGACCTGGGTGCCCGTGAGCCTTGGGTGATTGGCTGATTTGTACTCCGTCGCACGAACCGGTAACCGCCGAACTGCTCGATCGGGTTCAAATCCGGCGAGCATTTCGGCAGGAGTAGAAGTCAGACGCGCCACGAAATGTCTCTGCCATGCTAGCCGACATCTTGGCCGATGCAACCAATCTCGGTCCGAAGCGGATCGGCTGCGCATCCGAGGGCATCAGCGCCCATCAGATCGGCTGGATGCGCGCCTTCCATGCCCGATCAGAAACCTATCGCGCCGCTCAGGCCTGCATCACCAACGCTCATGCCCGTCGTCCGCATTCCCGCCTATGGGGGTAATGGGACGACCGCGTCGTCCGATGGACAGTCCTTCCAGAGTGGCAAAGCGCGGAGACGTCAATCTGCACTAGGTGTGTAGTCCCTGAGGGTGATGGTGCATCATCGAGCCTGAGTCGTCAGGATGAGGATGCTCTATGGCAAGTGTTCTTCACGGCAGCGCCCGCGTGCCGCCGGCGCTGCAGCTGCCGAACGTCTTTCGCGCAGCGATCGGACGTCAGATACAACGAAGTCCGGATGGCGGTATCATCATCAAATCAGCCGTCGCTGTTTTTTGGTTGACAAAGGCCCCGTTGTTTAGCGGACTTTCAACGCGAGGTCCTCATCTGGCGTGGACATGGAATGCCAAGCACGCACCGCTGAGCTCATCGATCACCGTCAGCATGCGGAAAGCCTTCCGTCATGGGTGCGATCGGCTGTTTTAATTGGCGTCGGTTTGATTGTTGCGCCGGCTCGCAACCGGAATGACGTTTCCGGTGGCGTCGAAAACATGAATGTCGCGCCGCGCCGTGAAATCGACGCTCTGCGAGCGCGCAATGGAACTCTCCCCATCCACCTTGACCAAGAACTTCTCGCTGACGCCGGGTAGATCCACATAGAGGATCTGCACCTCGCCGAGGTGCTCGACGAGATCGACTGTTCCGGTAAATGCCGGCTCGGCCCCTTTTCCCTCGGCGATCCGCAGGTTTTCCGGGCGGATGCCGATGCTGACGGCCTCACCTTTCGAAAGCCTGCCGGGTTCCGCCGCCAGATCGAGGGTGACGCCGCAATCGAGCCGGCAACGCGCCGACGTCCCGGTGCGGTCGACGACCTTTCCCTTCAGGATGTTCATCGCCGGCGAGCCGATGAACTGGGCGACGAAGAGGTTCGCCGGCTTCCGGTATAGTTCGGTCGGCGTGCCCAGTTGCTCGATGCCACCGTCCTTGAACACGACGATCCGGTCCGCCAGCGTCATCGCCTCGACTTGGTCGTGGGTGACGTAGATCATTGTCACGTCGGGCATGCTCCGCTTCAGCTTGGCAATCTCGATGCGGGTGGCGACGCGCAGTGAGGCATCGAGGTTGGATCACTGGCTAGGGGGCATGCCAGCGGATGCGAGGCGTTTGAGCGCTTCCGGCACGCTGACCCCACGATAGCTTTCCCGGGTGCCCTCGCCGATCACGAGATCTCGCCTCCTGGCTTTGGCGATCTCCCTGTCGGCATCGGTGACGTCGGTTTCTCGCTCCGTTATCCAGTGCAGGAAGGCATCGTCTGCCTCTTTGACAGGACGGCCGGTAGCGGTCGATATGCGGTTCTTGGACAATTCGGAAAGCGGACGCAGGGTCTGGGTCGGATTGTACTCTGTACGCTTGTTCAATCCCGTGATCTTCACATCGCCGTTAGGAACCCGGCCAGAGGCATCGTACACGAAAGCGGATGCGATCCTATCGAACGCAGCATCTTCCTCTTTCGGTCGGTGAACGACGTCGCGCATCTTCCTGTTCGGTACCGCCAGTCGAGTTATTCCGCGATCGTTGATTGCATCCAGAACCTCACGATGATCCAAGGTCTCCAGGATAACTTCGCGGCGGGCGGGCCAGAAATCGTAGTGTGCATGAGCACCCAAGCCGCGTCCTATGTGGAAGGCGTAGATTTCAGGATAGACGGTCAGGTTGGTCCTGCGAGAGGCCTTCGCGTCGTAATACGCGCACATGGCGGCCTGCAGCAGATGCGTCGCGCCTAGGCCGCCGAATGCCTCGTCTATCACAAGACCGAAACGATCCAGCGGGTTCCAATCGGGAAACAGTTCATCGATCGAGGAACGCCTTTCAGCGATTTCAATTTCGAAGAGCTCTGACTTGAGCAGCGCCATCACGTGCATGATCTAGTCTCACAGTTCTGAACCGATCCGGTGACAGCACTCGCTGTGACTCGATGGCTCTACCGTTCGTGACAAAATCACAGCTCGCCCACCGTATGCCATACGGAAAAAATTTGTGCCGTCATAAATTCAGTTGAACTGCGTTCCACGGTGTTCCACTCTGGAGAGACCGAACGCGCCGTTTGATGAAGCCTTCGCGCCCGCGCGCATCATATTCGGCAGTCGCGTATCTGCTATCAAATCAATCTATACGTAGATGAGTTTTTTCAGGCTACGCGGAGAGCCTATCGTTTCGTAGGTTCCTGTGGTGTCGATTTGTTCTGCGCAGCAATAGCGGACAGACATCCGGGTGGGAGCAGAGCATTAAACCGCAGACAGCGTCCGAGCAGATCTCGATCGTCTTCTATCTAATGCCGGAGTTCGATCTGCTGGCATACTCGTCAGCGACCGGCATGCTGCATCGAGCTAATCGAGTCCTCGGCTACGAGGCATATTCATGGCGCATCGCCTCAGCGTCCGGGGAACCCTTGGAAGCCGCATGCGGCACCCAAGTCAACTCGCAAACATCTCTTATTGCTGAGCGCAAGGAGCTGCTCATGGGCACCCGCCCCTCGATGATTGTCATATGTGCAGGAGATCACGCCGAGACGCACAGTTCGCGAGGTCTCGAAGCCTGGGTCAGGGAATGTCGGCACCATCGAGTTATGTTGGGAGCCTTGGGTACGGGGACGATCATCCTTGCGAATGCCGGCGTTCTAAAGGACAAGGCCTGCGCCGTTCATTGGCAGTCCCGGCCTGCTTTCAGTGAGCGTTTCATGGACGTGGAAGTCCTGCCTTCGATCTATGCGGTAGATGAGACCTTCTGGACCTGCTCCGGGAGTACGGCTTCTCTCGACATGATGCTGCATCTGGTCGGAAGAGATTTTGGACCGGCAGTCGTGTCTCAGATTTGCGAGCACGCGATGATCGAACGCGTGAGAGGCCCGAACGAAGCGCAAAGGATACCCTTCGTTAAGGGCGGGCGCCTGTCCAATCCTACAGTCGTCAAACTGGTACAGGAGATGGAGCGGACAGCTGACGACCCGATTCCTATGAACATGCTGGCGAAGTTGATCGGCCGCTCGCGCCGCCACATGGAGAGGCTTTTCCAAAGAGAGATAGGCTGCTCGCCGAGCAGATATTATCTCCTACTCCGGTTGGAACGTGCAAAGTTGCTGCTGGTTCAGTCCAACATACCCATCGTTGACATCGCGATAGGCAGCGGGTTCGTCTCCGCCTCTCACTTCTCTAAGCGCTTTCGCGATGTTTATGGTCTGGCACCTCAGGAACACCGTAAAGCGAAGACGGACGACAATCGGCCCGCCCGCCACCACTCACATCAGCAGTGCCTGAAGCCCTTCACCGGGAGTGAACGGATCGTTGAAGTCGACCACGAATTCCGAACGTGACGTGATCCAGCCCGTTCCCGTACGGCGACTCGGACACCCCGATGACCATGATGTTCCGACTCCTTCATGATCTCGACATCCAGCGTGGAATCGAAGATCGAAGCCGTCTGAAGCCTGGCTCCGACGTTCAGCTTCCCTTGAATGAAGAGCTGGACAGTAGCGGCCGTGGACGGCACCCCCCGCGGGGGACCGGTACACGCTGTTGGGAGGATATTCGCAACAGCACACCTTGCGCTGGTATCCGTTCCCCGCATCGCCATCGAGTGGACCTGCGAAGATGACGAAAGACAGCGGACCTTCGTCGCCGAAGACGGGATGAGCAGGGTGCGAGACCTTGCGGGCGAGCGGAACGAAAGCTTTGGCGAAGCGGACCAATTCTTCTTCGTCCTCTTTCACCATGGAGAAGCCGAGCTTCGATGCGTCCACAACCGGGTAGAAGGCACCGGTCCAAAGCATGTCGAATGTAACCTCTCCCCAACCGGGCACGTCGACTACACGACCTTTCTCAGCCATGAAGGAAGGAGACCCTGCTGAATAGGTGACAGCCATCACCTTGCCGTCCCGGCATTCCGCCAGCGTCCGGATAGGGCCGCCGGGAGCCTCCAGGGTCACTTCACGTAGGCCGTCCTTCATTGGAATGCGTCCGGTGCTCATCGTGTTCGTACCGGAAATCAACGGGAACCCATCAACTCCATGATGATGAACCCTGCACCGGCATCAGGATGGGCGCTTGGAACTACCAGATCGGCAAATGGAGACGGATGCCCTCACCGCGGCTCGGTCAGCAGGATTTTTCTCAACCAGTCGCCGTTGGCCCTTAGATATTGCATCTGTTCGACGACGGAGCTACCGGGTAGCGGTTTGACACCGCAGACAACGATACGGTGCAGGTCTCCACCAACGTGCACGTCGACAACTTCGATAGTCGGATTGCGCAACGATACGGTCTGCGGCTGGCTGTCCATTGGTAGCTCCCGAGCGAGTGATCTAGTTCTGTGTGAGGTTGGATGCCCTACCCGGAAGTCGAATATCGGCTTGTCTTAAGGGTGAGAACGCTGCCCGAACTGCTACCTGTCGGGTGCCTGTTCGCCCGACGCTGAGAGTGCGGCTGTGATTTGCCGAAGAGAGATTTCACCCAACAGCTTTCCATCAGAACCAGCCACTACAGCGGTATCCTGATCGGAACTCGCCAAGTCCTTGGCAGCTTCCTCGAGGGTCGTGCCTGGCGCGAGGCGGACGAGCGATTTTGGCTCAGGCGAGGAAAGCGGGTTCATGATGGCTTCGACCTTCAGGAACCGTGCGCGGTTCACGTCTTTCACGAACCGCCGGATATAGTCGTCGGCGGGCCGCAGAAGGATGTCCTGACTGTCGCCCTGCTGGACGATCAATCCATCCCTGAGGATTACGATGCGGTCACCTAACCTCAGGGCTTCGTCCAGATCGTGTGTGATGAAGACGATCGTCTTGTTCAGCTCGATTTGCAGTTCGAGCAGCATCGTCTGCATGTCCGTGCGGATCAGCGGATCCAATGCCGAATAGGCTTCGTCCATGAGAAGAATGGATGCATCGTTGCTGAGCGCTCTTGCCAGTCCTACACGTTGTTGCATCCCACCGGACAGCTCGTGCGGGTAGCGCTGTTCGAAGCCCTTCAGTCCGACGCGCTCGATCCACCGCATTGCGATGTCGCGGGCCTTCGACCTCTCGAAGCCTCGGACCTCCAATCCAAAGGTTACGTTGTCGATCACGGTGCGATGCGGCAGCAATCCAAATCGCTGGAATACCATCGCGGTCTTGTTGCGGCGGAACTCGCGCAAATCGAGTTCTTTCATGCCCAGAACGTCCTGATCATCGATGATGATCGAACCCGCAGTTGGCTCGATCAGACGGTTGATGTGCCGGATCAGCGTCGACTTGCCGGAACCAGACAACCCCATGATCACCTGGATCTTGCCAGCGGGCATCGCAATGTTGATGTCGTTCAGGCCGAGAATGCGGCCATGCTTATCGGCAAGCTCCGACTTCGACATCCCGTTTCGGACGGCTTGGATATACCGTTCAGGTGCCGGGCCGAATATCTTGCAGAGATCGCGGATCTCGATCGATGCACCGCTACTATTCATGCGCGGAACCTCGGTGTTTTTGCAAGCGCTGGCCATAGGCCTGGCTTATCCGGTCGAAGATGATGGCAATGCCCACGATGGCGAAGCCATTGAAGATTCCCTGGGTGAAATACTGGTTCGCGATCGCCTGCAGGACGTTGAGGCCCAGACCCTGAACGCCGATCATGGAAGCGATTACGACCATGCCGAGAGCCATCATGATGGTCTGGTTGATCCCAGCCATGATGGTCGGAAGCGCGAGTGGCAGTTGCACCTTAAAAAGCTTCTGTTGCCGAGAGCATCCATAGGCATCAGCCGCTTCCAACACTTCCTTGTCGACCAGACGGATACCGAGGTCGGTGAGCCTGATGATAGGAGGAATCGCATATATGACGACCGCTATGAAGCCGGGTACACGGCCGATGCCGAGCAGCATCACCACCGGGATCAGATACACGAATGGAGGCATGGTCTGCATGATGTCGAGTATCGTCTGCATGACCCCGCCGACACGACGGAAGCGGTTCAGGATTATCCCGAGCGGGATACCGATCGCGATGGCGAATATCGTGGCCGTGAATACCAGGGAGATCGTCCTCATCGCGTCCTGCCAAAGCCCTAACAGACCGATGGCGATCAGAACGCCGATGACCGATAGAACCACCGAGCGGCTTCGAGCGCACAGCCATGCTATGGTTGCGAGCACGATGATGACGATGGGCCAGGGCGCTCCGGTAGCCACGTTCTCGAAGAAGATGAGAATGCGCTGTAGCGGATAGAAACTGTTTTCGATCGCCGCCCCATATGCACGCGTGAATGTTCTCAACGACCCGTCAATGAAGCGTTTCACGGCCAACAACAGGCCAGGATCGAGTTGAGGAAACTTAAAGAGCCAGTCCATTCAGCAATTCCAGTACAATTTCAAACAGCGTCAACGCAGCATAAACACGGCGACCCGGACAGGCCGCCGTGCCGTAAAGTGTGATCGTAGTCGCAACCGGTAGGCAGGTGCGCAGGATGCGACTGCCGCGAAACCAGATGGATCCACGACGGCCAGCGGTTTTCAGTTCGCGGCGGCTTTTACCTTTTCTGCGACATCTGCAGACACCCACTTCGTCCAGACCTCAGGCATGTTCTTGATGAACCACTTGGCGCCGTCCTCGCCGTTTGCCTGATTGTCGGTCATCCAGAGCATGATCTTGCCGACTTCAGCCTGGGTCCAGCTCCGTTTGGCGAAATACTCTTTTGCTTCAGCGACGTCGTCGCGCTTCATGAACGCTGCGGTTGCGACCGTCACCTCTTCCGCAGGTACCCAGTAATTCACCTTCGGATCGGGGCAATCCTGCTTGGAAGTGCAACGGGCCCATTCTGCGTCGTCGTGAGGACCCTGCAGCATCAACATGGGATACTTCACAAGAAGCGATGTCGGCGCCCAGTATCCGGCTATGAAACCCTGCTTCTGTTCATATGCCTTTGTGATGACGCCATCCAGAGCCGCACCCGATCCGGTGGGGACCAATACGAACCCCTTTTTGTCCGCTTCAAGAGCTTTGAACAACTGACCCGTCACGACCGTAAGGCCCCAACCCTGCGGTCCCTGGATGATCCATCCCTTGGAGGGATCTTCTGGTGATGGGAAGAGTTCGGGGTGCTTCATCGCATCGTCGACGGTCTTTATGTCCGGGTGGGCGTCGGCAACGTATTTGGGAATAAACCAGCCCGAGGTGGAACCGTCGCTGATCGCGAGGCCGATTTTGGTGACACGGCCTTCGGAAGCTCCCTTGGTATATAGGTCGCCGACGACAGACGGTGACACGGCCGGAGAGACGTCGGGCTGACCTTTCTCGATCATTGAAGTGAGAGTTGGAACCGTATCGCCAGCCACCACCGAAACGTTGCAGCCATAGCCGTTGTTGAGAATGAACTGATCGACATAGGTGTTCACTTCAGCTGATTGCCAATTGAAGGCTGACAGCGTGATGTCACCGCATGCCGCGTGGGCAGCGCCGCCACTCATCAGAGCGCCAAAAGCGGCAAATGAAAGCAAATACCTTCTCATTAAGTTCTCCCATCACTATGACATTGTTGATCGTTGGTTCTTGTCACCCGGATTGGATAAGCGGGGTAGAACATGTCGTCAAACATTGGAAAGGGCCTGTTTTTATCGCAGTGGGCTCCACCGTAGCCTCGCGCTGGCGCTTGAAGAAGTACCTAAACTGGCTCCGGCAGCCCTGGAATTCGCGATAAGCTGCTATTATCGCTGCAGAAATCAGAACTCGCGTTGCGTGACGCTAGTAGAGGAAAATAAGTCAGGATTTCGAGCGAGAGGAACTGTCATTGAATGGTTCTATGGCGAAGCACTAACTTTTCGCATCCGGCTCAGCGGCTTTTCCACGGGCTAAGGAGTAAGGTTCGCCTATCTTGAGCCTCCAGGGAGCGGAGAGGGCCATTTTGCCATTCAAAGTGAAATGTCCCGAGTAAGCGGTCTTGACCAAATGCCCATCGGTGAAAATGTATGACCCGCAGATTCTATGGCTTGCCTGCACTTACGACGCTCGCCGTCTTCGAAGCCGCGAGCAGGCACCAGAGTTTCACGATCGCGGCACGTGAACTGAATGTCACTCCGGGTGCAGTAAGCCGCCAGATCAAACAGCTGGAAACCGAACTCGGCTCGCAGGTATTCGTGCGGCGGTCAACTGGAGTACATCATACCCCAGTCGGGGCCGACCTGTTCGTTGCGATCTCTTCTGCCTTCGCCAAATGCTCCGAGGCAATCACCGCGGCCAAGGCGGGACGAAAGGACGAGAGCATTACTCTCGCATGTACGGATTCGTTCGCCACCTTGTGGCTCACGCCACGTATGGCCGACTTCTGGCAACGGTATCCTGACATCTCGGTCCACCATCTCATATCTGACAACATGCGAGACTTCCGCAGATCCGAGGTCGATCTGCGCGTACGATGCGGCAAGGGTGTTTGGGCGAATGAAACCGCCGAACTGTTATCACGTGAAGAAATGTATCCGGTTTGCGGAATAGACTTTGCAGCGCGACACGCAGGAATACAGGAAACCGAACTCTCATCTCTTCCTCTGTTGGACATGGATTGGACCGACCCCGAGTGGCCCAGTTGGGATGATTTTTTTCGCAGTGCAGGCATTGCCAACCCGTGGATGCAGCGTCGGCGGTTCGGAAAGTATCCGCTCCTAATGGCCGCCGCGGAATGCAATCAGGGTCTCGCCTTGGGTTGGGATCTCATGGTCAGGCCCCTGATCGAGTCCGGACGCCTCGTGCGATTGACCGGTCTGACCGTCCCGGCGCCGATCGAGTACTACGTCACATGGAACAGCAACCGGACGTTGCCGAGCCGCGTCAGGACCTTGAAGGACTGGATACTTTTGGCTGCCTGACGGCGACCACGCGTTGAGTTCGTCTCACACCCCGGTGAGCTTTTCGAGAATACAGCCGGAACCAGATGCATGCTAGCGGTTGCTGATGCGCCCGCGTTGAAGGTCGGCGCGGGGCCCAAGACTTACTCCGAGGAAATCCATGTCGATCCACGGCACGATGCTGAACCTCCTGCAGAACAGACAGAAGAACTTCAGCTTGGAGCGGCCGTTCTACACGGACCCCGACTTCTTCAAGGTCGACATCGAGTTGATTTGGTACAAGGAATGGCTGTTCGCCGGACATGAATGCGAACTTCCAAAGGCAGGCAGCTACTTCACGCTCCAGGTCGCGGAATACTCCATAGTCGTTGTCCGGGCCAGGGACGGCCAGATACGCGCGCTTCACAACACTTGCAGACACCGCGGCAGCAAGGTCTGTACAGAACACAAGGGAACCACAGCCCGGCTGGTCTGCCCTTATCATCAATGGACGTACGACCTTGATGGCAGCCTCCTGTTCGCGAAGACGATGGGTTCTGACTTCGATAGGACCGCATATTCCCTCGCAAGCGTGGCCTGTGAGACAGTCGAGGGCATCATCTACATCTGTCTAGCCGATCAGCCGCGTGATTTCGCCCCAGTGCGTGAGATGCTCGGCCCGTATGTCCGGGCTCACGGCATGAAGGATGCGAAGATCGCTCACGAAACGACGATCATCGAGAAGGGTAATTGGAAGCTAGTCTGGGAAAACAACCGCGAGTGCTATCACTGCGCGGCGAACCATCCTGAACTCTGCAAGACCTACCCCGAGTCGCCCACAGCCACTGGAAATGACGGCGGCGCGACGGATCCCGAGGTCATCGATCTCTGGTCACGATGTGAGAGAATGGGTTTTCCAAGCCGATACGCAATCGATCCGGCTGGCCAGTTCCGCGCGACGAGAACGCCACTCATCGACGGCACGGATAGTTACACCATGGATGGAAAGATAGCGGTTTCCAAGAAGCTGTCGGGCAACCATGATGTCGGTTCGCTAGGTGCGCTGCTTTTCTACCACTACCCATCCACTTGGAATCACTACCTGAGCGACCATTCGATTTCGTTCCGTGTCGTGCCGATCAGTGCCACCGAGACGGCTGTGACGACGAAATGGCTCGTTCACAAGGACGCGGTTGAAGGCGTCGACTACGACCTCGATCATCTGACCCACGTTTGGATCATGACGAATGACCAGGATCGTCGGGTGGTGGAGGACAATACTTCAGGAGTGCTCTCTCCTGCATATCGTCCGGGCCCATATTCAGAGGCCTATGAAGGCGGTGTTGCACAGTTCGTCGACTGGTATTCGAACTTCATCTCGCCGCGCCTTTTGTCAGGCTCGAAGCCGCGTCTCGTCAGCGTCGCGTGAGGTCCGCGTGAACGCTATGACCGATCACGCGCTCTATCGCTATCTCGACGAGATGGCTCCTTGGAACAACCGCTTCCAGGTTCTCGAGGTGGTCGGCGTGACCGACGAAGCACCGGAGGTGAAGACCTTCACTTTCCGGTCGGATGCGCAAACCTGGTTCCGATATCGACCAGGCCAGTTCATCACGCTGGAACTGCCCACCACCGAAGGTCCATTGCACCGGACCTACACATTGTCCTCCAGTCCATCACGGCCATTGTCGATCGCCGTGACGGTGAAGGCCCAGACCGGCTCAATCGGCACGCGCTGGATGTTCGACAATCTGAAGCCGGGCAGCCGGATCACTGCGATTGGCCCGCTTGGAGACTTCACCCACCACAACCATCCGGCCTCGAAATATCTGTTCATTTCGGCCGGTTCCGGCGTAACGCCGATGATGTCGATGCTGCGCTGGCTGAACGACTGCGCACCACGGACGGACGTAGCCTTCGTGAACTGCGCCCGTCGACCCGAAGAAATCATCTTCCGCAGGGAACTCGAACTGCTCGGCGCGAACATGCCGGGCCTGTCGCTCGGCTTCATGATCGAGAAAAGGTCTGCCTCGCGCGAAAGCTGGTTCGGGCATATGGGCCGCATCGATGCGGTCCATCTGCCGCTGCTCGCACCGGACTTCCGCGAACGCGAGGTCTTCTGCTGCGGCCCCGATCCCTTCATGCGCGCCGTCCGCAGTATGCTGGAAGCAGCCGACTTCGACATGAAGCACTACCATCAGGAAAGCTTTGGCGCACCGCCGCCAGAAGCACTGCCGAGTGCACCGAACATCGCCGACGAGACCCCCTTGGAAGCGAAGATTTCGATCCGTTTCGTGGGTTCCGATGTCGATGCCGAATGCCTGCCCGGCCAGACCGTGCTGCAGGCGGCGCGAGCGTACGGTGTCCGGATTCCGGCTGCGTGCGAGTTCGGCCTCTGCGGCACCTGCAAGATCATGAAGGTCTCCGGAAAGGTCGACATGAACCACAACGGCGGAATCCTTGACGAGGAGGTCGCCGAGGGATTCATTCTTGCCTGCTGCTCCAGGCCGCTGTCGAACGTTGAAGTTGAGGCTTGATCGGCCAGCTATAAATCCAGTCAATGCGAGGACTTCAATTTTTCCGCCTATAAGGCTGAACGTCGTTCCGGTATCGAACAAGCGTCGGCCGATGGGTCGGCGAGGCATTTGGCAACCTTGACCTCCGAAGATTGTGGCTATCGGGGAGCGTTGGCCGCTAAAGCGCCTCCAAGATGCAGTCCCTGGAGGGAACGATGTCATTGGCCGATGAACCTCTGGATCGAGATATCGGGTCTACACTCGAGCTTTGGCGTTATCCGGTCAGCTCACTGACGGGCGAGCGCATGCACCGAGCGCCCGTTTCATCTCGCGGCCTTGATCTGGATCGCGCTTACGGTCTGTTTGACGAAGACACGAACGACATCGTCTACCCCTCCATTCAAAAGCATTGGAATGTCGCGCCACTGTTCGCGGCTCGGATTGTCGACGCAGGCACACTCCAGATTTCGAGAGACTCCGAAAGCTGGCACGACGCCGACGATCCAGCAATCGCGGAGGTAATGGCAAGGAGCTTCGGCCGGAGAGTGCGGGCTTGTCGATATGGAGAGCACCTCGGAAACAAGATAGCAGCTTCTCGATACGAGCTGAGCCCGATCCATCTTTTGAGTCGGCAGTCGATCGAGGCGCTGCGTCGATCTCTGCCAGAAAGCGAGATCGACGAACGCCGCTTCAGGCCCAATATTCTGGTCGACATTCCCGATTCGGTTGAAATGCCCGAGTACAGCCTCCTAGGAAAGGAGTTCCGGATCGGCAATGTACGGCTACGCGGTACGAAGCCGTGTGGCCGATGCAGTTTCACATCACTTGAGCAGCAGGGGGTGCCGGAGGATCGACGCGTTCTTCGCACCCTCATCGCGCAGTTCGAGAAGAACTTCGGCATTTATTGCGATGTCCTAACCGACGGCGAGATAGAGGTCGGTGACCGCCTGAAAGTATCCTGGCCGGTGCCCAAGCTTGCGCCGATCATAATCGTGGGAGGTGGTCAAGCCGGAGCCATGACGGCGAAGGCGCTTCGGGACCTGGGTTCAGATTCCCCTATAGAAATCTTCGGAGACGAGCGTCACGCTCCCTACGAGCGCCCTCCATTGTCCAAATCCATCGGGTCTCGGGACGACGGGAAGGTGGAACTAACCAGCGTGCTTCCACCTGACGAGATCGAGCGCCTGGACATCAGATTGCATCTCAACAACCGTATCACAAGCATCGATCGTACAAACCGGACGGTCGAAACGTCGGACGGTAGCCGACATGCCTATGAATTCCTCGTTCTCGCTACTGGCGGATCCGCGCGGCGCCTCCCGGGAATCGATCGAGGGTACGGCCACGTTCACTCGGTCCGCACAGCAGAAGACGCGTGGCACTTCAGGCAGCGCCTGGCTCGCAGTTCGAAACTCTTTGTCCTCGGAGGAGGATGGCTTGGCCTCGAAATCGCCGCAGCGGCGAGAACTATTGGTTGCGAGGTGACACTGTTCGCGAGGCAGAAGCGGCTCTGTGCGAAAGCGCTTCCTAAGGTCGTCAGCGACTTCCTGGAGGCAAGGCATCGCGCGGAAGGGGTGCATCTTCGTCTAGGCGTTGAGCCGACATTCAGGGAGACACCCGAGGGGATTGAGGCGGAGATTGGGGAAACCGTCGAACGGGCCGACACTCTCGTCGTCGCTATCGGGATGACGGCGAACGACCTCCTCGCGAGGCACGCAGGGCTGAGCTCCCATGATGGGGTGGACACGGACCAAAATGGTGCCACGGAAGATCCGCGGATTTTCGCCGTCGGCGACGTCGCGCGCCAGCGGGGTCCCAATGCAGCGCAGGGATCACGTATCGAAAGCTGGCACAACGCCAATGAGCAGGCCGTACGGGCAGCGAGAGCAATCCTCTCAAAGCCGACCGATGCCATCCCCCCTGCCCGGTTCTGGTCGACGCAATACGACCTCAACCTGCAGATCGCAGGACTCCCTGACCCTACAGCGAAACCTGTCTCCAGTTTATACGGGCCTGCACCATACTGGGAATTCCATGGCTTCGCGGTCGGCATCAACCGACCGGGCGACGTCCATCGGTTCACGTCGAGAATATCAGGGCCGAACCATTCTTCAGAATCCTTGTCGAGGTCGCGCCCGACCCTCGACGACACGAACTCGACGCTTGAACACCTGTGCCACGCAGATGAACTCCGCGAAGGACAGATTTCGCGCTTCGAGCACACGTCCGCGGGTCCTGTTTCGGCCGGCCTGCTCGACGGCAGGCCGTTCGCCGTCCACGACAGATGTCCACATGCCGATGCCTCTTTGTCGGAAGGTTTCACAGAGGGACGGCGGATCGTATGCCCGCTGCATTTCGCCGAGTTCGACGTGGAGACCGGCGAAGCATTTAACGCCCCGCCAGGATGTGCAGATCTCGCCTGCTACACAGTCGAACTGCAGGGAACGGAACTGTTCATTCGGGTCCCCCGAGGAAATGCCGCAACCTGAATGCGCCAATCCCACGGAAGGCTTCCAGCAGCCGATGTCGCTACCGACTTTGAAACAGTCTATTCCGACTGTGAGCTTAAGCTGGGTTCCCGCAATTCCGAAGTGCTGCTGAGAAACCAATCAACGATCTTCTTGCATGAACTGTTCGCAGTCGCTCTTTCGTTCGCAAGCAGGAAATGGGCGCGGTCGGTCCGGATTTGCATATCCAGCGGACGCACGAGCAAACGGTTGTTCAGCAGCTGCTGCGCGGACATCGCCCAGCCCAGCGAAATTCCTTCTCCGGCCAATGCCGCCTGTAGCGTGAGCTGATAGTCATTGAATACGATGTCAGGTTGAATCTCCGTCGCGTCACCTCCTGCGAGTTCCACCCACTCCGACCAGCTCATTCGCTTGCGGTACAAATCGGAAGAATGAAGCAGCTTGTGTTTGACGAGGTCGTTCACCGTCTCCGGTCTCGCATGGGACCTTAGATAACCCGGCGAGCAAACCGGGAATATCACTTCGTCTGCTATAAACCAGCTGTTGTCCCGAGAGAAGTTGCGAGGCCGGACCCAGCAGGTGATATCCACTTCCTTGTCCGGTTCGATATCACGATCTGTCGAAACCACCTTGATCCGGACATCCGGGTGCTCCTCCTGGAAGTGATATAGCTGGGGTGCGAGCCAATGAGCGGCGATCGATGACGACGCGGCGAATGTGATGTACTTGGCGCCGTGGCCTGAGATGGTTTCCAGCTTCTGCTCGATGCCGCGAAAACCAGAGCGCACTTCCTCGTATAACTGGATGCCGGCTTCAGTCAGGTGAACGCCGCGATTGTCCCGCTCGAAGAGCTCGGTACCGCAGTGCTTCTCGAACAGCTTGATAGCATACGAAATGCTCGGCTGCGTCACATTGAGCTCAAATGCGGCGGCTTTGAAACTGAGATGTCGTGCAGCCGCTTCGAATACGAACAGCGATTGGGTAGAGGGAACCAGTCGGCGAAGCTTTGACATTAAGTCATTCTATATCAGCCTCGATCTTTCCCGTCTACGAGCAGAAACCCTGCCGCGCTAGAAGGGCATGACGAACACATCTTATCGGATGCTCTCCAGTGTTTCCGATTGGCCCTCTAAGCGAGCTGACCGTGGCATCCCTAGCACGTTCTGATAAGCGTATTGCGATTGACCCGCCCCATCCGGAGCCGACGCCGTCTGGCTGGTTTCTGACTTCTGGAGCGGACCTGCCGCTGATACCTCAGCGCGGCGACGTGGAGTGCGAATGCCTCGTTGTCGGTGCCGGATGGATGGGCCTTCATGCGGCCCGGAGATTCGCCGAGCTCAATCCCGATGCGCGCGTCCTGCTGGTCGATGCGGGCCGGATCGGCAACAACGCCTCGGGCCGGTGCATGGGCTTCGTCATTGATCTCGCCCACAATCCCCGCAAGAAGGATTTCGTCGAGGACATCAAAGGCAATAAGGAAGAGCTTTTCGTCAATCTGGACGGCATATCGTACATCCGCAGCGCGGTCGAAGAGCGCGGGGTCGACTGCGATTGGGACCCTCAAGGAAAATACCACAGCGCGGCGACCGATCATGGCGTCGAAGATCTAAAGCGCTTTTCCGAAGCCCTGGACGTTCTCGGACAGAAATACAGCTGGGTCGAGAAACCAGAAATCCAGAAGATCACCGGAAGCAGGCACTACATCAGGGCGCTTCACCATCCCGGCACCATCCTCGTCCAGCCCGCGAAGTACCTGAAGAACGGGGCGCGCGCCCTGCCTTCCAACGTAACCGTTCACGAAGACACCCCGATCGTCGGGATGACTTTGGACGGTTTGAAGCACATCTGCGAGACGCCGACGGGAACTATCCGTGCGAAGAAGATAATTCTCTGTGCGTCAGGCTATCTGACGAAATTCGGATTCTTCCCGCACCGCGCGATACCGCTTTACACCTTCGCGAGCATGACAAGGGAGCTGACGCAGTCCGAGTTGGCGCAGGTCGGGGATCGTTCCGCCTACGGCCTCATCCCGGCCGACAGCTTCGGCACGACGGTCCGCCGGACAGTCGACAACCGCCTGTTCCTGCGGAATGTCTACTCCTATGCCACCGATTTCAAGACCACCGAAGCCGACGTGATGAAGGCCCGTATCCAGCAGCAGGTCGCTTTCGACCGCCGTTGGCCGCAGCTTTCCAAGATGGGTTTCGAGGCGAGTTGGGGCGGACTGCTGACGCTGGCACAGAATGGCGGGATGGTCTTCGGCGAACTGGCGCAAGGCGTGTACGGGGCGGCATTCTGTAACGGCACGGGCGTTGCGCGCGGCGCCGCATTCGGAAAGGCAGTCGCCGAGTTGGCATGCGGAATGTCGTCGCCTGTCATCGACATCCTGAAGAGTCGCGCGAGCCCAAGTCGGCCCTATCCGCGGATCATAACCTCGATGGGCGTAAGTTTTGTGACCTCTTTGCGCTTCCGGCAAGCAGGTGCAGAGGTTTAGGATTCAAGGGAGAGAAGAAATGGCTGATCTGAAGGGCATCAATCTGGCGATGCAAACCCCGTTCAACGCGAACGGGGAAATCGAATACGGCGTCCTCGAGGAACTGATCGACAAGTATATCGACGCGGGCGTGCATGGCCTCGTCCTGGGTGCTGGAACGGGTCAGCATCCATACCTGACCGAAGCCGAGTGCAACCGCCTCTATGAACTCGGAGCGAAGCGCATCGACGGTCGCTGCAGCCTTATCTGCCAGTCGTCGGCCCTGAACATGGACGAGGTCATTCGCCGCTCGAAACATGCTGAGTCGATCGGTGCTGACGCGATCATGGTCCTTCCGCCCTATTTCGAAGGGCCGTCGGACGATGACGGTATCCTCCGGTTCTACTCGGAGGTGAACGACGGGGTCGGCATCGACATCGTCGGCTACAACATCCCGCAGGCGACCGGTCTGTCGGTCTCCCCCGAGCTGTTCCGTCGCCTCAGCGAGTTGAGCAACTTCAACTTCATCAAGGACAGCGGCGGCGACTTCACGTCTCATCAGGAATACTTGCAGATCAACGGCGGTGTCCTGAACGGCTGCGACCCGATTACGGTCTATGCCCTGATGGCTGGTGTGCCCGGTGTCATTTGGGGTGCGGCAAACTTCATGCCCAAGGAAGCCGTCCAGCTGTACGAGCACGTCGCCGCGAAACGCTTCGACCACGCTCTCGCACTCTGGGCGAAGATGTTGCCATCCCTCCTCCATATCTGGCGCTCGCCGTACACTCCATCGGTACTGAAAGCCGCCCAGTGGCGTGGGTTTGGTACGGGCAACGTCCGCAAGCCGCTGGGCGCTCTCTCCCCTGATCAGGAGAAGGCCCTCCGCGCCGCCCTAGAACCGCTTAACGCCTGATCCGATGAAGGTCGTTCTTGTCGGGGCTTTGGGGACGATAGGGTCCGCAGTCGCTGCGGAGCTTCGCCGCAGGCATGAAGTGATCACCGCCGCGCGGACCGGCGGCGATCACCATGTGGATATCGCAGATCCCAGATCGATCACTCGATTCTACCAGGAAGTCGGCGAGTTCGACGCGCTGGCCTGTATGGCGGGTGCCGTGCACTACGCGCATCTCGCTGATTTCACACCTGAACAGTTCGAGATCGGCCTGCGGAGCAAGCTCATGGGCCAGGTGAATCTGGTCCTCCAGGGTCTGCGTAGGATTCGAGACGCTGGATCGTTCACGCTGACCTCGGGCCTGACCAACGAAGACCCGATCGTCCAGGGTGCGGCATCGTCGCTCGTAAACGGTGGGCTGGAAGGTTTCGTGAAGGGTGCAGCGATTGAGACGCGACGCGGCATCCGCATCAACGTGGTCAGTCCGACCCTCGTCAAGGAATCTCTGGAGGCCTACGGGGAGTTCTTCCCCGGAGTTAAGCCCGCTCCGGTGCGGGATGTGATCCTCGGATATCTGAAAAGTATCGAAGGATCGCAGACCGGCCGTGTCTATAGGATGGGCTGGTCCAAGGACGTTTGAAGTTCCGTCGTCGCTCAAGGAGGACAAGTATGCGCGACCATCTGTTCATAGACGGACGTTGGCTTTCACCTGCGAAGGGAGGCACCTTTGAGGTCTTGAATCCTTCCACCGAGGCGCGGCTCCACGATGCCCCGGCAGGCACATCTGCCGATATCAACCTCGCCGTCAAAGCGGCCCGCAGGGCGTTCGATGTCGATGGGTGGGCCAAGACCACCGGGAAGGAGCGCGCGAAGTATCTCAGGGCGATCGCCGACGGTATCCGCTCGCGTCTGCCGGAACTAGCCCGACTGGAAGTCCTGGACAATGGCAAGCCGCTTCCCGAGGCCGAGTGGGATATCGGCGATGCGGCAGGCTGCTTTGAGCACTACGCGGGTCTCGCAGAGTGGCTCGACGTGGACACAGAAGAAGTGATCACGCTCCCCGACGACCGCTTCCGGTCGAAGGCGGTCAAGGAGCCGGTCGGCGTGGCCGGGGCTATCATCCCTTGGAACTACCCCCTGCTGATGGCGTCCTGGAAGGTCGCGCCAGCACTCGCTGCGGGGTGCACGATGGTCCTGAAGCCGTCCGAACTCACACCTCTCACCGCACTTGAACTCGGCGCGATCGCAGAAGAGGCAGGTCTCCCGCCAGGAGTGCTGAACATCGTCA
Organism: Mesorhizobium sp. GW821-FHT04C10; assembly: GCF_059420305.1. Classification (NCBI taxonomy): domain Bacteria; kingdom Pseudomonadati; phylum Pseudomonadota; class Alphaproteobacteria; order Hyphomicrobiales; family Phyllobacteriaceae; genus Mesorhizobium; species Mesorhizobium sp. GW821-FHT04C10. The sequence continues at coordinate 89,743 of NZ_JBWKTL010000002.1, read as the reverse complement.
CGGGATTGGGATCGGAGGCCGGACAGGCCCTGATCGACCATCCCGACGTCGACAAGCTCGCGTTCACGGGATCGGTTACGACAGGATCGAAGGTGATGTCGGCCGCCGCGCGCGACATTAAGCGCGTGAGCCTCGAACTCGGCGGCAAGTCGCCGTTCCTCGTTTTCGACGACGCCGACGTCGAACACGCCGTCGAATGGATCATGTTCGGAATCTTCTGGAACCAAGGTCAGGTCTGCTCGGCGACCTCGCGGGTAATCGTCCAGAAAGGCATCTACGAGCGTCTCCTCGCACGGCTGATCGAGGAGACGTCCCGGATCACCATCGGAGACGGCCTGGAACCGGGTATCCTGCTCGGGCCTCTTGTGTCGGCAGGCCAGCACCGCAAAGTGACCGCCGCTATCAATGCGGCCCGGGCCGCCGGAGCGACCGTGGCCTATGGTGGAACAAAACCTGCGGGCAGCGATCGTGGCTACTTCATTGAGCCGACGATCCTGACGGATGTCCAACTCGACAGCGATGCATGGCGCGAGGAAATCTTCGGGCCCGTCGTCTGCTTGAAATCCTTTGAAACGGAGGAAGAGGCGATCAGTCTCGCCAACGACAGCCGATACGGTCTGGCCGCCGCCGTGATGTCCAAGGACGACGATCGCGCCGAGCGCGTCGCAGAGGCACTGCGAGCGGGCATCATCTGGATCAACTGCTCCCAGCCGACCTTCAGCGAAGCTCCCTGGGGTGGATACAAGCAGTCAGGCATCGGCCGCGAACTAGGTCGCTGGGGGCTCGAGAACTATCTCGAGACCAAGCAGATCACGCGTTACGCCACCAGTGATCCATGGGCTTGGTACATCAAGCGGTAGCCCCGCTTTCCATTGTCCTGTTTGCCTGATCAAGTGAGGGTCATCCTGTGAATATTCCTTCCAAAGCGCGTGTTGTGATCATCGGCGGAGGTATTTCCGGCTGCTCGGTCGCATACCATCTGGCGAAGCTCGGCTGGACCGACATCGTGCTGCTGGAGCGCAAACAACTGACTTCTGGCACGACGTGGCACGCAGCCGGTCTGATCGGGCAGCTGCGCGGCTCGGCAAACATGACGCGACTGGCGAAATACTCCGCCGACCTCTACGTTAAGCTTGAGGAAGAGACGGGCGTCGCGACCGGCATGCGGCAGGTCGGCTCCATTTCGGTTGCGCTGACCGAAGAACGCAAGCACGAGCTTCATCGTCAGGCTACCGTCGCACGCGCTTTCAACGTCGACGTGCGCGAGATTTCGCCGTCCGAAGTGAAACACATGTACCCGCATCTCAACGTCTCCGACGTTGTCGGCGCGGTCTATCTTCCGCTCGACGGACAATGCGACCCGGCCAACATTGCGATGGCTTTGGCCAAGGGCGCGCGCCAGCGCGGCGCCAAGATCGTCGAGGGCGCGAGGGCGCTTTCCGTTCAGACGAAAGACGGCCGCGTCTCCGGCATGACCTGGGAGATGAACGGCGCGCAGAGCTCGATCGAGACCGACATCGTTGTCAACTGTGGGGGCATGTGGGCGCGTGAGTTCGGCCTGCAAAACGGCGTCACCATCCCCTCGCATGCCTGCGAGCATTTCTATCTCGTCACCGAGCCGATCCCCGGCCTCTCCCGCCTGCCGGTGCTGCGCGTTCCCGACGAGTGCGCTTACTACAAGGAAGATGCCGGCAAGATGATGCTCGGCGCCTTCGAGCCGGTAGCCAAGCCCTGGGGCATGGACGGCATCCGCGAGGATTTCTGCTTCGACCAGTTGCCCGAGGACATGGATCATTTCGAGCCGATCCTCGAAATGGGCGTCAACCGCATGCCGATGCTGGCGACCGCCGGCATCCACACTTTCTTCAACGGCCCCGAGAGTTTTACCCCGGACGACCGTTATTATCTCGGCGAGGCGCCGGAACTTCGGGGCTACTGGATGGCGACCGGCTACAATTCGATCGGCATCGTCTCTTCGGGCGGCGCCGGCATGGCGCTGGCGCAGTGGATCAACGATGGCGAAGCGCCCTTCGACCTGTGGGAAGTCGACATCCGCCGCGCCCAGCCCTTCCAGAAGAACCGCCGCTACCTCAAGGAGCGCGTCTCAGAAACGCTCGGCCTCCTCTATGCCGACCATTTCCCCTACCGGCAGATGGCGACGTCGCGCAACGTCAGGCGCTCGCCTTTGCATGAGCATCTGAAAGCGCGCGGCGCCGTGTTTGGCGAGGTCGCCGGCTGGGAGCGCGCCAACTGGTTTGCGAAGCCCGGTCAGGAGCGCGAATACAAATATTCCTGGTGGCGGCAGAACTGGTTCGAGAACCAGAAGGAAGAGCACCTTGCCGTGCGCAACGGTGTCGGCCTTTTCGATATGACTTCGTTCGGTAAGATCCGCGTCGAGGGCCGCGACGCCTGTGCCTTCCTGCAGCGCCTCTGCGCCAACGACATGGACGTGGCCGCCAACAAGATCGTCTACACGCAGATGCTGAACGAGCGCGGCGGCATCGAGAGCGATCTGACGGTGACTCGCCTTTCCGAAACGGCGTTCTTCCTCGTCGTGCCGGGTGCCACCCTGCAGCGCGATCTTGCCTGGCTCAGAAAGCATGTCCGTGACGAGTTCGTCGTCATCACCGACATCACGGCGTCCGAGAGCGTGCTCTGCCTGATGGGTCCGAAGTCGCGCGACCTGATCAGGAAGATCAGCCCTAATGATTTCTCCAACGAGGCGAACCCATTCGGCACGGCGCAGGAGATCGAGATCGGCATGGGGTTAGCGCGTGCGCATCGCGTCACCTATGTCGGCGAACTCGGCTGGGAGCTTTACGTCTCGACCGACCAGACCGCGCATGTCTTCGAGATGATAGAGGAAGCCGGTGCCGATCTCAGTCTGAAGCTCTGCGGCATGCATACGCTCGATTCCTGCCGCATCGAGAAGGCGTTCCGCCACTTCGGCCACGACATCACCGATGAGGACCATGTGCTCGAAGCCGGTCTCGGCTTTGCGGTGAAGACTTCGAAGCCTGACTTCATCGGCCGCGACGCGGTGCTCAGGAAGAAGGAAGCGGGCCTGTCGCGCCGCATGGTCCAGTTCAAGCTGACCGATCCGCAGCCGCTTCTGTTCCACAACGAGGCGATCGTGCGCGACGGCAAGATCGTCAACATCGTCACGTCGGGCAATTACGGGCATCACCTCGGGGGTGCGATCGGTATGGGATACGTGCCCTCGGACGGTCAAAGCGAAGCCGATATCCTCGGGTCGAAGTACGAAATCGAGATCGCGGGTGAACGCTTCGCAGCCGAGACCAGCCTTAAGCCTCTGTATGATCCAAAAGCCGAACGCGTGAAACTCTAGCATACTCGCCGTCATAAGGACTGACTCGACATGAAGATCGCCGCCGTTGAACTCTACGAATATCAGCTCACGTACACCCATGGCACATATGCGATGTCCAAAGGGCGAGCGGCGAGTCAGCAACCGTCCAATCTAGTCCGGGTGATCACTGACAATGGAATCGAAGGATGGGGTGAAGCTGCCATCCTGTCCGGTAACTACCTACCTCTGTTCGCCGGGGGCACCAGGGCGGCACTCCGAGAACTCGCCCCGAACCTGATCGGCCAAGACCCTCGGGCGACACGCCGGATCGAAGCGGTCATGGACGGAATCCTGATGGGCCAGCTGAACGCGAAGAGCGCCTTCGACGTGGCCTGCTGGGACATCTTCGGGAAATCTGTCGATCTGCCCATTGCCGCCCTGCTCGGCGGTGTGCTTAGCGACGACCTGCCGATCTTCGAGGCCATACCGCTCGCCTCCACCGAGGCGAACATCGAGTTCCTCCGCAAGCGAACCGACGCCGGAATAAAGCGTTTCCAGCTAAAGGTCGGCGATGATCCGAAACGCGATGCCGCGCGTGTCCGCGCGATAGTTGAAGTTGCGGATGATGATATCTTTCTCTATGTCGACGCCAACGCAGGCTGGACACTGCTTGAAGCATCAGTCGGCATGCGGGATCTGGAGGATCTGAACCTCTGGTTCGAGCAGCCATGCAGAGAACTCGCCGACTGCGCCCTGCTCCGCAAGATGAGCCCCCTGCCCCTGATAATGGATGAAAGCGTCGTGAACTGCAGCGACCTTCATCAGGCCAAATACGAAGTCGGTGCGGCGGCCATCAACATCAAGATCGGTCGCGTCGGAGGAATCACGCGTGCCGCCAACATGCGGGACACGGCACAGAACCTCGGGCTGCATTTCAATATCGAGGACATTTGGGGCGGCGATGTCTCAGCTGCAGCCGTCTCTCATGTAGCGGCCAGTTCGAGACCGTCACACCTCCTGCAGACTTCGTTCTTCAATGATTGGACCGACGAACATGTCGCTGGTTACCAACCCCGCGTCCGAAGCGGTCGGGGTGCGGCGCCTACCGGTCCCGGTCTTGGCATCACCGTCGATCGGAGCATGATTGGCGATCCAGTCGCCAGCTTCAGCTGACAAAAGCGTCGCCTCGCAGAAGAAGCAAGCGAATGGCAATCCGGCGAATTCCTCTGCCGGAGATGCTCCTCAGAAGAGCCTGTCTGCAGCCAAAGCGTCTCAAGGTTGTCTCTAACCTGTTGCGACACGCGAGCGGTCACGTGGATCCTGTTTGCTTTTGTCGTCGGTCATGTGGGTCTCTTCCGCGCGATGGTTCTCTAATCAGGGACGCTGGTCGACAAACTGTCGCGCACTCGCCGGATTCGAGTTCAGTATAACTTCAACGCGTCGCATCGATAATTCGCTACCTCGAACAGCAGGTCTATAGACCATCTCCTTCAGGGCAACTTCCGGCTGCAGTGTGTAGTTGAGGAAAGCGTAGGCGGCATCGAGGTTCGGTGCACCCTTCACGAGGGACCAGTTATCGACGAAGATTTCCGTCAGGTCCGGAAACACGCATTTCCAGGTATCGGGCGTGGCGGCGTTCAACATGCCCATGCGCAAATCGCCATTGAAGCCCTGCGTCAGGGCAATGTCGCGGAGCAAGAGTATAGTGGCGAACCAGACTGTCTTCGTCGACCGGAATGTCGAGCAATGTCATTCGCTCGTGTTTCTTGAGAAGCGCTCGTCGGGCCACTTTTCCACTCCACGCCAGAACGGCAACGGCCAAGCCTCTCCCCATGTGGCCTATAGCAGGGACAATGCGTATCCACAGCGAACTGTCGGGATTCACTTTTCGTTCGACCTTACGCAAGATTCTGAACAGCTCTTGTCGCGCCCCCAAATAGTCTCAATATCTTCCATTGCTGCGAAAGATCGAATCAACGCGGTTCTGGGCCTGTTGCAGCGAGACCTCGGGCGAGCTTCTTCCGCTTAGGATGTTGAATATCTCTTCGCCCAGGACTTTGGTGATGGCATGAAACTCAGGGATCGGCGGGCGCGGCCAGATGCGCAGCTCGCCTCTCTTTTCCATGGCATCGACCGCGCTGATGATCGGGCTCATCGCGCGCACCTCCGGGTCGGCGCTTGTCGAAAATCGCGGACTGACCAGACTGCCGTTCTGCACATACCATTTCATCAAATCCGGCTGCGTCAGATAGGCGATCAGGCGCCATGCCTTCATCTGCCGCTCTTCGCTCAGATTGGCCGGAATGGACAGACAAAAGCCGCCAACAGGTGACACGCTGCGCCCCCCGGGTCCACGCGGGTGCAGGACAAAGTCCACCTTGCCGAAGCTCGGCGACGATCGGTCCAGTTCGAAGGCCTCCGCCCTAATCGACCATTCGTAGCACATGGCCGCCTGCCCGCGCGCGAATATGCCGATGCGCTTGTCCCAGTTACACTGGAGACTTTGGGGATGGGCAAAGCTGCGCAGCTCGAGCAGGAATTCGATGGTTTCCCGGCCGATCAGCGTATCGATGAGCGGCCGATAGTGGTCAGGCTTCAGGTCCGACAGATCGAAATCCAGCTCACCCCCGATCCGCGGCAAGTTGACGATTGGTTCACCGAAGGCCGCCTTGGTTTGCATGAAGGTATGCGCGACTGGCGTGCCGCGCCCATAGTTCATCACGATGCCAGCGGGTCCGCCGGTCGGCCGGTGCAACGCCCTGGCGGCCGTTATCACATCCTTGGCCGTGCGCGGAGCATCCAGTCCGGCCATCTGGAACAGATCGCTTCGATAGAACAAAAGCTCGTATGTCGGCTGGATGGGAATGCCGAACTGCACGCCCCGGTAGCGCGCTGCATTCCATGCGCCGCCATGGAAATCCGCATAGGAAAAGCCCTCGCGTTCGATGATGTCATCCAAGGGCCGAATTGCGTGCTGGCTGGCGAATTCGCCGATCCATGGCAGGTCGATCGCGATGGCATCGTAGGCGGAGGTCTTGCGCGTCGCGTTGGCAAGGATTTCCTCGCGCAGGTCGTCGAGCGGCAGATTGACGATTTCGAGATCACCACCGCAGAACTCGCGCAGGTTCTTGGTGAACTCGTTGAGCGTCTTGAACGTGGGATCCGAATTGCACAGGATCCGCACGACGCGGTCGTATCCTAGTCCTCGCGCCATTGCGCTCGGAAAGGGCAGGATGCGCGCGGCCATGTAGGATCCACCAAAGAAGAAACCGTCGGCCGATCCATCGCCGGCATTGAACCCGAACGTGCTTGCGATCAGGCCCTTCAGCTCGGCCGCGTATCCTTCCACCTCGCGTATCAGCATCGGCGTAGGATGAATGGAGAAGGACTTTCCGCTCTTGGAACGCGGCCTCTTCATGAGCAGCCCCTCGGTCACCATGCCTTCGATGCGTCGCATCGCCGTTCCATAGGGAACGCCGGATGCCGCCGCGAGAGATGTGATGGTCAGGGGCTTTCCCTGCAGATGGCGCCGGATGGCATAGGCAACGATATTCCAGCGCGCGTCGACGTCGGCGAGCGCCTTCCTGCCGCTGTTCAGCCTCGTCATCTTGTCGAGGTAATCGAGTACGCGCAGAAGCTCTTCTCGTGTCATCGGTCTACCACCCTTCTGCTCCAGCCCATTGCTCCTGCCAGCTTGCATGCCGGTTCCGCTCGTCGGACATCCAGATAAATCCAATTTGGATTTATCGAGCGTTCAGCACCCCTTACCACCATGAAATAGTTCCCCCGCGGTCTCCCATCGACCGCGGGGGAATGCGGCATGGCATACGAAATCGACCCTTCGGCCGAGACTTACGACTATGTGTTGGTTGGAGCCGGATCCGCCGGCTGTGTCGTGGCCGGACGACTCAGCGATGCCGGATACTCCGTGCTGCTTCTCGAGGCCGGGGGCAAAGACAGCAACCCGTGGATTCACATCCCGCTGGGATATGCCCGTCTTTACGCCAATCCGGCCGTCAACTGGTGCTTCATGTCCGAGCCGGAGCCGGGTCTCAATGACCGTCGACTGTTCCAGCCGCGTGGAAAAGTGCTCGGCGGTACAGGTTCGATCAACGGCATGATCTACATGCGCGGCCAGCGGGAGGATTTCGATGCCTGGGCCACCGCCGGCTGCACCGGCTGGAGCTTCAAGGACGTCCTGCCCTACTACATGAGAAGCGAGGACCAGCAACGAGGCGCAAGCGCCTATCACGGCGTCGGCGGTCCGCTCAGCGTTTCAGACGTTTCGGGCTTCGAACTTGGCGACGCCTTCATCGAAGCCGCCGTCAACCTCGGCGCGCCGCGCAACGACGACTTCAACGGCCCCAGCCAGCGCGGCGCAGGCTACGTCCAGGTGACGACCCGCAACGGCCGGCGCTGGTCGACGGCGGCTGGGTATCTGCGCGGTCAGAAAACGCTACGGGTCGTCACAAGGGCGACCGCCTCGCGACTGCGCATCGAGGGCGGCACCGTGACCGGCGTCGAATACACGGTCGGCGGCCAGGCGAAGCTGGCAAGGGCGCGGACCGAGGTCGTGCTCTGCGCCGGCGCCTATGGCTCACCCCAATTGCTGGAGCTTTCCGGCATCGGCGCCGGTCAGAACCTTGGCCGGATCGGCATCGACCCGCGGCACGAGTTGCCCGGCGTAGGCGAGAACCTGCGCGATCATTTCGGAATCGGGCTTGAGTGCCGCTGCACAAAACCGTTGACGGTCAACGACCTCTACAACAACCCGGCAAGGGGTGGCTTTGAGCTCGCCCGCTACTTCTTCCGCCGCTCGGGCCTGATGGCCACCAATGGCAACTACGCCAACGACTTCATCGCCTCGGACCCGTCGTTGGGCAGGCCGGACATGATGGTCACCTTCATGGCGTGGTGCACGGACGAGCAGCTCAAGCCGCGGCCATACCCCGGCTTCACCATCCTGGCCGAGCACATGCGTCCCGATGCCACCGGATCGGTCCACGTGACCTCGCCCGACCCGCGCGTTCAACCGGCCATCCGCTTCAACTTCCTGGCCAGCGAGGCCGATCGCAAGGCGGCCGTCGCGGGCCTCAGGCACGCCAGGCGCCTTTCGAGGACGCAGCCGATGGCCGCCTATGTGGCAAGCGAGATCACACCGGGCAGCGACAGGGAGAGCGACCAGGAGTTGCTGGACTACTGCCGCTCCAACGGGCTCTCCCTGCTGCATCCGGTCGGCAGTTGCCGCATGGGCACGGATAATGGTGCGGTGGTGGACCCGCGGCTTCGCCTTCGCGGCCTGGGCGGATTGCGGATCGCCGACGCGTCCGTGATACCCGGGCATATCACCGCCAATACGCATGCGCCGACGGTGATGATCGGCGAGAAGGCGGCGGACATGATAATCGAGGACCGGCGCCGCTAACTCGGCTTGGTCGGCTAATCGTCCGGTAGTTCGATGAGCGTCTTCAGATCGCCGGGTCGGCCACGAAGCGTGTCGAATGCCTGCTGGATTTGTTCAAGCGGGTATATCGCACGGGTGAACGGCTCCAGGTCGAAACGCCCGTGGGCCAAGAGCGTCAGCGCGTCATACATGTCCTCGCCCATGCCGGCCACAGACCCCTTCAGACCATATTCCCTGAGCACGGCGGGAAGGAGCGGCAAGGCGAGCATATCTCTCTCATGCGCGAGGCCGAACATGGCGATCTGGCCACCCGACCGGATAAGATCGAGTGCTGTCGCGTAGAGTTCCTTGAGCCCGACGCTCTCGATGGCCAAGTCTACGCCCCTGCCGCCGGTCATCCGGCGCACCAAGTCGGCAAGCTCATCAGGATCGGACGCGGCCGCATCGGCGCCGGCCAGCAGTGCCAGCGCCGCGCGCTCCGGCGAGCGATCGGCCACGATGATGGGGGCGGCGCCGATCAGCCGCATCATCTGGATATGCAGATTTCCGATCGGCCCTGCGCCGAGGACAAGGACGGAGCGGGCAAAACCCGCGCGCGACTTGCGCGTCGAGCGCACCACACAGGCCACCGGTTCCGTCAGGGCCAGAACGCGCATATCGGTCCCGGACGGTGCTGTGATCGCCAGCCGGCCAGGAACCGCCACATAGCTTGCGAATCCACCCGCCCGGTCGATGCCGATCTGCCGCACGGAGGGACAGCTCATCACCTCGTTGCGGCGGCAAAAATAGCAGTGGCCGCAACCGTGATTGATGTCGACGACCACCTTCTGCCCGATCGTCAGATGGGAAACGCCACTTCCGGCCGAGGCGACGGTGCCGGAAAACTCGTGGCCCGGCGTCAAAGGCAGTCGGTGCGGCATGAACTGCCCGTCGAAGATATGACTGTCGGTGCCGCAGATGCCGCAGTAAGCCACCTTGATCAGCACGTCCTCGGCTCCGACGGCCGGCACTGGCAAACGCTGGATCTCGAACCGGCCTGGCTCCACAAGCACCGCGGCAGTCATCAGCGACATTCTTCATTCTCCTCCGGTCGGTCGAGGAAAGCTAGAGCAGCGGGCGCGGCCTTGCCCGGTCGAAAAAAACCATTCTGGATGAAAGTCCGGTTCGACTGTCCGGACCGGTATGGGAGGATATCCAGCGCGGTGCGACGGCAGCGTGGCGAGTGAAATCGGAGGCAGCATGCTCGGAATTTGTCTGTTCGGCAGCGGACGCATGGGGAATGTCTACGGACCAGCCGTCGCGGCCCATCCCGGAATGCGACTGGTCAGCGTCTTCAACCCGAATGTGGCTTCCGCGCTCAAGGTGACCGAAGCCTATGGCGGCCGCGCCGTGGACGATATCGGGGACGCGCTTGCCGACCCGGCGGTCGACGCCGTTATCGTCGCCACGCCGACGAATACGCATCTCGAATACATCCGTGCCGTGGCCGAATCCGGCAAGCCCATGCTGTGCGAAAAGCCGCTTGATCTGGACAAGGACCGGGTGGAGCAGGCCGTCGGTGTGCTGGACGCCAATCCAGTACCGTTCATGCTGGCATTCAATCGACGCTTCGACCCGACGGTCAGCGCCTTGCGCGATGCGGTTCGCGCGGGGGAGATCGGCAACCTCCACATGCTGACTATCGTCAATCGCGACCCTGTCCCGCCGTCGGTGGCCTATGCCAGCACGTCGGGCGGGTATTTCTGCGACAGCACTATCCACGATCTCGATCTCGCACGCTGGATCCTGGGCGAGGAGCCCGAGGAGGTCTTCACCTCTGCCAGTTGCCTGGTCGATCCCGCACTGGGCGCGATCGGTGACGTCGACACGGCGATGACGGTCATGCGGACGTCGAGCGGAAAGCTCTGCCACGTCAGCAACAGCCGGCGCGCGGTCTACGGTTTCGACCAGCGCATCGAAGCTTTCGGCAGTGACGGAATGTTGCAGACGGAAAACGTCCGCGACATCCAGATCAGGCGCAGTACCGCGCTCTACATGGGAGCGGATACCCGCCCCCGGCATTTCTTCCTCGAACGCTACGCCGAAGCTTTCACAAGGATGATCGATGCGTTCCACGAGATGGTCGTGAAGGGGGCGCGTTCCCCGGTCACCGTCGAGGACGGGCGCAAGGCGCTGGTCCTCGCGCTTGCCTGCGGCGCCTCGATGCTGCAGCGCAGGGCCATCACGACGGGACTGAGCGGATCGATCGGATGATGCCGATGAGAAAGGTCGGGATCGGACTGATCGGCGCAGGCTTCATGGGTCGGTGCCATGCCAACGCCTTCCGTTCGGTCTCGGGACTTTTCGAAGTGCCCTTGGTGCCCGATCTGGTCCTCCTCGCTGATTTGAGCGAAGAGGCGGCAAGGCGATCGGCCGCCACGCTGGGGTTCGCGGACGGCACCGGCGACTGGCGGCGTCTGGTCGGCGACCCGCGTGTGGACATCGTCGCCATCACGGCGCCGAACAAGCTGCACGAGGACATGGCGCTGGCGGCGATCGAGGCCGGCAAGACCATCTACTGCGAAAAGCCGCTCTCCGTGACCACGGCAAGCGCGCGCCGGATGGGCGAGGCCGCCATCAAGGCGGGCGTCGTGACCATGGTCGGGTTCAACTTCCTGCGCAACCCGATGGTCAAGCTGGCGAGAGAGATCATCGCCAGCGGTGAAATCGGCGAGGTCACCGGCTTTCGCGGCATCCACGCAGAGAACTACATGGCCGATCCGGACGCGCCGCATTCGTTTCGCACCGATCCAGCCGGCGGTGGCGCCCTCGCCGACATCGGCAGCCACATCATCTCCATGGCCCGCTACCTGCTTGGCCCGATCGAGCATGTGCTGGCCGAGCAGGCGACCATCGTGCCGACGCGCCCTGCCTCGCATGGGGACACGCGCCGCGTGCCCGTGAGCGTGGACGACCGGACGGTCATGCTGTGCCGCTTCGCCAACGGGATCATCGGCTCCATCGAGGCAAACTGGGCGGCAACGGGCCGCAAAATGCAGCTCGAATTCGAAATCACCGGCAGCAAAGGCGCCATTGCCTTCACGCAGGAGAGGATGAACGAACTGCGTCTGCATACGCCCTCCGCGCGGGGCCGCGACGGGTTCACCCGGATCGAAGCCGGGCCCGAGCATACGCCTTATGGCCGCTTTTGCCCCGCCGCCGGGCATCACCTCGGCTTCAACGACCTGAAGGTGATCGAGGTGGCGGAATTGCTCGACGCCCATGCGGGCTTAGCCACGGCCAGACCCGATTTCCAGGAGGCCCTGGAAGTGCAAAGGGTTGTCGACGCCGCCACCAGGTCCGCCGAGCAGCGGAGCTACGTCGCCATCGACAGCATCTGACTGCCCGATCGAAAAAGGGCCGTCATCCGCGAGGATGACTGCCCTTTCCGTGGTTTGGCGATGTGGGCCGGCGGCGCGCGCCCTCCGAAAGGACGCGCGCCGCGTCTCGGGAGGTTACCAGGTCGGCCGGGGGAACTCGTCGACATTCTTGGCCGTGATCTTGCCGATCTCGATGTCCTGGCTCTTCGGCACTTCGATGCCGTTCACGACCTTGATTGCGGTACGGATTGCAAGTTCGGCGTCATCAATCGGCGACTGCTTGCCGGAACCGGTTTCCCAGCCGGCCTTGATAGCGTCCCAGCCTTCGCCGAAATTGTTGCAGGTGACCAACTTCACGTCGCCGGGTTTCTTGCCGGCGGCCTGAAGGGCGCTGATCACCCCCAATCCCATTCCGTCGTCGAAAGCATAGACGCCGTTGATCTGATCGCCGAACTGCGTCAGGAAGGTCTCCATGGTCTTCTGGGCTTTCTCGCGATTCCAGTCGGCGGGCTGGCTGCCAAGGATTTTGATGTCCTTGTATTTGTCTTGAATGACATCGAGGAAGCAGTTGTTGCGGAGGATGGACACGGTATATCCGGGCGTTCCCTCGACCACCACTATGTTGCCCTTTCCGTCCAGCGCGTCACCGAGCATTTCGGCTGCCTGTCCCGCGAGCGCACAGTCATTGGGGCCCGTATGCGCCTTGATGTAAGGCTGCCCCGCCTCGCCGATCGGCGAGTTCGAGGTGATAACCGGAATGCCGGCGCGGGAGGCCTGGCGGACGGCGGGAATGAGCGCGTTCTGCGAGGTCGGCCAAAGAACGATGGCATCCATCTTTTGCGAGATCATGTCCTGCAGCTGGTTGAATTGCGTGGCAGGGTCGCCCTGCGGGTCCATGACGGTTGCCTTGATGCCGAGCTTGGCCGCGTAGTCTTCAGCCGCCTTCGCATACATCGCCTGATAGGAATTCGATCCGGGATAAAGAACCGTGATCCCGATGCGGGTTTCCGCCAGCGGCTTCTTGAGCGGCCCGCCGAGCCAGTCGGGTGCGTCGCCCGCGAAGGCCGCTGTGGCTATTGCCGAAACCGCGAGTGCGCCAATAATTACGCGCATAAAACTTTTCATGAGTATTCCTCCTCCGTTGTCCGCTGCGGCTCGGACCCTTATGGATCAGGGCTCGACCTTGTTCGGATGCAAGAAGGATCGTTGTGACCCCATCCGCTTACAACATGCCAGTTATCCAAAGTGGATTTTTGTCGGCGCTTGCCGGCATGGACAAAAGTCACGCGCCGAACCTTCCCCGATCGCTTGACGGTTGACGCGGCGAATGAAGCGGCGAAGACAAGAAATCCAGATTGGATATTCTTAGCCTGTCGAAGCACTCTCCTTGCCCTTAGAACGGCGAAAAGGCTCCGGCATGACCGGGCATGGGCGACGGCGTGTGGGAGGCACGATCGATGATCGCAAGCAATACCAGCGATTTCATCAGGCGAAACGGTCTTATCGTCGCGTTCGCCGCAATCCTTGCCGTCGTCGCGCTCAGCGCGCCGACATTCCTGACTTTCGGCAATCTGCTTGGCGTCATGCGCCAGATCGCCATCGTTGGAACCATCGCCGTCGGCGCCACCTTCGTCGTGATTTCCGGCCGCCTCGACCTCTCCGTCGGTTCAGGCCTGACTCTGCTGTCGGTGCTGGTCGTGTCCCAGCACAACCATCTCGGGCCGGCCGGGGCGGTGGCGATCACGCTGGGCTGCGGCCTCCTGATCGGAGCTTGCAACGGCTTCCTGGTTGCCTATCTGCGATTCGATTCCCTCATCGCCACGCTTGCCATGCTCTCGCTGCTGCAAGGCGTCACCTTGTGGTATTCCGGCGGCGCCAACGTAAACGTCGCCGACAGCGCGACATGGTTCTCCTTTTTCGGCAGGGGGAACGTTTTCGGGGTTCCCGCTCCCGTGGTGCTTTTGATCCTTGGGGCCGCGGTCGCCAGCTTCGTCCTGATGCGGACCCGCTTCGGCCGTGCCGTCTTCGCCGTTGGAGGCAACGAGACCGCTTCGATTTTCTCGGGAATCGCCGCCTCCAGGATCGTCTTCATGACCTATCTGATCAGCGGCCTCGCGACGGCCTGTGCCGCCGTCATCATGGGCAGCCGCGTGATGGGTGCGCAAAGCACCATTGGCCAGGGCTATGAGCTGACGGTGCTGGCCGGGATCATCCTGGGCGGCACCTCGCTGCTCGGCGGCTACGGCAGTATCTGGCGTACCCTGGTCGGCGTCGCGATGCTCGGCTTCATCGAGAACGGCCTGATCCTGATGGGCTTTCCCTACTACGTCCAATGGCTGGTGACGTGGGCCATCGTCATCGCCGCGGTATGGATCGATCTGGCCGCCAAGCGTGGAAGGTTCCTAGCATGACCCCATCCCTCGTCCAATCCGCGGTTCATGGCCGAAACGACACGGCACGCACCCTGCTGATGCGCAGCCACATCTGGCTTTTCCTGGCGGCCGCCTGCATCTTCTTCAGCGTCGTATCGCCTTACTTCCTGACCGCCAACAACCTTGCCAACGTGCTGACCCAGAGCGCCTTCATCGGCATCCTCGCGATCGGCATGACGCTCGTCATGATCAACGGCGAGATCGACCTTTCGGTCGGGTCGACCCTGGCGCTCGCCTGCGCCTTGAGTATCGGCCTCCACAATGACGGCATCAGCGCGCCGGCCGCGATCACGGTCGCGTTGCTGGCCGGCACCGTCCTCGGCCTGCTGAACGGCTCCTTGGTCGCGCTTTCGGGCATGCATTCGTTCGTGGTCACGCTCGGCGCGCTGATTGGAATCCGTGGCCTGGTCTTCGTGTATACGGGCGGCAATGCCCTGCTCGTGAACGATTTCGACTACACCGAGATTCCCGAGATCTATGTCGGGCAGATTTCGCTGACGGCGATGATCTTTTTCGCACTGGTGCTGTTCTTCCAGTGGTTCCTGACCGGCACGCGCCATGGGCGCGAAGCTTACGCGGTGGGCGACAATATCGAGGCCGCGAGGGACGCCGGCATACGTGTCAGCCGCCACAAGCTAATCAATTTCACGCTGTGCGGCTTCCTGGCCGCGCTGAGCGGTGTGCTCCTCTCCATGCGGCTGGGTACGGCTGAACCGCAGGCCGGCCGCAGCTGGGAGCTTTGGGCGATCATTGCCGTGGTGCTTGGAGGGACCCGCCTCAAGGGCGGCTATGGCGACATGTGGCGGACGCTTGGCGGCGTGCTGGCGCTGGCCGTGGTCCAGAACGGCCTCAGGCTCCTGAACACGCCGAACTACGTCGAACTGATCGTGATGGGCCTTGTCCTGCTCCTGGCGCTCGGCCTGGATCGCATCATGGTCCTCGGCACGAGAAAGGGTGAATAGCATGGCCGGCGGCGAGACGATCCTTTCGGTCGAGGGGATCTCCAAGAACTTTCCCGGCGTGAGGGCCTTGAGGGACGTATCCTTCGAAGTGCGGGCGGGAGAAGTCCATGCCTTGATGGGCGAGAACGGCGCCGGCAAATCGACGCTGATGAAAGTCCTGGCCGGGCTCTATCGTCCTGACGGCGGCAGGATCGTCCACAAGGGCGAGGCGGTCGACATCCGCACGCCGCTCGAGGCACGAGACCGCGGCATCCTGCTTATCCACCAGGAGCTCTCGCTCTCGCCGGAACTGTCTGTGGCTGAAAATATCTATCTCGGCTCGTGGCCCACAAAGGTGTTCGGCATATTGAACAAGCGCAAGCTCAACAGCGATGCCGACCTGGTGCTCGATGCCCTCGGCTGCGACTTCCGTCCCACAACCAGGGTCGGAACGCTGTCGATCGCGCGCAGGCAGATGGTGGAGATCGCGCGCGCCCAGGCGTTCAATGCCAGCGTCGTCATTTTCGACGAGCCTACGGCCTCGCTTACCGATACGGAAAAGGGGAAACTCTTTTCCATCATCGCCGACCTCAAGGCGCGCAATGTCGGCATCGTCTACATCTCGCACAAGATGAACGAGATCTTCGAGATCACGGACCGCGTGACGGTGCTGCGCGACGGCGTCCTTCAGGGCACGGTCGACACGGCCGACGCCACGGTCGAGACGCTGACACGCATGATGATCGGCCGCACGCTGGACAGCTTCTTCACCCGCGCCAAGCCTAATTTCGGCGCCGAGGTGCTGCGCGTCGAAGGCATGGCGAAAAAGGGCATGTTCGAGAACATCTCGCTCGGCGTTCGCAAGGGCGAGGTGCTCGGCCTCTACGGATTGATCGGCGCGGGCCGCTCGGAAGTGGTGGAAACGTTGTTCGGCGTGCGGCGCGCCGACCAGGGGCGCCTGTTCTGGATGGGCAAGGAGATCCCCTTCCCCACCCCGCGTCAGGCCATCGATCTCGGCCTTTGCCTAGCGCCGGAAAGCCGGAAGGAACAGGGCCTCGTCATCGGCATGGGCGGCCGCGAAAACATCACACTGCCGCATCTCGGCCTGTTCTCGCGGATGGGGATCATGAACCGCGAGCGCGAAACGCAGGTGTTCACGCGCTACCGCGAGACGCTCGAGATCAAGACGACCGGCCCCACCCAGCGCGTGGGCAACCTTTCCGGAGGCAACCAGCAAAAATTCGTGCTGGCGAAGTGGCTCTGCAACAAGCCGAAGCTGCTGATCCTGGACGAACCGACACGCGGCATCGACGTCGGCTCGAAGTCGGTCATTCATGCGCTGATCGCGAAGCTCGCCGAGGAAGGACTGGCCGTCATAGTCATATCCTCCGAAATGCCCGAGGTTCTGGGCGTCAGCCACCGCATCCTGACCATGTCCGAGGGCGCCTTGAACGGTGAATTCACGGGCGATGAGATGACCGAGGAGAATCTCATCGCGACAGTCTCGCGGCATCGCGATATGCCATCCGCGCCCGTGCGCCGGCCGAGAACCGCCGCCTGACCGGTCACGGCAGGCGCTAGGCCGCCGGGTGCAATTCCAGGAAAAGTTCGTAACGGTTTTCCGTCCAGAATTGCGAATGAGCTGAACCGATCCGCAGCCGGACGCTCTCGAATCTGCACGATGCCAGGCGGTCGGCCGCGAAATGGCCCCTACAGGTCGGTCAGGGTGCCCAGCGCCCGCTCGGCGGCGAAGGCTACCGTCTCGGATAGGGTCGGATGCGCGTGCACCGTCAGCGCAAGATCGGTCAGTGTCGCTCCCATCTCCAGAGCCAGCCCGATCTCGGCCAGCAATTCCCCGGCGCCGGGGCCGACGATGGTGGCGCCAAGGATGCGCTCGCTTTCCGGCGCATAGGCGATGACGGTCATGCCGTCGCCGCCGCCGGACGCCAGGTTCCTGCCGCTGGCGGCCCATGGGAAGCGGGCAACCTTGTGGGCGACACCGGCTGCCTTCAGCTGCGCCGTGGTCGGCCCGACCCAGGCCAGTTCGGGATCGGTGTAGGCCACGGAGGGAACGAAGGCGGTGTCGAAGGCGCTTGCGTGGCCGCAGGCCACCTCCGCCGCGACCTTGCCCTGGTGCGTCGCGCGATGCGCCAGCATCGGCCCGCCGGTTATGTCGCCGGCGGCAAGGATGTTGGAGCGGTTCGTGCGGCACAGCGCATCGACAACAACCGTTCCATCAGGCCTTGTCTCGACGCCCGCCTTTTCGGCCGCGATCGCCGCGCCGCTCGCGCGCCGGCCGACGGCCTGGATCACCGCGTCCGCTTCGACAGCGCCCGCGAAACCGCCCTCGCAAGAGAGCAAGATGCTCTTCGCACCGGCTTCGATGCCGACGACCCGCGTGCCGGTGTGGACGATGCAGCTCCTGGCCTCGAGCGACGCGCGGACCAGGGCAGCGGCGTCGGCTTCGGCACCCGGCGCAAGCTGGCCGGCGAGTTCGATCACGGTGACGCTCGCTCCCAGAGCCGAATAGATCGTCGCCATTTCGAGCCCAATGATGCCGCCGCCGACGATTGCCAGGCGGCGTGGCACGAAGCGGAGTTCGAGCGCCGCGGTCGAATCCCATATGCGGCTATCCTGCGGCCAGCCTGGCAGTTGCACGGACGAGGATCCCGTGGCGATGATCGCCTGGCCGAATGTCCAGCGCTCGATCTCGCCGTCCGGGGTCGTGATGGCAAGCTCGTCAGCGCCGGCGAACGCCGCGCGCCCGGTGACGACCCGGACCTTGCGGCGACCGGCGAGTTGGCCGAGCCCGGCGGTGAGCTGCGAAACGATCGCGTCCTTTCGCGCCCGCAACGCGTCTATGTCCGTCTTCGGCGGACCGAACGAGATGCCCCAGGCGCCGATATGGCTCGCTTCGTGAATGACGCGCGCAGCATGCAGCAGGGCTTTGGAGGGAATGCAGCCTTCGTTGAGGCAGACGCCGCCGAGCGTGCTTCTGCCGTCGACCAGAACGACCGATCGCCCGAGGTCGGCGGCACGAAACGCCGCAGCATAACCTCCGGGTCCCGCGCCGATGACGATAAGGTCGGCATGCTGTGTCTCGGTCATTGGCATCTCAGATCATCAGCCGGCGCGGATCGGCCAAAAGGTTGGTGTAACGCACCAGGAAGCGCGCGGCGTCGGCCCCATTGACCACCCTGTGGTCGTAGCTCAGGTCGAGCGGCGTCATCGGCGTCGGCGCGAAGGCCTCGCCATTCCACACCGGCGCGACCTCGGTCCGAGAAATGCCGAGTATTGCCACTTCCGGCGGATTGACGATCGGCGTGAAGCCGATGCCACCGATGCCGCCCAGATTGCTGATCGACATAGACGCACCACCCATCTCGTCAGCGCCGACCTTGCGCTGCTGTGCGCGTGCCGCGAGATCGGCAACGTCGCCAGCAATCCGCCAGAGGCCCTTGCGGTCGACGTCGCGGATGACGGGCACAATCAGGCCGTGCGGCGTGTCGACAGCGATGCCGATATGGACGTAGTCCTTCACAAACAGCGTGCGGCCGTCCGCCGATAGCGAGGCGTTGAAGCGTGGAAAATCCCGCAGCGTCCGGGCCAGTGTCTTTACGTGGAAGGCCAGTGCGGTGAGCTTCACGCCGCGCGTCCGCGCCTCATCCCTGAGCGCCGCGCGCGCCGTCTCGACCGCCGTCATGTCGGCGCGGTCATGATGGGTCACCGCCGGGATGACCTGCTGCGCGGCGGCGAGGTTGAGGGCGGCCATCTGACTGAAGCGGCTCGTCGCCTCCTCGCGAACCGGGCCATATCGCGCGTGGTCGACGTCCCAGTAGCGGCGATGGTCCCCGCCGAGGCCGGCGCGCCTGCCTTCCAGCCTATCATCGATATCGCCCGGGGAAATCACATCCCGGCCCAGCTCGGCTGCAAGAGCCGCGAGGTCGACGCCCGCCTCGCGGGCGCGCTGCCGGGTGGAGGGGCTGGCGACGGTCGCTGTCATCGTGCTCACCAATTGGTCGCTATGTACTGGGTTTCCATGAATTCCAGCATGCCGTCCTTGCCGCCCTCGCGCCCGAGGCCGGATTGCTTGACGCCGCCGAAAGGCGCGGCCGGGTCGGAAACGAGGCCGCGATTGAGACCGACCATGCCGAACTCCAGCCGCTCAGACACGCTCAGCCCATGCCGCATGTCCCGGGTGAAGACATAGGCGACAAGGCCGTATTCGGTGTCGTTGGCGCGGGCGACCACGTCGTCGTCGTCGCCAAAGGTCTGGATAGCCGCCACCGGGCCGAAGATCTCGTCGCGCATACAGGCCGCATCACCCGGCACGTTGAACAGCACGGTTGGCGGATAGAAGAATCCAGGCCCATCGGGCACCGTTCCGCCCAGCCGAAGCTCCGCGCCACGCGCCTGCGCATCCTTGACGAAGGCCGCGACCTTGTCGCGGGTGTCCGCGTTGACCAGCGCGCCGACGTCGACACCTGGCGCCAGTCCATTGCCCATCTTGAGCGCGGCCATCCGGGCCGTGAAACGTCGGGTAAACTCCTCGGCGATCCGCTCGTGCACATAGAAGCGGTTAGCTGCCGTGCAGGCTTCGCCCAGATTGCGCATCTTGGCGACCATCGCTCCTTCGACCGCGACATCGATGTCGGCGTCTTCGAAGACGATGAGGGGTGCATTGCCGCCCAGTTCCATCGCCGGCTTGATGACCTGGTCGGCCGCCGCATGAAGCAACTTGCGGCCGACGCCTGTCGAGCCGGTGAAGGAAACCACGCGCACACGGGGATCGTGCAGCATGGTGTCGACAACCGCGCCCGATCTGCGGCTGGGCAACACATTGACAACGCCCGGCGGCACTCCGGCCTCCTCGAGCAGCGGCATCAGCGCCAGCATGGTGAGCGGCGTCTCCGACGCCGGCTTGATGACGACCGTGCAGCCGGCGGCCAGTGCCGGCGCGATCTTGCGCGTGCCCATGGCCGCCGGATAGTTCCAAGGCGTCACCAGGATCGCGACGCCTGCGGGCTTCTGATGCACGAGAATGCGCGCACCCGATGCTGGAGCATGCCCGAGATGGCCCTCGGCGCGCACCGCCTCTTCCGAGAACCAGCGGAAGAATTCGGCCGCGTAGCCCGCCTCGCCCATTGCGTCGGCATGGGCCTTGCCGTTTTCGAGCGTGATGAGGCGGGCGAACTCGTCCAGCCTTGCACTCATCAGATCGAAGCAGCGGCGCAGGATCTCGGCCCGTTCGCGCGGACGCCGCGCTGCCCAGGCGGGGAAGGCGGACGCCGCGGCATCGACCGCCGCACCGGCATCCGCTTCCGTGCCGGAAGCGACCAAGGCCAGAACCGTCTCGTCGGCGGGATTGACGACGCCGAAGCGTTCGCCGGCCGAGGCGGGAAGCCATTGGCCGCCGATGTAGAGATCGACAGGTCCGTCGTAGGACGACATTGAGATTTCTCCTTAAAGAAGCTGGCGTAGTGGATCGGCGAGCCGCGCGGCAAAGCCGGTGACCAGCGCCGTCCCGGCGGCAGGGGTCAGCCGCGACGCGTCAAAGACCAGATGCAGGTTCATCTGGTTGGCGTCGCCGGTGAGCGTCAGCACGGGCGCCGTCTCGCCGGCGAGCCGCGTCGAAACAAGGCAGGTGCCGGTGAGGTCGCGCAAGGCCAGGCTGATCTCGCCTTCCTCCGGCGAGGCCTCGAGGCGCGACAACGGCCCTCGGTCCGGGTCGTGGAAATGCAGGCTGGCGGAGCCCTGTTCGACCCGTATGGATATCTGGCCGTGATCGTCGGACACGGCCCTCAGGCTCGATGCGGCGAAGGCGGCCCACAAGGCCGCTCGTCCTGCCTTGCCGCCCTCCTCGCCGAGCAGCCGAAGCATCCCGGCAAGGCCAGCCGGTTCGATCCTGGCCTCGATCTCCGAGAGCATTGCCGGAGCGGCGATCGCCTGAACCGGCAGCAGCGCGTCGAGATCGGCGGCGTGGAAAGGTTGCCGCATGCCGTGCGCGACCAGCCGGCCGAGATCAAGGCCGCGCTCGGCGGCAAGGCGCTTGGCCTTGGGCGAAGCGAGGATCCTGCCGTCGCCGCCAGTTGTCGGGGGCACCGGCTTTTCGGGCACGATCCTGGCAGGGACCGCGACCTGCGCGATAGGCGCCACCGACCTCTTGGGCACTATCGGCTGCGGAGCAGGTGGCGATGGCACGACCTCGGCCGGCGCGGCGGCAAGGTCGGGCTTTTCGCTGGATATGACGGCGATTGTGGAGCCGACCGGAACATCATCGCCGGCGCCAGCCATCAGCGCGGCGATATAGCCGTCATGCCCGGCCTCGACTTCCATCGTCGACTTGTCCGTCTCGACATCGAGCAGGATGTCGGACGCCTTCACCGCGTCCCCAGGCGCCTTGTGCCAGGCGACGATCAGGCCGGTCTTCTGCGCCATGCCCAGCGCCGGCATGATGATCTCACGCCGCATGGAAAAGCTCTCCACGCACCGTGAGGCGCGCACGCTCGGCAACCGATTCCGGCGTGGGGACGGTCATGTCCTCCAGCACTGGCGAGAACGGGACCGGAACGTCCATCGCCCCGATCCGCTGGACCGGTGCATCGAGATGGTAGAATGCGCCTTCCGCGATGCGGCTGGCGATCTCGGCCGTGACGCCAAAACTCTGATGGCCTTCATCGACGACCATGGCACGCCCGGTCCGGCGGACGGAGGCGAGGATCGTCTCCATGTCGAGCGGAACGATGGTGCGCGGGTCGATGATCTCGGCTGACGTGCCGTCACGTTCGAGGAGGATGGCCGCTTTCTTCGCGACCTGGACCATCGAAGACGTGGCGACAATGGTGATGTCGCGCCCCTGGTGCAGCACCTCCGCCTTGCCGAACGGAATCAGATATTCCTCTTCGGGTACCGGTGCCTTCTCCTGATACATCAGCTTGTCTTCGAAGATGACCACCGGATTGTCGTCGCGGATCGCCGTCTTCAGCAGGCCCTTGGCCTCGTAGGCGGAGGACGGCAGTGCCACCTTCAGGCCAGGTATGTGCGCGACAAGGGCATGCAGCGACTGGCTGTGCTGCGCTGCGGAGCGCCGCGTCGCGCCCAGATTGGTGCGCAGCACGAGTGGTACCTTGAGCTTGCCGCCGGACATGTAATGGGCCTTTGCGGCCTGGTTGCAAAGCTGGTCCATGACCAGGAAAAGAAAATCGCCGAACATCAGGTCGACGATCGGCCGCGATCCGGTCATCGCCGCGCCAACCGCCAGGCCCATGAAGCCGGGCTCCGAAATCGGCGTATCGATGATCCGATCGGTGCCAAACTCCTCGACAAGGCCCGACAGGACCTTGAACGGCGTTCCCGCCTCCGCGACATCCTCGCCGATGAGAAAGATCGACGGATCGCGGCGCATTTCCTCCGCGATGGCCTCGTTGACGGCCTTGGAAAGTGTGATCTCGCGCATATCGGTCTCCTCAGGCAACGATCATGTCGGTGAAGACATGGCGTCCTACCTGCGACGGATCGGGGAATGGCGCCGCCAGCGCATAGGCGACCGCGGCATCGGCCTCGGCACGCACCTCGGCATCGACCGAAGCCAGTTCATCCGGCGTTGCAAGCCCTTCGGTGGCCAGCCATCGACCGAAATTGACGATCGGATCGCGATCTGTCTTCCACAGTGCTTCCTCGTCCTTCGAGCGATAGTACTCGCGGTTGATGTCACCGACGTGGTGGCCGTGGTAGCGGTAGGTATCAAGTTGGATGAAGAAGGGCCCCTCGCCCTTGCGGCAGCGCGCGACCAGTCGCTCCGCGATCTTGTTTACCGCCAGCACGTCCTGGCCGTCCACCTTGAAGGCTTCGATGCCGAAGGCCTCGGCGCGGGCGAGAAGCGAGCCCGCCGCGATCTCCTCCGTCTTGGTGTACTCGCTATAACCGTTGTTTTCGCATGCGTAGATGACCGGCAGCTTCCAGAGCGCGGCCATGTTCATGACCTCATAGAGAAGACCCTGCGCCGTCGCGCCGTCACCGAAGAAGCATACAGCCACGTCCTTACGGCCGAGCCGCTTGGCCGAGAGGGCCGCGCCGGTGGCGATGCCCATCGAGCCACCGACGATGGCGTTGGCACCGAGATTGCCGTTGGACTGGTCGGCGATGTGCATCGAGCCGCCCTTGCCGCCGCAATAACCCTCGGCCCGGCCCAGAAGCTCGCAGAACATTTCCTTGAATTCGGCGCCCTTGGCCACACAGTGGCCGTGGCCGCGATGTGTCGACGTGATCTTGTCGTCGCGCGTCAGCACCTCGCAGATGCCGACCGCGACGGCTTCCTGCCCGGAATACATATGCGTAAGGCCGGGCATCTTGGCTGACAGGTAAAGCTGATTGGCATTGTCTTCGAACACGCGAATGCGCACCATCTGCCGGTACATGCGCAGGTAGGCGTCCGCGTTGGTTTTTCTGGCATTCATCCGTTCGGGTCCTCGCGTCAATTGCCGTCTCAGTACCGATTGGCGATCGGCAGGGTTTCGGCAGGGAACAGGCTGATGACCTCGCAGCCTTTGTCGGTAACAACCACCTCTTCCTCGATGCGGGCAGCCGAATAGCCGTCCGCCGCGGGGCAGTAGGTTTCGAGCGCAAAGACCATGCCGGTCTCGATTTCCATCGGGTGATCGAGGCTGACGGCACGGCTGATGATCGGCCGTTCGTGGAGCGCCAGACCCAGCCCGTGTCCGAACTGGAGCCCGAAGGCAGCCAGTTCATTGGGGAAGCCAAGGCTCTCGGCGGTCGGCCAGACCTTGGCGACGACGTCGGTGGTGACACCCGGCTTGATCAGCGCGATGGCCGCGTCGAGCCATTCGCGAGCCTTCACATAGGCATCGTTCTGTACCGGCGTCGCCCGGCCGATGTTGAACGTGCGATAATAGCAGGTGCGGTATCCCTGATAGCTCTGCAAGATATCGAAGAAGGCCTGATCGCCCGGGCGGAAATAGCGGTCGGTGAAATTGTGCGGGTGCGGATTGCAGCGCTCACCAGAGATGGCATTGATGGCCTCGACGTCGTCCGAGCCCATTTCGTAGAGCATCTTGTTGGCCATCGCGACAATGTCGTTCTCGCGCACACCAGGCTTCAGTTCCTCCCAGATCATGTGGTAGACGCCGTCGACCATGCTCGCCGCCTGGTTGAGGAGATGAATCTCGTCGACGTTCTTGATCTCGCGGGCGGACAGCATGATCTGCTGGCCGTCGACGACCTTGAGACCGGCTTCCTGAAGGGCGAAGAACATCGCGGTCTCGGCGTAGTCGAGACCGACGGGCATGTCGGCGACACCAGCCATCTTCAACAGGCTGAAAATCTCTTCGGCGTAGTGCTTCATCAGGCCGAATGACGGTGGGATCGTACCGCGCATGCCCACGACGCCGGCGCGGCAGCGCTCAGGATCGAGCCAGTTGCAATACTCTTTGTGGTGAACGGCAGCCGAACCGAAATCCCAGACATAGGGCTCCTCGTCGCCGGCAAGAAGCGCGAAGCGGCACATCTTGTCGCGCTCCCATTCACCGATCTTTGTGCCGCTGACATATCGAATGTTGTTGACGTCAAAGAGCAGCAGCGCACCGCAACCGGACTTCTTGAGGGCCGCCTTGGCGCGGCTTAGCCGGTAGCGCCGCAGCCGATCGTGGTCGACCCGACGTTCGAAATCCACGGCGGTATGGCCCAGGGCCGGAAGATGCCTGTCCCAGCGCCAATTGGGATCGATGTCGCCAGGCTGCAGGATGCGCGGATTGAGGGCGTTGTTCGTCTTCATGGAAATTCCTCCGTGCGGCGCGCGGCAGCGCCTCCGCCTGTTACCGTTGGATCGATGGTGAAAGACGGGCCTTGTGGCCGGTCACTGCATGACGATGCCGCCATCGATCATGATCAGCTGGCCCGTCATGTAATCCGACTCCGGGCTGGCCAGGAAAGCGGCCGTGCCGACGACATCGTTGGGATAGGAATAGCGCTTCATCAGGATCATCGTGTTGGCGAGATGGTCCATCGACTGGCCTTCCTTCTCGAACATGCCGATCTTCACGAGATCCTTGTCGAGTTGTTCCCACAGTTCGGTGCGCACGACGCCCGGGCCGTAGCCGTTGACAGTGATGTTGTGTTGCATCAGGGCCTTGGCGCCGCCATTGATCAGGGCGAGCACCGCATGTTTGGAAGCCGCATAGGGAATGACGTCCAGGAAGGCCTGGCGGGACAGGATCGAGCCGACATTGATGATCTTGTAAGGTCCGTTTTCCGTGCCCTGCTTGACAAATTGCTTGGCCGCCTCCTGCATGCCGAGCAGCATGCCCTTGGCGTTGACGTTCATGATCGCGTCCCAATTCTCCTCGGTTATGTCGAGAAACATCAGCGGCTTGTTGATGCCAGCATTGAACAGCGCAACGTTGATCGAGCCGAACGCCTCGACTACGGCGGCCACCGCCGCGGCATTGTCCGCCCGCTTGGTTACGTCGAGCCTGACGGCGATCGCACGGCCATTGCCGCCGGCATTGATTTTCGCGGCCACCTGCTCGGCAAGAGCGATGTTGACGTCGCCGAGGCAAACATTCGCGCCCTGCGCGGCGTAGTACTCGCCGATTGCGGCGCCCATACCCTGCGCGCCGCCTGTAACGAGGACGTTCTTGCCTTTCAGGCGGTTCAAATCCATCGCTTATTCCTCCTAGCTTGAGACTTTGTTTTTCATCACTTGGTCGGCCCGTTTCTGGGCTTTCGCGAGCGCCGCCTTCGGCGTGGCGAGACCACGCAGCATGTCGTGAAGCTCCTCGCCGCAAATCTGGATGATCTGGGAGATCTCGGGGACGGGCGGGCGCGGCCAGAACTGCAGTTCATCGCGCCATGACATGGCGTCGACCGCCTCGAAAATGCTGGACATGCGGCGCACTTCCGGATCGGAGCCAACCGAATATCGGGGGGCGGTCCTGCTCCCATTCTCGACGTAAAGCTTCTGGGCCTCCGGCGAGGTGAAGGCGACGAGTGCCTCGACAGCTTCGTCGCGGCGCTCCGGCGCGATGTTGGCGGGGATGCCCAGCATGTAGCCGCCCACGGGAGCGATCGGATGAACGCCTGCGCGACCTGCGGGATGCGGCATGTAGCCGGTTTGGCCAAAAGCGGGAGACGTGGCGTCGAGTTCGAAATAGGGTGCGAGCAGCGTATATCCGTAAGCCAGCGCAACCTTGCCCGCGGCGTAAGGCCTTATCCGCTCGTACCAGGACATCGACAGAATGTCGGGCGGAGAAAACGACAGCAGCGCACGCAGATATTCGGCCGCCTCGAGACCCGCTTCGGTGTCAATCGTCGCACGCAGGTCGCGGCGATCCAGGTGATCCGCGTCGAAGCCGCCGGCAATGGGTCGCAGATTGAGGATGGGCTGAGAGAAATCGGCACAGGTCATCATAAAAGTGTGTCCCAGCGCCGTGCCGCGCGCCGCGTTCCATGCGATACCAAAGCGGCCGCGCGACGGTTTGTGCAGGATGCGGGCTGCTTCGAGCACGCCGGTGACCGACTGCGGGGGCTCCAGCCCCGCTTCGGCGAAAAGGTCCTTGCGGTAGAAGAGAAGCTCCGGTGTCGTCTGGCTCGGCACACCATAAGGCCGACCCACCCAATGCGTCGCCCGCCACCCCGCGGTATGGAAATCGGCCGGATCGAGCCTGTTCACATCCATGATGTCATCGAGCGGCGCAAGAACGCCCTTCGCCACGAACTCGCCGAGCCACGGCAGGTCAACGGCGATTATGTCGTAGCGGCTGACCTTGCGCTCGACATTGCGGAGCGCTTCTTCGCGCAGTCGGTCGATGGAGAAGGCTCTTTGGTGGATCTTGCATCCGACGATGAGTTCGAACTGCCGCTTGAGGTTCTCCATGACCATGAAAGTTGGATCGCCATGGACAAGAATGCGCACGCCGCCGGCCAATTTCAGCGGTTCGGCCAACACCCTTGGAGCCTGGATCGAGCGCCCGAACATGTAGGAGCCGCCGAAATAGTAATCGCGGGCGGTAACATCCGACGTCTCGGAGAAGCTTTGCGCTGCAACTCGGCGAACACGCCTGGACAGACGGGTCCAGGATTCGATCAGGCGCGCGCTTGGGTGGAGTGAGACGCTTTTGCCGGTGCGTGTGCGCGGTCGGGCCTCCACGAAGCCCGAGGCGAACATCTCCTTCAGCCGCCGCGTCGCGGTTGCGTAGGGAACTCCGGACGCGGCGAGAAGAGACGTCTGGGTGACAGGCTTGGCTTCGATGTGATGTCTTATGAGATGTGCGGCCATGGCAAGATAAGGGTTCGGCGACGACAGCTCGAACGCGCTTTCGAATTCCGCCCCGAAATCCTCCAGGAAAGCGATTGTCGAAAGTATCTCGGTTCGAGCGTCATGCGGCAGTGCGCTTGCGTCGTCTTCCCTTCCCTCTCCTTTCGCGGCGATATCCATTCTGGCCATGCGGGCGCTTGGCAACGCCGGCGCTGCGGCGTTCAGTCTTCGGGATTTGGTCTTCGGCACGGGCCGTCTCCTGCAACTTGTCCGAATTGGCGCACCAGTATCAGCGTCAATTTATCCAATATGGACACAATTATGTTCAATATGGATAGAACTGCTGCGGATTCCCCAGCGCCAATCGGCAGTCTAGGGACGCCCGAGTGTCTCGGGTCGGGCGGCTTGAGGAGCGGCCACGGATTTCAAGATCAATAACGATCGCTTTGGGAGGAGAGTTCAAATGCTCATAATGAACAAACTGGCTTTGGCGGCTGGCACCGCCTTGGCTGTCGCCGGCGCCACGGGCGCCGCGCATGCGGACAAGATCAAGATCGGCATCACGCAGAACAACGTTGGCGTCGACAGCTATCAGACGACCTACGAAAAGGCATTCATCGCCGCTGCCGCGAAGAACCCTGATGTCGAGACCGTCGTCCTGGATGCCGGCGGCGACGTCGCCCGCCAGATCGGCCAGATGCAAGATCTGATCCAGCAGAAGGTCGACGTCATCATCATCTGGCCGACGGACGGCAAGGCGGTCGTTCCGGCGGTTCGCAAAGCGCATCAGGCCGGCATCCCAGTCGTCGTCACCAACTCTAACATCGCCGCCGACGGCATGGATTTCATCACCGCCTTTTCCGGGCCCAACAACATCCAGCAGGGCGCCTCGGCGGCGGAACTGATGTGCGAAGCCCTCAACAACAAGGGGCAGATTGTCCAGATCTCCGGCCAGCCTGGCTACACCACCGCGATCGAGCGCCAGAAAGGCTTCGAGGACCAGCTCGCGAAGACCTGCCCGGATGTAAAGATCCTGGAGACACAGCCCGGCGACTGGAACCGCGAAAAGTCGCAGCGCGTGATGGAAGCCTTCCTGGTGAAATACGACAAGATCGACGGCGTCTATTCCGGCGACGACAATATGGGTGTCGGCGCGCTGAACGCGGCCAAGGCCGCCAACCGCGCGAAAGACATCAAGTTTGTCGGAGCCACCAACTTCGCCGTCGGTTACGAAGCCATGGCGCAGGGCGAATACTATGGCTCGATCTACCAATCACCGGTCGACGATGCCGAGGCCGCCCTGGCGACGGCCATCGCCGTCAAGGAAGGCAAGAAAGTCCCCAAGCTGAACTATTTCGAGACTCCCAAGATCACCAAGGCCAACATGGATAAGTTCACCAAGCCGGTGTTCTAAACCCGGAAACGCGCGGCCGCCACTGGCGACGGCCGCGCGTCTCGGTCATAGGGGCACGTGCGCAAGTGCGCGCACGTTACGGTTGGGAGGAATTTGATGGACAAGGCGACAGCCAGCATCGGCGGTTGGTCGGTGAGGCAGATGTTTGCCCGGCAGGGAATCTTGATTGCTTTCGTGCTGGCCATGCTTGTCTTTGGTCTGTTCTCGGACCGTTTCCTCTCGTTTGAAAACATCATGGCCGTGTTTCGCCAGGTCGGCATCGTCGGCGTCATGGCCATCGGCGTCACCATCGTGGTCATTGGCGGCAATCTCGATCTCTCGGTCGGCTCGATGCTGTCTATGGCCACCGTTCTGGTCGTGGACCTGCATGACCGTATCGGCCCCTCTTGCGCCATCCTGGTCATGTTCTGCGCCGTGATCGCCGCCGGCGCTATAAACGGGGTCCTGGTGGGCTATCTCAGGCTGAATTCGCTGATCGTCACGCTCGGTATGTTGTCGGCGTTGCAAGGCGTCACGCTCATCTACACGGGCGGCAAGAATGTCGACATCGTCAACCAGTCGGACACGTGGTTCGCCATCTTTGGGCGCGGCGACGTAGCGGGCATTCCTACGCCCATCCTCATGTTCCTCGGAATAGCCGTCCTGGGACATGTGCTGCTCACCTACATGCCGTTCGGAAGAAAGGTCTACGCCGCGGGCGGAAACCCGCGTGCGGCGGTCTATTCCGGGATTCGCCGCGGCCGCGTCGTGTTCATCACCTATGTCATCTCGGCCTTAACAGTCGGCTGCTCGGCCCTGATCCTCGGCAGCCGCGTCATGGGCTCGCAGAACAATGTCGGACAAGGCTACGAGCTTCTGGTGCTCTCGGCCGTGATCCTGGGCGGCACGTCCCTGCTTGGCGGATCCGGCAACATATTGAAGACCGTTATTGGCGTCCTGATCCTGGGTTTCATCCAGAATGGGCTGCTGCTGCTTGGCTTCCCCTATTACGCGCAATGGCTGGTCACCTGGGTGGTGATCATCCTGACCGTCTGGCTGGATGTAGCCTCGAAGCGACACTCGCTTTGGTCGCCAATTGCCTGAAAGTGCTGCCTGATGGCCGAGATCAAGAATAACAGTCCGCTTCGCTGGCTCATGAAAAACCCGATCTGGGGTTTCGTGGTGATCGTCTTCGTATTCTTCAGCTTCGCGGCCGATCATTTCTTTGCTCTGCAGAATGTCGAAAACATACTGGTCCAGGCCTCCACGATCGGCCTGATCGCGCTTGGACTCACGCTCGTCATGATCAACGGCAACATCGACCTGTCGGTCGGTGCGATCCTGGCCCTCGCCGCCACGGTTACGGTGGACATGCAGGGGTGGGAGTCGCTCGCATTCCTTGGTGATTGGGCTCTTGCAGTGGCCGTCCTTGCCGGGCTCCTGTGCGGAACGCTGCTCGGTGGACTGAATGGGCTAATCGTCTGGAAGACCGGTGTCGATTCCTTCATCGTGACACTGGGGGCCATGCTCGGTATCCGCGGCCTTGTCTTCGTCTACACGCGCGAGCAATCCTTCTACGCCTCCAACTTCGCCTATTCCGATTTCGGTTCCAGCGGCATCGGGCCGCTGCCGACGCTTGCCGTCCTGTTCATCGGCTGCGCGGTCGTCATTCACGCGCTGTTGTCACGCACCGTACATGGCCGCAACACCTACGCCGTCGGCGGCAACCGCGAGGCCGCGGTCAACGCCGGCATACGCGTTGGGCCGAACATGGTGATCAATTTCATGATTGGCGGCTTCTTCGCCGCGCTCGCCGGACTTGCCCTCTCGACCCAGATGGGCGCGTCGACGCCCAATATGGGACGGGAATACGAGTTGTGGACAATCACCGCGATCGTGCTGGGCGGAACCAAGTTGACCGGTGGCAGTGGCAGTATCGCGGGCACGCTGGGCGGCGTCCTGGCCATCGGCATCCTGCGCAATGGCATGAACCTCATGCAGGTGCCGTCCTTTTACGTTCTCATCGTGCTCGGCGTCATCCTCATCGCCGTTTTGGCCCTCGACAAGCATCTCAACCGCAAGACAACCGGCGGGCCGGCGCTATGACAAAAGCCGAAGCCGTCCCCGCCCTGAGCGTCAAGGACATCGTCAAGAGCTTTCCGTCAGTGCGCGCGCTGGACGGGGTGAATCTCGATGTCAGGCGCGGCGAAGTGCATGCCCTGCTGGGCGAAAACGGCGCCGGCAAGTCGACGCTGATGAAAATCCTGGCCGGTATGTTCGCGCCCGACTCAGGCACCATCTCGATCGATGGCCGCGACGTGACGCCGAGATCCCCGCTTGAAGCCAAGGCCCTTGGCGTCGTGCTGATCCATCAGGAACTCTCCTTGGTCGAAGAGTTGACCGTGGCGGAGAACGTCTTCCTTGGCGCCCTGCCGCGCCGCGCCTTCGGCTTCGTCGATTGGACGAGATTACATCGCCAGACCAGCGATATTCTTCGGCGGCTGAACTGCGATTTTTCGCCGGCCAGCATCGTGGAGGACTTGTCCATCGCCCGCAAGCAGATGGTGGAGATCGCCCGCGCCCTGACCGTCGATGCCAAGGTCGTCATCTTCGACGAGCCGACCGCGTCGCTGACGGACCAGGAGAAGCTGGTCCTTTTCGACGTCATCGCGGATCTCAAGGCGGCGGGCGTCGGCATCGTCTACATCTCTCACCGCATGGAGGAGATCTTCCGCATATCCGATCGCATCACCGTGCTTCGTGACGGCACCTATCGCGGCACGCTCGACACCGCCGGCGCGGACGAGGCGGAGGTGACCCGCCTGATGATCGGACGGGCGCTGGATTATTCCCGCAACAAGGAAACCGCCATTGCCGGGAAGATCGTGCTGGAAACGCGTGGCCTGTCCTGCGGCGATCTCTTCCAGGATGTCTCTTTCACGGTGCGCGCTGGCGAAGTCGTCGGGTTCTCCGGCCTGATCGGCGCGGGCCGAAGCGAACTGGCCGAGACGCTGTTCGGCTTGCGCCGCCCGACAGCTGGCGCAATCGTGATCGACGGCACCGAAGTGAGCCTCGGATCCCCCTCGGATGCGATCCGGCAGGGCATTTCGCTGGTGCCGGAGAGCCGCAAGGAGCAAGGTCTGATCCTCGGCATGAACTGCCGCGACAACATCACCCTGCCGCAGATCGACAGCTTGCGGCAGGGGCCCTTCCTGTCCTCGGCCGCTGAACTCGAAATCTACGATACCTACCAGAAGCGGCTGAGCATCCGCTCGCCGGGCTGGCGACAGATTGTGGGGAACCTGTCGGGCGGCAATCAGCAGAAGATCGTCATCGGCAAGTGGCTGGCGATGAAGCCCCGGCTGCTGATCGTCGATGAGCCGACACGCGGCATCGACGTCGGCTCGAAAGCGGAAATCCACGGCCTTATCCGCAAGCTAGCGCGCAGCGGCTACGCCGTGATCGTCATCTCGTCGGAGATGCCCGAGATCCTGCACGTGTCCGACCGTATCGTGACCATGTATCACGGCCGCATTACGCGTGAATTCAAGGCGGCGGAAGCCAGCGAAGATTCGCTCGTTCAGGCGATCTCCGGCTTGAACCCGTAGGGTGCGGATCGTGTCCCGCCAAATCTTCAAAATTGCACTCCGCATATTTCAGATGGTCCATAATGCGCTTAAGAAAAAACTAGGGTTGAAAGCATCGTGGTTGTTTCTGATCTCTGTCTTCCTTTTGGGAATTCTGTTCAACCTGTGGATCGTTAGCCAAGCTACTTGGCGATAATCTCAACTTGGGGTCATCCCTAGGTCAGCGTCTTCAAGTATGTGCCGTTCAGAATCATCTGTCGCTGTCCAGAAGGGGCCACGACAAGAGCTGTTCAGAATCTTGCGCTAAGCCGAACGGACCATGAACCCTATGCCACATGGGGGGATTGCTGTCGGGAGTCTGAGCGGCCGGAATCCTTCCGACATCTGATGTTCGGCAGGTGGGCGACAGCACGCTCGATGTAAACTGTATTCCAATGAACGATCGCGCTGACGACGAGGTTCAGGCCTGATGCGCGGAAGGCTTGGCTCTCAAACGACCGATCGCGGATTTCACCGCGCTCATGGAAGAATACCGCTCGCTTGAGCTTGTGCGCCGCTTCACCCTTGTTGAGGCCGGCCTGGCAACGCTTTCGCAGCGTCGGGCTGGAGTACCACTCGATCATGAAGAGGGATCGCTCAATGCGACCAAGTTCGCGAAGGGCTCGCGCAAGCTGACTCTCCCTCGGAGATGCGGAGACCTTCTTCAGGATCGTCGACGGTACGACGGATCTTGTGGTGATCGACGCTGCGAGGTGCAGAAGATCGTCCCAGTGGTCGATGATCAGGGTCGTGTTGATCGGCGCCCCGATATGGTTTTCCAGGGCTGGATAGGCGTCGCCTTTCTCGACTGTGTGGAACTTCCGGTCTTTGAGATTGCGCAGCCGCGGCGCAAAGCGCTTTCCTATCAGGGCGAACATTCCGAAGACGTGATCGCTGGCGCCGCCGGTGTCGGTAAAGTGTTCCTGGATGTCGAGCGCCGTGTCCTGATCGAATAGCCCGTCGAGCACATAGGCAGCTTCGCTCTCCGTGGGGCTGATCGGCAAGATACTGAAGTAGCCGTACTGATCAGACAGATGGCTGTAGAATTTCGAGCCAGGTTCGCTGCCGTAGTGGAGATTGATGTCGCCGCGTTTTGCCGCCCTGTCACTCGCACGAAAGAACTGGCCATCGGAGGACGATGTCGTTCCGTCGCCCCAGAGCCGGGAATGCGGGTGCTGGGAGTGTGCGTCGGTGATGCATGCTTGCGCAGCACGATAGGTCTCTGATCGTGCATGGAACATACGCATCCAGCTAATCTGGTGAGCTGTGATGCCCTTCGAGGCGCCGGCCATCCGCTTCGGCCCCAGGTTGGTTGCATCGGCCAGTACGCCAGCCAGCATAGCTGAGATATTCCGTGGGCTGTCACCGGTGCGAACATGCGTGAAGTGATCGGCGAAGCCGGTCCACTCGTGCACTTCTCGTAGGAGGTCGGGCACTTCGACCAACGGATACAGCTCGCTGATGTCGGCATTCAGTTCTTCAGCCGCAGCGGGCACCTCACCCGCATTCGGCGTGACGATCAAAGTGCCGGCTTCAAGCCGAACTCCTTCGAGCTTTCCGGATCGAGCCCTGTGTGCCAGCCGCTTCAGGTTGAAATCGAGCATTTGCCGCGCTTCGGCAAGCCACGCGGCGGCATCATCCTGGACGCCGAGGCCGAGCCGATCCTGCTCCTTCATGGTTGTGAACGTTGAGCGCGGCATCCGGTATTCGTCGATCGGTCGGAAGGATCGACTGCCGTCCACCCAAATATCGGCGGATCGAAGCCTGTCGCGCAATGCTGCCAGAGTCGCAACCTCATAGAGGCGGCGATCCGGTCTATCCTGCCCGAAGATGAGCTTACGATCTGCCTGGCTGAGATGAGTTATCGGCACGCGCTCGGGAAGCGTTCGACGCTTCTCGACATAGAGACGTCTCAACAGATCCACTGCCGCGAGAAGCGGATCGTGTCGACGTGCCGACCGGAATGTGAACGTCCGGAGAAAGTCGCCGACGTACTTGGTCACGGCCGCATATTGCTCGACCGCCACCGTCAAGGGTGATGCCTCGTTAACCTCGACCATGGACTCGAGGTCTGGCTTTATCCGCAGCAGTCGATGCCAACCAACCTCCTGATCAAGAACCTCCAATGCATTCCGGCCATAGTCGCTCGCTGATTGCAGGGCTGTGATTGTGTCAAGGAACATGCGCAGTGCCTTCGCAGCGTCGTGCCGATAGTCCATATGCCGCTGCTTTTTACGATTGTTGGCTTGCGAAAACAGCCGACCCATCAGTTTGATGAACATGGTCACGGCATCATCGGTAAGCTTCTGCCCGAGCTTAATGACCTGCGCGACGATCAAGGCGCGCCGGCGACTCGCGTTGAAGTCGTTGGCCAGCCAGGCTGGCGTGGCATTGCCCTCACGGATCATCTGGTCCCAACGTCCTGAAGAGATGCGTTGCTGCAGTGTGGGATCGATCTTCAATGCACGCAGAAAGGTGATCCGTTCGGTTAAGCCGATCAGGTTGGAACCGCCTGGCGCCTCCGGTGCAGATCGCAGCCAGCTAAAGCGGGTTTGTCTGATTTCCTTGTCAACCTCCAACAACCCGTCCAATGTTTGAAGCCTGTCGAGCGGGATTGCTTCGAGCAGAGCCGTTTCTGCTCGGCGCCGAGCAACGGCGCGTGCCGCCAAGCCCATCCGTTCGATGATGTTGCCCACCAGGAGCAGCGAATTCCGATTGCGAAACTCCGCTACAATAGCGCCTGCTATCGAAACACCGGCATCTGTGGTTGACGCTGTCTCGATTGCAGAGAGCAAGGCGGCGCGCCGGTCCTCGGCGGTTGCGTTTCGCTTTTGCAGATAGCCCTGAAGATGCGAAATAGATTGCTGCGGGTTTCTTCTCGACGCGCATACAACCGAAATGCGACCGAACTAACGCCGACCTGCGCGGCGACATAATCAAGCATGGCCTTCGGCGGAATCTCGTTGGCCAACAGCGGCCGGCCCGGATAGCGCATCAAGCAGAGCTGGATCGCAAAACCGAGTTGATTGTGTTCTCGCCGGCGCATTTGGATTTCCAGCAGATCGGCCGGAGAAAGCGTATAGTGACGAACCAGACTGTCTTCATCTACCGGAATGTCGAGCAACTTCGCTCGCTCGTATTTCTTGAGAAGCGCTCGCCGGGCCACTTTTCCACTCCACGCCAAAATGGCAAAGGCCAAGCCTCTCCCCAATGCGGCCTTGCGGCATAGAAGGGAGACTGCGTATCCACAGCGAACTGTCGGAGTTCGTGTTTTGTTCGACGTTAACGCAAGATTCTGAACAGCTCTTGTCGCGACCCCCCTCTTGGGTTTCATCACCAGAAACCCAGAGGCAAAGCAGAACAACCAGAACGGCGGGGTTCTCATCACGGTAGAGCACGATTCCATATTCATCGCCTCCAACGTCTCCGCGCAAATAGCGGAGACCGCCGTCTTCGAGGAAGCCGTCGCGGTCCAATCTGGTGGTGAGGCAGCGGGCTAGTGGGGGCTCCATCAAGGGCCAGGCGTTGTCACTACCGCGTGGCTAAGCTGCGGCCTTAATTGAGCCAAGCGGAAGTCGATCTGGCGGTCCCCTGCTCATGTAGAGTTGGCGTGACGTGAAAGGTCGAGGTAGTCCGTCGCGTCCTCGTCGTAATTCTTGATGGCCTCGTGTAGACGTGCCGAGTTTCCGCCTTCTGAGGTAGATCGAACTCCGGTACCTGACCTGCGAAGGTGGTTGTCCCCCCGCCACCGCATACACGACGATGGGTTACTTCTCGATGGAAAAAGAGCCAATCCCACTCAGTTGGTTATGGATGGAAATCAGCATCCCGGTGACATGCTGAAGCGCTTGAGGCTGAAGGCCCGCATTTCGAGGGGAATGACTCCTTCGGCGATCCATGCGGCGGTCTCAAAAGCATGGATCGCCGCAAGGGACACACCACTGTGACACGTGACCAGAAACGCTCCAGGCGCCACCTCTTCATAGATTGGCGCGGCATCAGGCGTTATGATTCGGAGCGCGGCCCAGCTGCGCACGATGCGAACGTCTTTTAGAAACGGAAAGAAACGCAGCGCATCTCCTGCGATACGGTGCGTGACGTCGAATGTCGTGCTCAGATCGAAGCCGACCTCCTCCCAGCTCCCGCCGATCATCAGCGTGCCGTCTTCCGTCTGCCTTACCTGCTCGATTGCCAGATTGAACAGCGGAGGCAAACGCTCCGTCACCAGTATCTGGCCGCGTACGGGCTTCACGGGAATTGTTACCCCAAGCATGTCGCCCAGCGCAGCATTACCGAGGCCTGAAGCAAGTGCGATCCGGCTTGCGACCACCTGGCCCTTGGCCGTCTTGAGCACGAACTTGTTCCCGTTGTGCCCTATGTCGAGAACGCCGCTGTCCGGAATATAGCGGCCCCGGCGCCGTTGATAGCCTCGATGCAACGCATGGAGCAGCCGGAGAGGATTGGCCTGGCCGTCATATCGTGAATAGCTTGCTCCGGCGACGTCCGGGCCGATTTCCGGCACCAGCTTTCTGATCGCGCCGTTATCCAGCATTTCATAGTCGATCGTCCCATCGAAACGCGACTTCACCGCCGCCATTTGCTCTGAACGCAGGACCATTGCCTCAGGGGTCCTGCAGAGATAGAGACCGCCATTCTGTGTCAGCCCCACATCGATCCCGGTCTCGAGCACGAGCTGGCGGGAAAATTGAGCCCATGGCTCGACAGCGCGCAGCGCCCAGCCGGTGTAGGCGGGAAGGCCGAGACCCTTGCCCTGTACCCAGACCAGGCCGAAATTGCCTCGACTGGCCCGAATCGCGCCGTCGCCCTCGTCCAGGACCACACTGTCGACGTTTCGAAGTGCGAGACCGTAGCCGAGCGAAATTCCAACGAGGCCGCCGCCAATCACGGCTACCTCCGTCTCAAGCTGCATGATGTCTCGCATCCTGGTTGTCGTCGTCGCCACATCGGGCCATTTCCGACACGGTTATGGGCTTCAGTGGAAAGCGCACATTGTAGGTGCCGACGTCCGAGATGGTTCGGTTCGTCTCATTTGCAATCAGTAGGGACACGACCGGGCCGCAAAGCCGCCCCTGGCAGAATCCCATCCCGCAGCGCGTGAAGGCCTTGGCCTGGGCCGGCCCCATGGCGCCGTCCCGAATGGCAGACCGTATCGTGCCTGCACTCACCTCCTCGCAACGACAGACGATGGTGGCATCGGAAACGGGTGCGGCCGAAATGCGCGGGGGGTAGAGCTCGTCAAGGAAGGGTCGAAATGCGCGTTCGCTCGCCAAGGTCGCCGCAGCCTTCCGGACAGCGGCACGGGAGGCTGCGCGAACATACCCCATCTGCTCCAGGATCCGGCCGACCGCTATTTCGGCCGACGCAGGTGCTGCGACCGCTCCATTGATTGCGGCGCCGTCCCCGACGATGAATACGCCGGAAACGCTACTTTCTCCAAACCTGTCGATTTCAGGCCGCAGGCATTGCTGGCTTTCGTCCCAAACATGCCTGCACCCCAGCGCGCGGGAAAGCTGCGTGTTGGGAAGGATTCCTTCGTGAACGAACAAGGTGTCGACCTCGGCTTCCCGTTGCCGGCCATCCGATTCGAAGGCGATAGAAACAAGGCGGTCGCTTCCGCGCGCGAGAAGGCTGGAAACGTTTCGGTGAACTGGGACCCCGGCAGCACGGATGTCCCGCAGCATTCGCACGCCTTTGCGGACCTTGTCGCGATGGCGCACGAGCGCGCTGATATTTCTGAACGCGGCACCAATGGCACTTGCTTTCGGCGCGGTATCGAGAATGGCGGAGATCTCGATCCCGAGACCGAGCAACTGCGTCGCAAACAGCAGCACCAATGGTCCGTTTCCGGCGAGCACCAGGCGATCGGACGGCGCGATAGCCGATGACTTCAAGAGAAGCTGGGCCGCGCCGACGCTCATCACGCCGGGAAGCGTCCAGCCCTCGAAGGCGACGGGGCGCTCGATCGCTCCCGTGGCCAGGATGAGCTTTTTGAAGGCCAGGCGCCGGGAAATGCGATCCTTGCTGTAACTCGCCACGCCGCCGGTTTCTGTCATATCCACGCGCCAGAGGCTTGCGCCAAAAAGCGTGACAACGTCGGTTGTCCTGAACCGTGCAATGGCCTTCGATCCGCTGGAATAATCCCGGCCAAGAGCCGCACTATGCCGGAAGGGGCCGTCTTCCAGTCCTCGGTATATCTGCCCGCCGGCACTGGGGCGCTCATCGATCAGGGCCGCCGAGAGTCCGTGTTCCGCCACCATCACCGCAGCCGCCAATCCGGCAGGACCTGCGCCCACGATTAAGATATCGACAGCGTGGGTCATGCCTGCGAAATCCCTCCGGCCGACGCCCTTTTCATGCCCAACTGCCTCTTGATGCACATGTCCTGTTCGACCTTTCGAAGGCACCCCTGCTGATTTGGCACCCCATCGATTTCGACTAGGCA
This sequence comes from Mesorhizobium sp. GW821-FHT04C10, assembly GCF_059420305.1. Taxonomy (NCBI): domain Bacteria; kingdom Pseudomonadati; phylum Pseudomonadota; class Alphaproteobacteria; order Hyphomicrobiales; family Phyllobacteriaceae; genus Mesorhizobium; species Mesorhizobium sp. GW821-FHT04C10. The sequence continues at coordinate 50,544 of NZ_JBWKTL010000002.1, read as the reverse complement.
CTCGAAGCATACGCCCATCATGCAGAACGGAGCCCGCTCCGATCCCGACAGGCTGCTGCGGCGATAAGGCGGCGGTCCGTGCAGGATGACGGCCGCTGCCACCGTGTCGCCTTCCTTGCAGAAAACCTGGCGGCCGTCGATTTCGATACTTATGGTTCTGCGGTGGTCGGGCACATTCACCTTGCCGAACAAAGATCACCCTCCTGGGTTGGCATTGGCCGCCATGGAAGCAACGACCTCCTGGCCTGCTTTTGTGAGGCGTTTCAGCGCCGTGGAGTTCAATGGCGTATGGAATGAGCCCGCGAAGAATTCGGCCTTGCTCCCGCCTAGATGTCGACTTGTCCTGCTTGTCCCAAATCCCGCCTTCTTATTACGGGCGCTCGCCCGGCTTCTAGCTTCGAGAAGCACTATCGAAAAATTCGGAACCACCGGCAAATATCAAGGCGATGGAAGTTTATCGCGGAAAGTTATGAGTTGGGGCTATATCTCGGAGGTAAGCTCTCCCCGACGCAGCCGCCCTTACTCAACGCTTTCTGTCGCTATTCAGTGCAGGATCTGCCTGAGGAAGAGCTTGGTGCGCTGGTGCTGCGGATGCGCGAAGAACTCGGCAGGCGAGTTCTGTTCGACGATCTGGCCCTGATCCATGAAGATGACGCGATTGGCGACCTGCCGGGCGAAGCCCATTTCATGGGTGACGCAGAGCATTGTCATGCCTTCCTCTGCGAGGGCGACCATGGTGTCGAGAACTTCCTTGACCATTTCCGGGTCAAGCGCCGAGGTCGGCTCGTCGAAAAGCATGACCTTCGGCTTCATGCACAGCGCCCGCGCGATCGCTACGCGCTGCTGCTGGCCGCCGGAAAGTTGGCCGGGATATTTGTCGGCCTGTTCCGGAATCTTGACGCGCGTCAGATAATGCATGGCGATTTCTTTCGCCTGCTTCTTCGGCAGTTTGCGTACCCAGATCGGCGCCAGTGTGCAGTTCTGAAGGATGGTTAGGTGCGGAAAGAGATTGAAGTGCTGGAACACCATGCCGATCTCGCGGCGCACCTCGTCGATTTTCTTCAAGTCGTTGGTGAGTTCAATGCCGTCGATAACGATTTTGCCAGCCTGGTGCTCCTCGAGGCGGTTGATGCAGCGGATCATCGTCGACTTGCCCGAGCCCGAGGGGCCGCAGATGACGATGCGCTCGCCGCGCATGACCAGGAGGTTGATCGCACGCAGCGCGTGGAAGTCACCGTACCACTTGTCCATGTTGATCAATTTGACGGCGACTTTTGTATCGGCGATGAGCCGTTTTGTTGGAGCGTCAGCCATGTTCCAGTCCCTCGATCTCCTGTTTGCGCGTTGTCTGCGCTGGCGTCCCCAAAGGGAACATGGCTGTCGGCGCGCTGCATACAGGCCAACGCGAACCAATACTCATCGGTTGTGCAACGGCTGTGTCTGAGGAGCGGAGATTGCAGGTGCGGTCTCGCACCTGCAAGATGCGGCTGCCTGAGGCGAGCGTCTCTCCGGCCATGACGGTTATCCCGGAATTGCTACGGTGAATTGAATCTCGACCCGGATATCGGGTAGGCCCAGGATGGCCTGCACGGTTGCGCGCGCGGGTGGTTCGTCCTTGTCGATCCAGTCAACCCAGGCGATATTCATCTGATCGAAGTCGGCGATATCGCGGAGCCAGATTGTCGCGCTGATGATTGAGGATCGATTGGACCCGACAGCTTCCAGGTATGTGTCGGCCTTTGCAAGGATTTGCACGGTCTGGCCGAGCGTGTCCTGCTGTCGGTCGTCCGCCGTCATTCCGGAAAAGTACGCTACCTTCTCGTTTATAACGACGCGGCTTAAACGTTCGGTTTTTCCAATCCTCTGCATACTCACGGCCTCTGCCCCTCAGTTGGTCTAGCCGGCGAAAAATCGGTTTGGACGGAAGTCCCGCAGGCTCTCTTGCACGCATCCCCGCACGACTTCGTCGGCCACGGCTTTCCCGAGATAGGGAGCAATCGTCGCTCCACTGTGGGTGACCGCCACGTAGTAACCTTTGACGCCGGGAAGCCAGCCGCTGCAGGTCAGTCCATCGCCCGGAATGGGGCGCGTCGTCGTTCGAACGGATTCAAGATCGTGCGTCTGCACCGACGGAAGAACTTTTCGGACTGCAGCCAACAAGAGGCCGGCTTCCTCGCCCTTGGGACTGAGCGCCTTCTCTTCTGACACGAGGGAATCCACCGAGATCTTGTGGATCATCAGGCGTCCGGCGCCATCCGGCCGCACATCGAGATCGTCCATATGGAACTGGCGTTGCAGCGTCGAGGCCACGGGGAAGGTGAAGCCAAGCACGCCGATGTTCGATGACATCGGGATTGCAGGGACGCCTTCAAGACCGCGGCTGGCCCAACTTCCGGTGCAATTGACGATCGCGTCCGCCTCGTAGACGCTGCCATCCGCAGTGCGCACGGCCTTTGCCGCGCCGCCCCGGACATCGATGGCCGTAGCGCCTGTAAACGGGTGCACGGAGGCATTCCATCGTTCTTTGGCGACCCTCAGAAGCCAGGCCGAGTAAAGTACGGGATCGACCCAACCCTCTTCCGGATAGTAAACGATGGGGGAGTCGCCGATGGCGGAAAGGTCGATTTCAGGTTCGAGTTCAGCCAGCCTTTTTTTGCTGATCCATTCGACCCCGTAGCCCCAGTCCTGCATTTGGGCCGCATTTTCCTGCTGTGCGGGCCAGTCCCGCTCCTCGGAGTGCCATTCCAGGCTGCCGGTCTGCTTGAACCAAGGAGAATTGCCGAACTCGCGGCTGAGATCCAGGTGCGCCCGCATGCCGGCAACGTTCAAGGCAAAATAGCTCTGGGGTCTTTTCCCGGTTGCGTTGGTCCAGGCGAAACTGGCCGCGGAAGCCCCTCCGGCAATCTTATTGGCCTCAAGCACCGTCACTTGCGCACCGGCCCTGGCCGCCTCATATGCGACGGAACTTCCTATGATCCCCGCTCCGACCACAACGACACGCATATTTTTCTCCGGCAATTATTTTGACAAGTAGGGTTGCTTTGAGGAGGAAGCGGTCGCCGAGGCGGTGACCTGTCGCTCTTTTGGAGAAGGGGGGCGGCGCGGTCAAACAACTCCACCATGGCGGATTATAATCAATAGTTATGAAGGCCCCTGCTGGGGCGCAAAACCCAATTCAGCAAGGCCTATAAGAAAAGTGAAAAAGGTCATTGCTGGTGGTTATCAAGTTTTTCGGCCCTGACCGCTCTCCAGATGATATCGCTCGCGGCATCCTGAGTTTGTTAGAGGTTAAAATGTCTCGGCCTTCTCCTCGAACAGGAAGTCCGGCGGCTGAATTGCTCGTTATCGACGGAGCGACGGTCGAGGCACTGGTCACCTCCGGGGAGGCTATCGAACTGGCCGAGGCCGCGCTGAAGAAGACATCCGGCGGCATGGCCGATCAGGACATCAGGCGTACGCTGGAACTGCCGGGGGCGGCGGGCTCCTGCCTTTCCCTCATGTATGCGTCTCTTTCCGACAGGGCATATTTCGGCGCCAAAGTCCTTTCGGTATATCCACAAAACTTCGAATATGGCATGCCGTCCCACCAGGGTGGCGTACTGCTCTTCGAGAAAGAGAACGGGCGCCCGGTTGCGTTGATCAACGGGCATGCGATTACGGGCCTGCGGACACCGGCCGCGACGGCGGTCGCGACGAGAACGCTTTCGCGCCCCGAGGCTTGCGAACTGGCTGTCATCGGCTATGGCGAGCAAGCCGAACGCCACATAGAAGCGATTGCCCTGGTTCGCCCGATCTCCCGCGTTCGCGTTTGGGGACGGAATCCGCAAAAGGCGTCGATGTTCGCCGACGCCCAGAGCAGGAAGGGATTTCCAACGGTATCGTTCCCGACGGCCAAAGGCGCTGTCGAGGGAGCCGACATAGTATGCACCGTCACCTCGGCAAGATTCCCCGTCCTTGAGGGCAAGTGGCTAACGCCCGGCGCGCACGTAAATGCAGTAGGGGCAAGCGTCGCCGCGCTTCAGGAACTGGACATGGAATGTGTGATCCGCTCGAAGATCTGGGTGGATTACATGCCGATGGCGATGACCTCTGCGTCGGATCTGATCGAACCGCTCAAGGAAGGCATTATCGATCGATCGCAAATCGTAGGAGAGATCGGTGCCGTGCTCAACGGCAAGGTTCCCGGTCGCCGAGATGCGTCAGAAATAACCCTGTACCGGTCGCTTGGCGTACCTGCACAGGATATCGAGCTTGCAAACTTCATCTATCAAAAGGCGAAAGACCTCGGTCTAGGCGTCGAAGTCTCCTTGTAAGGGCTCCTCCAATGCTTCCCTGCCAGCGGCATCTGTTTTCTATTCCCGAAGACGTCATCTACCTGGACGCTGCCTATATGACGCCGATACCGCGGAGCGCCGTGGAAGCCGGGGATAGCGGCGTCCGGGTGAAGGCCGCGCCATGGGATATGACCATCGATTCCTATTATGACGAAGTCGAGAAAGCGAGAGAACTTGCCGCCTCCTTCATCGGGGCGAGGCCTGACGACATAGCGGTCGTTCCGGCGACCAGCTACGGCATTGCCGTCGCCGCCGCCAACGTGACGGTCCCGGCCGGCTCGGCCATCCTCATGATGGACAACGAGCATACCTCCCACCGCTATGCCTGGTATGAACTGGCCAAACGGAGGGGCGCCCGCGTGGTGACGGTCAAACGGCAGCCGGACGAGCAATGGGGTCCGCGGATCGTGGCGGCGATCCGGGAATCCGGAGTTCCCGTTTCCGTCGTCGCCGGGACGATCGTGCATTGGTTCGAAGGGACAGGTGTCGACATCGAAGCTGTATCGGAAGCAACGCACGCCGCCGGCGCCAGCCTTGTGATGGACGGGACGCAATGGGTGGGTGCGGTTCCGTTCGATGTATCGCGCGTTCGTCCGGACTTCCTGAGTTTCGCCACCTACAAATTCCTTCTCGGACCTTACCGCCTTGCCTTTCTCTACGCCGACAAGGCCTGGCAGGAGAAAGGGCGGCCGATCGAGTTCCATTCCTGGAACCGCATCGGCGGCGAGAGGCCGGACTTTTATCTGGAGACGATGCCCGACTATCTGCCGGGTGCGCGTCGCTTCGATATGGGAGAGCGCTCCGATTTCGCGGTCCTGCCGATCGCAATCAATTCGCTGGCACTACTCAAGAGCTGGGGGACCACCGCCGTATATGAACGGCTAGTGCATCTGAACCGTCTCGTCTGGAAGGAGGCGGAGCGACGCGGTTTTAGCGGGCCCAGGGAGGACCTGCGCGCCGGTCACATTTCCGTCGTGGAACTTGGCGACAGACACCGCCCCGACCTCGCCAAGCGGCTGCGCGCCAACAAGGCCTTCGTGACGGTGCGAGGCACGAAGATGAGGGTCACGCCGCATGTCTACAACGACGAGAAAGATATCGTGCGGCTCTTTGATCTCGTCGAAACCTTGATGTCGGACCCGACACCAGACGGCCGATAGTCATATCGCCAGGTTTAAAGCTCGCCGAACGCGCTTATGTCGCGATCGACGACATTCATGAACTCCCTGGTCCTCTGAATGAGATGTTCGACAAATGTGTCGGCCACCGACGATGCGATGATGCCCCACGGCCTGTAGACGCTCAGATTGATATCGAGGTGTGGTTGAAAGTCACGGATTTCAATGGGAAGGTCTTTTCCCATCCAGGCGGACAACCTGTCGACCACGGCCACGCCCACGCCGTTTGCGACGAGGTTCACACAGGTATCCGAGAGGGCCGCCTCGACTTTGAGGGACCGATTTACACCCCTCTCCTCGCATAAAGCATCCAGCTGCCGGCGCATGGGATCTCCGACGCCCAGCGATATGAAATTCAGGCCATCGAGATCATCGGCCTGGATCACTGAAAGCCTGCCGAGCGGATGACCTTTGGGCATGATGCAGACGGGAGGTGTGGCGATGAGCGCGCGGCGGACGACGGACGATGCTTCGGAGGGCGTTTCATCATTGACTTCCGACGCGACGCCGATATCAAGCTGGTTGCGGCTTGCACGCTGTATGATGGTCGACGAGCTTCTTATGTCGAGTGTGACCGCAACTTCCGGATATTCCTTCGTGAAGCTCGCGATTATGGAGGGCAGCAAGGTAAGGCCGAATGCAGGAAGCGCCGAGACATTGAGTCGCCCGCTTCTCAAGTCCCGGATCTCTCTCGCCGCCCTCGATATGCCCCTCACGGTCTCAAAGACGCGCCGGACCTCCGCGTACAGCATGTGCGCTTCCGGCGTCGGGATCAATCTCTGCCGATGGTTTCGAAAAAGCGGAAATCCTGCCTTGCTGGTTAACTGAAGCAATATCTTGCTTACCGCCGGCTGCGTGATGTTGAGGGCGTCTGCCGCCTTTGTCGTGGTTCCATGCGACATCACGGCGGCGAATACCTCGATTTCGCGAGGCGTGAAATCAACATCCTTTGAGACCAATGGAACCTCTAGGCGCGAGCGAACAATCACTACAGTCCCGATCAATAACGTGAAGTGATCCGCTTTTCCACAAGCCTGAAACCGGATGTGATGACAACGGCGAGCAGAAAATACGCCAGAGCAGCCGCAAGAAGCGGCTCATAAACCCGAAATGTCTGCGCGCGGACGAGGTTCGCTGCGGCCATCAATTCGAAGACCGTTATCGTCGCCGCAAGGGCAGTGCCTTTCAAAAGCAAGATGTTTTGACCGCCGATGGAAGGTAGCGCGATCCGGAACGCCTGTGGCAGCAAAACCGACAGCATAATGCGTGTTTTTGAAAGGCCAAGCGATCTGCCCGCCTCTCTCTGGCCATTTGGAACTCCCAATATCGCCCCTCGCCATATCTCGCCGCAATATGCGGCCGTGTTGAGAGAGAGCGTGAAAAAGGCATAGCAATATGCGTTCCGGAAAAACGGCCAAAGCGGGCTATATCGTATCGAAGGGACACCGGCCAGGATTTGGCCGACACCGAAATAGACAAGATAAAGCTGAACGAGGAGCGGGGTTCCCCGGAACGCAAGGACAAACCCAATCGCAGGATATCTCAGCCATCGCCTGCCAGACAGTCTTGCAAAGGCCACCGGAAGAGCAAGTAGATTCCCAGTTATTGCACATGCGATAAATAGGACGATCGTTGTGTTTAGACCGGCTAAAATTTGATCAGTCAGATATAACCAAAAATCGCCCATGCTAATTTCGCCTCCACGCGTGGAAAGCCTTAACTTCAATCGAATGCAATATTGCTGTTGAAATACCTGATAAAATCAGGAAAATAGCGCCCACCGCAGAGTAGAAGAGTAGATAGTGCCGCGTCGCGCCGGCAGCCATCTTCCCTACGAGCACGAGCTCTGTAAACCCAATAAGACTCACAAGCGAGCTTTCCTTGAGTACCACTAGCCATAAATTGCCCAGACCCGGTAAAGCCAGAGGAAACATCTGCGGCAGGATGACCAGGAAGAAAGTTTGGCGGCGTGTCAAACCGACTGCATGGGCAGCCTCGGACTGTCCGCGCGCCACCGAGACAATGGCGCCTCGCAAGACCTCGGTACTGTAGCCACCTTGGACAATTCCTAATGAAAGGGCGGCGGCCACAAATCCGTTAAGTTGAAATTCAGCTGAAAGTCCGATTAGACTTGCCAGCGACCGAACCGCGTCCGTAGAGGTATAGTATACGAGAAAAATAATGAGGATGTCTGGAATGGAACGAATTATCGTCGTGTAGGCGCTGGCGATCGAGGTGGCGAAAACGTTTTTCGATATCTTAGCCACGGCGCCCATCAGGCCCAAGGCCAGCCCGATCAGATACGCACTGATTGAAATACCAAGACTGAAACAAGCGCCCTTGAGAAGTTCGTCGCTCCAGCCCTGGTCTCCGAAGCTGAGCAGGGTCAGCCAAGACGATGTCGAATCCATGCAGCATTTTCCAGTTCAACAAGGAAGGTGCCGACGATGACACGACACCGCCGGCACCAAGCCTGGATCCGATCATCAGTCGCCGTAAATATCGAAATCGAAGTAGCGCTTTGTTATCGCATCGTATTCACCGCTCGCATGTACCGCCTTGAGGGCAGCGTTAAGGCGGTCCCGGAGCGCGGTGTCTTCCTTTCGGACACCGCCGCCGTCTCCGTCGCCAAACATCTTCTCATGAGGAAGAGTGACCTTAACCTCATAGGCCTGACCTTCCGGCCTCTTCAGGAAGTCCTGAATCTGGATGCCGGCCGCTGCCATCATATCGACACGCCCTGCCTGCAGGTCGGCCACTTCATCGTCGAGCGTCGGATAGATCTTCAGGTCAACAACGCCGGCGAACTTTTGCTGTAGGTACGTTGCTTGCAGGCTTGCGCTTTGTGCAGCGACCACAAGTCCCTTGAACGTCTCAGGCTTGGAAACGTCGAATGTTCGTGCATCAGCCTTGGCGCCCACCAGAACGTTGGGCGAGTAGTAATACTTGTCAGTGAAGTCGATGATCTTCTTGCGCTCGTCCGTGATCGACATCGAACTCCAGATCACGTCGAATTTCTTGCCCTGCAAAGCTGGAATGATCCCGTCCCAGGCGACATCGACAACCTCGCACTTCGCTTTCATCTGCTTGCAAACGGCGTCCATGAGATCGATTTCCCAGCCCTGCCATTTGCCGCTTGCGTCCTTGACCGAGAATGGTGCGTAGGGCTCGGCGGCAACGCCAAAGCGTATCACGTCGTCGGCGGCCGAGGATGACTTGGCGAGCCCGAAAGTGGCCGCTATCACAGACAAGACAACTGCAATCCTTTTCATGCTTATTCCCCTTTTTTGTTGCTGTGGAAGTTATGAAACGCCGCCCCAACCGGGCTCCAATTGCTGGAAAATGCCGCAGATTGAAAACAACTTGGGCTCCATTTTGGGGAGAGTTGATATCTGGACGGACGCAGGGAGCGCGTGTTTAGCGGGCAGCGGAATCGCCAGGGCAGGAACGCCGAAAAAATTCGCCCAACGCCGAAAGCTGCCGCCGGCCAAGCCATATGGGACAAAGTTCGATCCGACCTTTGTCCTTTCATCCGAAAGGCGTGGCGCGAGCCCGGGAGCGACCGGCGTGGCGAGAACATCGACCGTAGAGATCAACTTCAGGAAGTCGTCCCGCGCGTGGGTGCGGAAAGCAAGGGCATTGCGATAGGTCTTTTCGTCTATCGATAAGCCCTCCGAGACGAAGTCGAGGACAGCCTTCCCAACGCATTCCGGGTGCTTCTCGATAAGTTGGCTGTATTGCGACGCAAACTCGTACGCGAGGATAGTGCGGCCGGCTTCCTTGACTTGGTTCGCAAGCGGAAATCCAAGAGTTCGGATTGACGCGCCTGCCCTGCTCAACGAACCCAGCCAGGTATCATGAGCACATACAACGGCCGGATCGACCTCTTCGGAATGCAGGTCCGGGCACAGCCCGATCAGAAGGCCGGAAAGCTCGAGCCCATGCTGCGCCGGTGCCGCGGCTCCCAGCATCGCAAAGTGGATCAGGCGAACGTCTTCGACGCTGGCGGCTATTGGTCCAATCGTATCAAGGGTGGGAGCCGTCGGTCGGACACCGGCACGATCGATCACGCCGTTGGTTGGCTTAAGGCCGACCAGTCCCGTCGCGGCGGCCGTCGACCGGTTGGACCCTCCGGTGTCAGTCCCGATGGCGGCGACACAATATCCGGCCGATACCGCAGCCGCCGATCCACTGCTTGTCCCTCCCGTGCCCCTGGAAGGATCCAGCGGATTTACGACTTTTCCGAACCATGGATTGTCATGACCGCCCGCTGTCAGTTCATGAAGATTTGTTTTCCCAATGATTATCGCACCGGCCGCGCGAAGGTTTGCAACGCATGCCGCATCCACCTTCGCGACGTGATCTTGGAAAAGTCTCGACCCCGCTGTCGTAGGCCATCCGCGCACGTCAATGACATCCTTGACCGCTAGCGGTATTCCATGCAACGGGCCTCGTCGCTTTCCGCAGTGGAACTCGGCCTCGACCTGTCGCGCATCATCGAGCGCCTCTTGGTGGCCGACAAAAATCATGGCTCTGTATGCGTCGTTGCTATTCTGAATTCGACCCAGACACGCCTCAACTAACGCCACAGGAGATAGGCCATCGGCGAAATCCCGTTGTACTTTGGCGATCGTCTGGGGAACAAATCTCGCCATCAGGTCCAGTTCGCTTTTTGGTTGGGCGCTCGCAGGAAAGACGCTAACAGGTCAGTTCGGCGCTTCCTAATTCCCTGCAGCGCGCGGTTAATTACCAATAGTTATGATCCGCCAAGGGCGCTTTTCGGTGATGTATCCAGAGAAAGTTTCCAAGCCGATAGGTTGCTCGGCAGGCACGGCGCCCAGTCCAACTTTCGTTCGACATGCCTGGCAGGGGCTGCCCTCCGACGGCCGCCACACCCTCAGTCGCAAAAGTGTTTGGCATGCTGGTCCGATCCAGCTTCTCCAATGAGAAGCAGCCGGCTTGACAGGAACTAAGTTGGACTTCCCGGAAGGATACCGTCGTCGAAGGAACTCGTGACGTTCGGAAGCCGAAAGGTAGGATCGTCGGAATAATCGATTTCGGCCTGCCGGAATACGAGTTTCTCGAAGGCCTCAACCAACTTGGATCGTGGCTGGAACCGGGGTCTCATAGCCCACAGGGTGAGGTACTGCGCTGGCTCCAACGACCTGAACTCCACGGAATTACTATCGTGTTCGCCGGCGGTCTGGCTATCGATAATGGTAATTCCGATACCACCCTCCACCAATCTTAGGCGAGAAATGGACAACGATGCTTCAGCGCGTTCCGTCGGCTGTACGTTGTCGGCGGCCAAAAACTGCTGAAACTGTTCCCGGGTATGGTCCAGAATGCTGGAGGTGACAAAATCCACTCCCCGAAAATCAGCCGGGCTCAGTCTTTCCTTTCCGCACAAGAGATGATCGAACGGCAGCGCCGCCAAAAGCTCGGTCTCGAGCACCTTTCGGTATTCAACATTCGGGTCGACGATCGCGAGCGTTCCGAGGGCGAAGTCGAGCTGGCGCTGTGACACCAGTTCGATCAACTGTCGAGAGTCCTTGGTTTGGATGCAGGTCGCTACGCCCGGGTGGGCCGCCATATATTGCGCCATGACCTTGGGAAGCCATGTCCCGGAGAGTTGTGGCGTTGCCCCAACGGTCAGCGAACCATGACGTATTTCGCGAAGGTTTCGGGCGCGCAGTTCCAGTCGCTGCAGGCCGATCAGTGATGCCTCGGCTTGTTCAGCCATCAGGCGTCCCTCCTCGGTCGGATAAAGTCGCCCGTTCAACCTCTGAAAAAGCAGAAGCCCAAAATGGTCCTCCAGCCGCTTGAGCATCTTGCTGGCATTTGGCTGGGTCATGTGCATCGCCTTAGCGACATCGGTTATGGAGCCTCGCCTGACCAAACTGCACAGGAATTCCAACTCTCGAAGTCGCATGGCATGCCATTTCTTCATGGATCGATGAAAAATCGCAATTTGTGGAATGATCAATATTGTCTTACGACAACTTATGCAACACGCGAACGGATTGGAGCGTCTCACTCTAAATTCCTGTGTTGGAATTGGGTGGCTCCGAATCGAGGTTCCCATACAATGTAACTCCTCGACTACATGCAGGTATTAACCTTCCACTTTCGACCAATGCCAAAGATGTATTTGCTTTTGATCGCCATACCTACAGATACTCCATAACCGTAGCGGGGTCATAAGAAAAGTGTCTTTATCCATGTGCAATATACGGGTTCGACATAAGCAAGGATGAGTTTCGATAATGTCTGATAATCTGAAGATCGTTGCTGCTGACGTGTGGCAGATCCGCGTGCCCCTGGCGCGCTCCTATCATCTCTCGCCGGTTCTCGGCACAATGACTCATTCCCAGGGGTTTATCGTTCGGCTGACGCTTGAGAACGGCATATGGGGTTGGGGTGAAGGCAATCCGCAATTCGATTTCGACGGCTATACGCAAGAAAGCGCCCATTCGCGGATTATCGGTTGCGCGCGTGAAATGATTGGTTGGAACGTCTCGGATTTTACAGCACGGGACCATGGAACCGAATATCACGGCGCACCTGCGGCGGCTTTGGACATCGCTTGTTTCGATGCATTGGGAAAGGCGCGGAGCGTACCGGTCTGGAAACTCCTCGGCGATCAGATGCGTGAAAGCATCGACGTGCTTTGGCCGACATCAAACGGTTCAGCGTCGGATGACCTCGAGATCATCCGGGCGCGGCACCCTGACGGCTTTCGCACGTATATGATGAAGATGGGCAGCCAACCGATTACGGCGGAAATCGATCGAACCCGGGAGGTGATCAAAGCGCTGCCAGATGGCGTCCGAATAATGGTTGACGCCAATCAAGGCTGGGACCGCGAACAGGCACGGGACTATGTGAGGGGTTGTGGAGATCTACCGATCATATTGGTGGAGCAGCCGCTCCGTTCGGACGACATTGACGGCCTTGGAGAGTTGCGAAAAAATAGCGAACTCCCAATTTCGGTCGATGAATCGGTGTCTACGCTTTCGCAGGCACGGGAGGTGATCGCAAAAGAGGCCGCCGATATCTTTTCGATCAAAGTCTCCAAGAACGGCGGTTTATCCAACAGCAAAAAGATCGCGAACCTTGTCGCCTCGGCGGGCAAGAAAGTTCTCATGAACTCGATGATCGAACTGGGTATCTGTCAGGCTGCGTCACTGCAATTGGCGGTCACACTCAACAACCTTTTGCCCTGTGGGCACGCCTACATGTCGACCTTACGCATGGCCGACGACGTAACCAATTTTTCCGACCGAGTTAAGGGAGGGCGGGTAACAGTGACTGATCTGCCAGGCCTTGGGATCGACGTTTCAATGGACAAGATCAAACAATACCAGTTCGACCATATTCAACTGGGCTGAAGGTCCTTCACGAGAATTCCCTTCCTTCACGCGACCTGAAGGCAAGGAGCCAAGGAAGCAAACAAGTTTCCGCATCGCCAGGCGCCGTGATGACCTGGCCAACGAGTCGCAATCGATCCAGAACGCAACCGCGCATAAAAGAAGGGAACAAAACATGAGAATTGTCGCAACCGCTATGTCATTCTTCCTGGTCTTGGCGATGGGAGCGCCAGTGTCGGCCAGAGCGGAGACGATCCGCTTTGGCATGTCCGCTGAATCCTATCCACCTTTTTCCTATCAGGAAGCCAGTGGGGAATGGCGGGGATGGGAAATCGACCTCATTCACGCCATGTGTGCTGAAATGAAGTCGGACTGCGAAATCACGTCGATCGCGTGGGACGGCATCATACCCGCGTTACAAGCCAAGAAATTCGACGTGACCTGCTCGATGTCGATTACGGATGAACGCAAGAAGGTCATCGATTTCACCGATAAATATTTCTATTCGCCGAATGTTATCATTGGCGCAAAAGCCGATACGCGCAAACTTGACGTGAATAAGCCGGAAACGTTCCAAGGAGTAACGATCGCGGCGCTGCGATCGACGACACATGCAACATATCTGCAGCAAAACTTCCCGGGGATTGTCAATCTGAAGCTTTATGACACGAACGAGGACGAAATTTCGGACCTTCAGGCCGGCAGGGTCGATCTGATGATGGCTGCCGGCGTTCAAATTCAAGATTTTCTGAAAAAGCCTGATGGGCAGGCTTACGAAATAAAAGTCACGCTGCCGCACTTGCCCTTGTTCGGCTATGGCGACGGCGGCGGTGTTCGCAAGGACGACGTCGCTCTCAAGGAGAAACTGAACGCGGCCCTGAAGGCCGTTCACGCGAGTGGAAAGTACGATGAGATAACGAAGAAATACTTCGACTTCGACATCTCCGGCGATTGACCGACCATAGGCACCCGATGCCGGTTTTTTTCGGCATCGGGTCCTTAGACCAGCATGGCGTTCCGAGTCTCGCCGAAGGTAGGTGCTTTCCCCTGCTACCTATCTGGGAATCCTTGACGCGGCCAATGCGACTGTAGTCCGCGTGAACGGTCTTCGGGAAGATCGCGTGGACGATCGTCACACAAGTCGGTATGCGGCGCTGGCGCGAATTTAGGACTAAAGATGGAGAGCATCGTCGAGACAACGAACGGGCGGCTGCGAGGGCGAATCGAGGAAGGCGTCCATGTTTTTCGCGGTATCCGTTACGGCGACACAACGTCGGGCGGCAATCGTTTTCTTTCTCCACAGCCAGTGATGAAATGGCGAGGTGTCCGGGATGCTATCCACTTCGGCGCCTCGGCACCTCAATTTGCTTGCCCGGAAAACACGGATCCCTTCTTCAGTTGGTATTCCGCGATCGAGACGCCAAGCGAGGATTGTCTTTTCCTCAACGTGTTCGCGCCAGCGTTGGGGGGCAAGCGACCGGTTCTGATGTGGATACATGGCGGGGGATGGGTAAGCTATTCGGGGACAGCCCCAGGGTTTAATGGCACCGTCTTGGCGCGCGAACAAGATGTGGTGGTGGTGTCCATCAATCATAGGTTGGGTGTTTTCGGTCATTTGCACCTCGGTACGAATGATGAGCGGTTCGCCGACGCGGGCAATGCTGGCTTGCTGGACATCGTCGCCGCGTTGGAGTGGGTGCGTGGCAACGCGGCGTCCTTTGGGGGCGAGCCAGCCAACGTCACCGTGTTCGGCGAATCCGGCGGCGGCTCCAAAATTGCGGCACTTATGGCGATGCGTCGAGCGAAGGGGCTTTTCCACCGGGCTGTCATCCAAAGCACGGGAAGTGGGGCAAAACTCGCTACCTTCGAGGAGGCTGAAAGGATGACCGCAAAGCTGGCCGGGGCACTTGGTCAGCCAAAACTCGAGCCGAAGATGCTTCAAAGTTTGCCTACGGACGCCATTCTCGAGGCAGCAAAGGTCAGCCAAGGACTATTTCGAGGTACGATCGACGGCCGGTACTTTGACTCGCATCCCTTCGATGGTGTGGCGCCGGCGATCGCAACCGACATACCGTTGATGGTTGGATGCACGATGACGGAGTGCAGCTACTACATGCGAGGAGACAGCAGGAATTTTTCGCTCGCACTATCGGATGTTCAAGACCGCCTCATGCGATTTTTGGAGATTGATCGACAACGGGCGGGGCGCATTGTCGATACCTATGGAGGCATCTATCCCGATGCCGCGCCAAGCCTTCTTCTTCTCGTCATCTGCTCCGACTACATGTTCAAACGGTGCACCTATAAGATAGCGGAGCAGCAATCGAGATCCGCCCGGGTGCCTGTCTATGCCTATCATTTTGAATGGCGGACGCCGATCGAGGGGGGCCGGATGGGCTCACCGCATACCAGCGAGCTTCCGTTCATTTTTGGCACAACCTCTGCTGCGGCGGCTTGCGTTGGACATGGTCGAATTCAGACCGACATGAGCCGGAAGATGATGGCGACCTGGGCCGCGTTCGCGCGCACCGGCAACCCATCAAACCCCACGATTCCGCAATGGGAACCATTCGAATCCAGCGAGAAGCGGATGATGTGCCTTGACAACGAATGCCATGTGAAACGAGATCCCGGCGGTCAGGCGCGAGCCGCTCTTGATGATCTCCAAGACTATAGATACGGACAAAGTGTTTTACCGATGACTTCAGGTCGGTAGATGGTACCGATCGATAAGGCGGCCAGATGCACGACCGAACGCCGGAGTAGCGCGGACGGCATCCGGGCCACTCCGATCACTGGCAACGGCGACTACTGCGCAGCGACGCTTTGCTTGGCCATAGCGTCGGCAAGCTGGTCAACGTTGTAGCGGAACATCTTCTCATAAGTCGGCGCAGGACCGTCTTCTTTCGAAAGAGCTTCGACATAGAGTTCGCCGCCCGCTTGCGCGCCGGTGGCACTGCGATCTGCTGGACCAGGCGCGGGTCGTTGGAGTCTTCGAAGAAGTAGACCTTGATCCCTTGCTGCTTGATCTGCTCGATCAGCTTGGCGACGTCGGCCGCAGATGCCTCGGCCTCGGTCGACACGCCGAGCGGCGAAAGGAAGGAGACACCGTATTCACGGCCGAAATACCCGAACGCGTCATGGCTGGTGAGAACCTTGCGCTTGTCCTGGGGGATCGCATCGATCTTGCCATGGGCGTAGGCATCGAGATCCTTCAGGGTCTTGGTGTAGGTTTCCGCGTTCGCCTTGAAGTGATCGGCGTCTTCGGGGTCGGCGGCTGCTAGCGCTTTTTCGATGTTGCCCACCCAGATTTCGACGTTGAGCGGGCTATTCCAAACGTGCGGATCGGTAATGGTTTGGCCATCTTCATCCATGGTGCGAGTGTTGACACCTTCGGAAGCAACAACAGGGGTGCCGCTGTAGCCCGAGCCGCTGATCAGGCGATCCATCCAGCCTTCCAGCCCTTCGCCACTGACGAAGACGACATCCGCCTCCTTCAGGTTCCTCGCATCGTCGGGCGTCGGTTCGTATTCGTGTGGATCACCACCCGTGCCGTTGTGCCCTCAACGATCTTGAAGAAGCTCTCGGCATCACCGAAGGAAAGCCAACTGGCCAAGCCTCTTCGGGAACTCGGCCGCATCGAGCGATCGCTTTTCATGATCGAATGGTATTCGAGCTCGACATTGCGCCGGCGCTGCCAAGCCGGCCTCAACAAGGGCGAGGCAGCGCACAAACTCAAACGCGTAGCCTTCTTTCATCAGCGGGGCGAAATCCGCGACCGGTCGTTCGAAAGTCAGGCATTCCGCGCATCGGGCCTCAATCTTGTCGTCAGCGCGATCGTCCACTGGAACACTGTCTATCTCGACCGCGCGGTTACAGAGCTCAAACGAGCGGGAAGGAACATCCCAGATACGCTGTTGAAGCATATCTCGCCTCTGAGTTGGGAGCACGTCAACCTGAGGGCATCTACACGTGGGACAGCGAGCAACATCTCCCGGAAGGCTTCAGGTCGCTTCGCCTCCCCGCAGGGCTACGACGTGCCGCATAACGTTCCTGCTCCGTTCGACCTTAGCGTACGATATTGAGCAGTTCTTGTTCCGGCCCCTTGTTCAGATCATGCATGGCGTCGCGCACGGTTTGACTGGTGCCGAGCTCGCGATAATTCTTGTAGAGAGACCGGTAGGCGCCCGCGCTTTCGCGACGCGGGTGGTAGGGCGTGAAGGCACGCGCCCCGAACCGGGTCGTGCCCTCGACGAAGCCGCTGACCAGTTCCGCCGCGACCGCGCCATGAATAGCCGCGCCTACGGCCGTCGCATGGGCAATGCTTGGAACCTCCACGACACGCCCCAGCACGTCGGCCATAATCTGCACCAGAAACGGATTGTTCTGGGCCAGCCCACTGGTCAGGATAACGCGGTTGATGGCGAAGTCACCGGCCTCGAAGAGGTCGACCACGCTGCGGGCGCCGAAGCAAAGCGACTCGATCAGCGCACGGTAAATGCCGGCGCCCGTCGTTTCGGTCGTGAGGCCGAGGAGCAGGCCGCTGAGGCCTGAATCGGCGAGCGGCACGCGGTTGCCGTTCCACCAGTCGAGCGCCACGAGATGATTAGCGCCGGGTTCGAGCCTGGCTGCCTCGCGGTTGTAGACGCGGAAGCTTTCCGCGGCGTCGGGACCACGCGGGAAAGCCTTGACGAACCAGGCGAGCATGTCGCCGAAACCGGCCTGGCCGGCCTCGTAACACCAGAGATCGCGGACCGATCCGTCCTTGGCCACGCCTTCAATGCCAGGCGGCAAGGGACGGAACTGTTCGTTCAAATACAGATAGACAGCCGACGTTCCGAGCGCGCCGACGAGACAACCGGACGACACGGCCCCGACCGCCGGCAGCACCACGTGTGAATCAATGACCGCCACCGCGACAACCGCGCGACCGCTGATCCCAGTACGCACCTGCCACGTCTCCGACAGGCTTCCGCCCGCTACGCCGATACGATGCGGCACCGATAGTTTTTCGGACAGACCGGGCACGATCCCCTCCGGATAGCCCTCGGTCTCAGAATACTGGGCCTTGTAGGCCGCGAACCCCAGGCTGCGCGCCTCGTGGCCGGTCAACTGCCAGACGAGCCAATCGCCGGACTCGATGAATCGGCCAGCCGCGTCCCAGATGTGCGGTGCCTCGTGCGCGATCTGGGCGGCCTTCGGCAGCAGCCACTCCCCGGAAAGCTTGCCACCGAAATTGCGCAGGAAAGCTCCTCCCTTGCGGTTGATCGCGTCCGCATAGGGCTGCGCGGCTCCGTGCTTCCACAGCTTGACATAGGCATGAGGCTCGCCGGGATGAAGTTCCGAGAAGGCCGTACCGTCGGCGGTGGTCGGCATCGGCGAGCTTGCCGAGAAGCCCAATCCGATGGACTCGATGACCCGTCCACGCCCAAGCACGTCCAGGATTTCCTCCGCCGCATCGAGATAGTCGGCGGCGTTCTGCAACGCCCAGGACCGCGGCAAGGGCGTGCCGTCAGGGAGACTGAGCGTCATGACGCCATGGCGATAGGCATGGATGTGGCTGCCGATCAGCTCTCCGGTCGCCGCGTCGAGCAGAACACCACGGGCTGACCCGGTACCGTAGTCCAGTCCGATGACATAGGTGGCTGTCATCGCGCCTGTCGCCTTTCCAGGTCCGGCGACGCGGCGCTACGGTGTTTCTCGAGCGCCCTGAGAACCGCCTTCTCGACGGCCTCGACTGTCAGATGGAAATGCTTCTGAAGGATCTCGGCCGGGGCCGATTCGCCAAACGAGTCGATGCCGACGCATTCGCCTTCGAGGCCCACATGTTTGCGCCAATAGTCAGTGACACCGGCTTCGACGGAGATGCGGGGAACGCCTTGCGGCAGCACCCTGGACTTATAGCCGGCATCCTGCCGGTCGAAGGCCCTGGTGGACGGCATGGACACCACGCGAACCTGAACCCCTTGCCTCGCAAGCCGCTCATGGGCGCTGACGGCGAGCTGTACTTCGGAGCCGGTGGCGATGATGACCGCGTCCAGCCGCCCGTCTTCCCTGCGCAGCACGTAGCCGCCCATGCGCACCGCTTGAACCTGGTCCTGGTCGCGCGGTTGGAACGGAAGATTCTGGCGGCTGAGCGCCAGGCTTGTCGGCGTCGCCACCTGCTCCAGCGCGACCTGCCAGGCAACCGCCGTTTCAACCGTGTCGCATGGCCGCCATACGTCCATGTTTGGCATCAGCCGCAGCGTCGCCAATTGCTCGATGGGCTGATGCGTCGGGCCGTCCGGACCGAGCGCGATGGAATCATGGGTGAAGACATAGATGGCGCCGAGCTTCATCAGCGCCGCCATCCGCAACGCGTTGCGCGCATATTCCGAGAACATCAGGAACGTGCCGCCGAACGGACGAACCCCCCCATGGGCCATCAGGCCGTTCATGATCGCGGCCATTCCGAATTCCCGCACGCCGTAATAGACGTAGTTGCCGCCGCCCGAAGCGGACGTGATCGGTTCGGCGCCCTGCCAAAGGGTGAGGTTCGAGCTGGCGAGATCAGCCGAACCTCCCATCAGTTCGGGAAGGAAGCCGGAGAAGGCCTGAATGGCGTTCTGGCTGGCCTTGCGGGTCGCCAGCGTCTCGGCCCTCTCGACGGTCTGCGCGACGAATGCATCCGCCTTGGCGGCGAAGGCGGCGGGAAGAGCGTGCACGGCTCGCCGCTCGAATTCCGCTGCCTCATCGGGGTAGGTCTTGCGGTATGCCTCGAAGCGGTGGCTCCACTCGGCTTCCAGCGCGGCCCCCCCGGCCGAGGCGTTCCATGTCTGTCGAATTTCTTCTGGAACCTCGAACGGTGCATGCGGCCAATCGAGTGCGAGCCGAGTCCGGCCGATCTCGTCTGCGCCCAGCGGAGAGCCATGGCAATCATGGCTTCCCGCCTTCGTCGGCGCGCCCTTGCCGATCGTGGTCTTGCAGCAGATCAGCGTCGGCCGGGCCGCTTGCGCCTTTGCCGCGGCAATCGCCCGGTCGACCGCTTCGACATCATGCCCATCCACATCGGCGATGACCTGCCAGCCATAGGCTTCAAACCGCTTCGGCGTGTCGTCCGAAAACCAGCCACCGACATGGCCATCGATGGAAATGCCGTTGTCGTCGTAAAGGACGATCAGCCTGCCCAGGCCGAGCGTTCCGGCAAGCGAGCACGCCTCGTGCGATATGCCTTCCATCAGGCAGCCGTCCCCTGCCAGCACAAAGGTATGGTGGTCGACAATGTCGTGGCCGGGCCGGTTGAATGTGGCAGCCAGGGTCTTTTCGGCGATGGCCATTCCGACGGCATTCGCCAGGCCTTGCCCGAGCGGCCCGGTCGTTATTTCAACGCCCGGCGTATAGCCATATTCCGGATGGCCTGGCGTCTTGCTGCCAAGCTGCCGGAACTGCCGCAAATCCTCGATCGAGACGTCGTAGCCCGAGAGATGCAGCACGCTGTAGAGCAGCATTGAGCCATGGCCATTGCTCAGCACGACGCGGTCGCGATTGACCCAGCCGGGGTTGGATGGGCTGTGGCGAAGGTGCCGGTGCCAGAGCGCCACCGCGATCTCGGCCATTCCCATCGGCATGCCGGGATGCCCGGACTTGGCCTTCTCGACTGCATCCATTGACAGCGCGCGAATGGCATTTGCCAGGAGGTCCGGGCGGACCAGGTCATTTTGCGCTGCCAACATGTGAGATTCCGTCGATCGAGTGACGGAGAAAACATCCGAAGAGCCGCAGGCTGGCCTACGGCAAGGATCGTCGTTTCCTCCCAAGTCATGCCAGATTAGTCGTGTAAATATCTATAAGTCAACGTATTATTGCATAATTTTTGACAAAACATGCGCGACTTTATGGCGGGACATGCCTTTATCTTCCGAGGGTTTGTGGCTAAATCTCGGGACAAACAGGGAAGCGCGTAATGGCCAGGACAAATGGTACGACGGAGCATCCGGCCCTTGCCAACAGCGGCGAAATTCTCTCGCTGATTGCCACGGGCGCCGCCACGTCCCGGTCGGCCTTGCTTGACGCGTCGGGGCTGTCGCGCGTGACGGTCACCCAGCGGCTGAATGCACTCATCGACTCAGGGTTGATTCGCGAGACGGCGCGGACGATGCCGAGCGGCGGACGGCCGACGCGCGTTCTCGGTGTCAATGAACGGGCGGGCTTCCTGCTGGTCGCCAACATTGGCGAAACCTACATCCATCTTGCCGCCATGGATCTCGAACCGGCGATCGTTTCCCAGAGCACGATACCGTTCAACGCGGCCGACGGACCGGCGGCCACTCTCGACCGGATTGCCGATGGGTTCGACATCCTCGCGGCCAAGGCCCGGGCCAGTCATGGCTCCCTCTTCAGCGTCAGCCTCAGCATGCCCACGCCGGTCGATTTCAAGCGCGGCCGCGTGGTCGGTCCTTCGGTCCTTCACGGGTGGGACGAATTCGACATCATCGGCTGGCTGCGCCGTCGCTTCGATGCGCCGATCTATGTCGAGAACGACGTGAACCTGATGACGATCCACGAACATCGCCAGAATTTCCCGCATGTTGACGACATGTTCTTCATCAAGGCGGGAACGGGTATCGGCAGCGGCATTGTCGCCGGCGGCAGGATCTTTCGCGGTGCCCAGGGGGCGGCAGGCGACATCGGCCATATCCAGTTCAACTCCGAGAACGCGCCACTGTGCCGTTGTGGCAAGCTCGGTTGTGTCGAAGCCCGGGCCGGCGGATGGGCGATTGCCCGGGATCTGTCGAGCAAGGGCTTCAAGGCCGAGAACGCCCGTGACGTGATATCACTGGTCGAAATGCAGAAGCCGGAAGCGCTGATGCTGCTGCGCAGCGCCGGGCGCGTGATCGGCGAAGTCGCCTCCGATGTCGTCAGCATACTCAACCCGAACCTGATCGTGGTGGGCGGCACGCTCGCCAAGGGCGGGGAGTTTCTGCTGTCGGGTATCCGCGAACTTGTCTACCAGCGGTGTCTGCCTCTCGCCACGCGCGAATTGCAGATCGTACTTGCCAACCCACAGAAGGACAGTGCGCTTTTTGGCGCCGCTCATTTGGCGCTCGAGGATATCTTCAGCCTCGGCAAGGTCGAGGACCTGATCGACCGGCTGACCATCGACCGGGCCCATAAACCTTCGCAAAGCGCTGCGATTCCCGGATGAGGCCGGCTTGGCCACGAGACGTTGTGGGACTCTTTTTTCGTGTGAATTCCATCAGGCTCGGCAGGACAGAAGCGGGCTAACCGACCCGGCGATCATAGATGTCCGAGATGATCCGCGCCACGCGAAGGGCGCCGTTGCCATCGGGTTTGGGACCAGCCGCCAGGATGCAGTCGATGAACGCCGACACGCAGGATCGCCAGGCCGGCTCCAGATCCGCATGGTCTGCCTTGATCGAGACGGGATTCGAAGACAGATCCGCGTCGATGGCATGCATTGGTGTCGCTTCGCCATAGTGCTCAGGCCAATAGTCCATTCCACCGGCATCGCCGACCACACGCACCCTGTTCTCGTCGGGACCGGCATAGGCCCACGCCAGCTCGCAGCTGACTTGGACGCCGCTTTCCGTTTCGAATGAGACCGTCGCCCTGTCCTCGACATCGAACTGCAGGGCCGGCTCGGTGACAGGCCGATGAGGGCTCCAGTCGCCGAGCCCGACGCCCCGCGCCCCTTGGCTGTTCCACAGCGTGGCGCGGATGTTCCTGCCCTCGCCGCAGCCGGCGAACCAGAGAGCGAGGTCGATCACGTGCGGTCCGAGATCGACAAGCACGCCGCCACCTGACAGCGCCTTCTGCGTGAACCAGGTCCCAAAGCCGGGAATGCCGGAGCGGCGCAGCATCCGGATGTCGATCGAGCGCACGGCGCCAAGCGAACCACTGTCGATCACCCGCTTGATCTCGATCATCGATGGACGGTGGCGTTGTGGAAGGTTGACGGCGAAGGCGACATTGGCGGTCGCCGCGTCCGCAACCATCCGGCGCGCGTCGTCGATGGTGGTTGCCAGCGGCTTTTCCATCAGCAGGTGCAGGCCGGCGCGGGTCGCCGATGCGGCCGCACCGGCGTGAAGAAAATTGGGCAGCGCGACAATCGCGGCATCCAGTCCGGGAAGCCGCAGCGCTTCATCCACGCTCGTGGCGACATGGGCGACACCGAATGCCTGCGCCAGCTCGCGCGTACGTGCCGGATCGCGGCTGTAAAGCACGCGGATCTCGGCACGATCGTCGCTCAGCAGCGACGGCAGATGAGCACGGCTGACGATCGTGCCGGTGCCCAGGACGGCAAATTTCAGCCTGGCCATTTCAGTCCTCGCAAGGCGTCGGCGGGAAGCGAACACTTCCCGCCGGTTGTTTCTTCAGTTCTTTCCGCAGGTATCGGCCATGTCGGGCGTGCACAGCACGAAGCCCGTGTCGATGTAGGGCGGAACGGTCTTGCCCTGCTTGAGGTCATGCAGCGCCACGATGGCCTTGTATCCCATCTGGTACGGGCTCTGCCCAACCTGATAGTGGCTCAGCCCATCCTTGAGCAGCGGCATTTGCGGCGCGAAGGCATCACCGAAGGAAATCACCAGCTCCTTGGCGTCAACGCGCGCCTTGACCCGTTCGACCGCCTTGCGGTAGGCGGCCGGTGCATACTGCGCCCATCCGCCAACGGCGATGAAGGCATCGAGCTGCGGATTGGCGACGAGGACATCGTTGAGCTGCTGTGCCGAAAGCGCGATGTTGTCATTGTTGTAGATCGGGCAACCGGCAACCTCGGTCCAGCCGTTCTGGCCGTCGAGATGCTTTACCGGCTTGTCTTTCGCGACCTTGGCCAGCGTGTCGCGCACACCTTGCACGCGCAGATCGAGATTCAGGGAACCCGCCGTTCCGGTCTGGATGCAGACGGTCCCGCCCTTTGGCTTGTACTCGAGAACTTTCTTGGCCAGTTCGACACCGAAATTGTAATTGTCGGTGCCGATGAAGGTCGAACGGAGTCCAGCGTCTTCCGGAAGCAGGTCACCGTCGAAAGTGACGACGGGAATACCGGCCGCCTTGGCCTTTTGCAGCAGGCGCGCCGTCGATTTCGGATTGGTGGCCGACACCGCGATGCCATCGACGCCACGCGTCAGCACGTCGTTGATCACCTGGATCTGCTTGGCCTCGTCCACTTCGGACGGACCGATATAGTAGCACTCGACGCCAAGGTCCTTGGCGGCTTTCTCGCAACCTTCCTTGATCGGCGCGCTGAACACGTCGTTGACGGTCTTGACGATCACCGCATAGGTTTCGGCCGAGGCCGGTGCGACGAAGGTGCCGCAAGCGACCGCGGCCGCAAAGGCGGTGCCGGCGATGCGTGACGCCGACGCTCTGAAATTCCATGTCATTGCTTTTCTCCTCCTGGATGGATGTGACTTCTCGATTTCTGCAACCCTCCTCACGCTCGGTCCTGTGTCTGGGCGTTCACCTCCTTCGTTTGATGGATCCGCTGGATTGGGTTCAGGCGCGCGCCGAGCGGAAACGCTCAAGCAGCACGGCAAAGAGGATAAACAGGCCAACGAACGTGCCCTGCCAGAACGGATTGACGCCGACGAGCAGCAGCGCATTGCGGATGACTTCGATCAGCACCGAGCCGATCACCGCCCCAAAGGCCGAGCCGAAACCGCCGAGCAGGTTGGCGCCGCCGATCACCGTCGCGGCGATGACCTGAAGTTCCTGCCCCTGGCCGAGCGCATTGGTGGCCGCGCCCAGCCAGCCCACCAGGAAGATCGCCGTGACGCCGGTCATGGCGCCGAGCAGGACGTAGACCGAGACCTTGATGACATCGACCGGGATGCCGCTCAGTCGCGCGGCATTCTGGTTGCCGCCGATGGCGCGCACATAGCGGCCCCAGCGGGTCATCGTGAGCAGGAACTGCATTGCGGCCGCGGACACGATCACCGCCCACAGCACGTTCGGCGCGCCGAGCGTGGAGCCACTGCCCACGGCAAGCAGCGTGTCCTGCGCCGCCCCGAAATCGTAGACGACCTGGTTGTTGGTCACGACAAGGGTCTGCGACCGCACCAGGCTCATCATGCCGAGCGTGACAATGAAGGGCGGAAGCTTCAGGTAGGCAACGAAAAGGCCGTTTATCAGCCCGACGCCCGCGCCGACGAGGATGACCAGCACGGCCACCACCGGAAAGGGCAGGCCGGCGCTGCACAAGAGCCCCAGCACCACGCCCGTCAGGCCGAGCGTCGATCCCACGGAGATGTCGATGCCGCCGGTCATGATGACAGGCGTCATGCCGATCGCCATCAGGGCGGTGAAGCAGAAATTCTGCAGCATGTTCGCCATGTTCGTGGACGACAGGAAACGCGGCGCGACCAGCCCCGCTGCCGTTCCGATGACCAGGACGGCGATCACGATCCAGAACTCCTGGCTGCGCAGCACGTCCGAAATCCAGGTCCGTTCGCTCAGCCGGAAAACGCTGTCGAGATCGGCGGCGTTGTCGCTTGTTTCGCTCTGATTTCTCATTTGAGTGTCCTCCGCGCCCTCAGGCATTGGCCTTGGCGCCCACGATCAATGCGGTGATTTCCTCAGGCGAGGTCTTGCCGACGGGTTTGTCGGCGACAATCCGGCCGCGGCGCAGCACGGCAATCCGGTCGCAGACGGCAAAGACATCCGGCATGCGGTGGGAAATCAGGATGACGGCGACCCCGCTCTCCTTCAGCCGCTTCACCAGCGCCAGGACTTCCGCCACCTGCCGGACGGAGATGGCGGCGGTCGGCTCGTCCATCAGCACGATCTTGGCCTGTGCGAGGCGGGTGCGGGCGATGGCCACCGCCTGGCGCTGGCCTCCCGACATCCGCAGCACGAGATCGCGCGGCCGCGTCTCGGATTTCAGGTCCCGGAACAGTTCGGCCGAGCGTTGCCGCATGGCGACATGATCGAGGACCTTGAACGGACCGAGCGAGCGCATGACCTCGCGGCCCAGGAAAACATTGGCCGCCGCGGTCAGATTGTCGCAAAGGGCAAGGTCCTGGTAGACGACCTCGATGCCGGCGCGGCGCGCCTCGATCGGCTTTGAAAAGCTGACGCGCGCGCCGTCGAGCAACATCTCGCCGGAGGATGGCGGGAAATTGCCGGCGATCATCTTCACCACCGTCGACTTGCCCGCGCCATTGTCGCCCATCAGCCCGACGATCTCGCCCGGCGCTATCGTCAACGACACGTCGTCCACCGCATGGATCGCCCCGAAATGGCGCGAGACGTTCTTCAGCTCCAAAAGGCTCATGGCTTCCTCTCTTGCGCGGCGGCGACTGCGATCTGGCGTTGGTCCGCGACCAGGCGACCCGGCTGCGCGCCATCCAGGACGGCTTCGCTGTTGTTGTCCCGCAGATGCTCCCGGGCGACCTGCAACGCTCCATGCAGAACAGCCCGCCAGCCGAGCTCGGCCCAGCGCAGGTCCATGGGCCGGCCGGTTTCGGCAAATGGCGCGTTGGCAGCGACCAGTTCCCCCAAGCGCTGCCTTGGAAAGGCTTTGATCGCGCAGACGCCACCGCCAAGAATGATCGTGCCCGGCGAGAACAGGGCGACCGCCGTGCCGATCGCCAGCGCCTGGTCCTCGATGAACTGGTCGATGTCCCGCTCGAGGTCAGGAGCCCGTGGCGTGATGGAGAAAATCTCAGCGATCGGCACGCCGTGACGATCGGCGATCAGCTGCAGGGCGCGGCCGGACACGTAGGTTTCGAGGCAATCCGTGCGCAGCCCTTCCAGCTTGCGCCCCTCGCCCTTGAACGGCATATGGCCGATCTCGAGCGCCCAGCCGGAACCGCGGAACGGATGCCCGTCCTCCAGGTAGGCGGCGCCCACGCCGGTGCCGAAGTAGATGCCCAGGACGCTTTCCGCGCCCTGCCCCGCACCGGCCAGTGTTTCGCCGCTCAGCGCGAGAACGGAGTCGCGCTCCAGCACAACCGGCATGCCGAGCAGCGCGCCCAGTTCGCTTGCCAGATAGTGCCCGTTGAGCTGAAGGACATTGCCGGCGAAGAGCACGCGGTCGCTGTCGGTATCGATAAATCCCGGGACGGTCGAAACCAGCATATCTGGCTTCATCCCGGTGTCGGCAAGAACGTCTTCCACGATCTTTGCAAAGCTGCCGACCGGATCGGGATTGCGAAGCAGGGAGGTTGGGAAAAGCCGCTCATATTCCAGGGGAACGCCGTCGATGACGAAGCCGCATTTCAGGCTCGTCCCCCCGACATCAATCACCAGGACCGATTTGTAGGAAAAGTCGGCGGTGACGTTCATTTCGCATCTCCCGTCGCGGGGAGAAAACGTGACAGGGCGCCCCGGAACTCGGCGACATAGGCGTCGCGGTCGACGCTCTTGGAGGTGATCTGCTGCAATTGGGCACCGGATATCAGGCGGCTGAGCTGTTGCGCGTAGGCCATGGGGTGCACGTAGTCCTCGCCATTGCCGATGATCAGCGTCGGCACCTCAAGCCTTTCCAGCGCTGCGCGCGCAACGCCGGGACCGTCATTGGGAATTCTGGAAAGCAGGGCGACCGTGGTTTCCGGGCGAGGCCGCGAGAAGAAGCCTACAAGCGAGTTGGCGTTGTCAGGCGAAGCAGCCAGAAGCGCCTGGAACACGGGGGTTTCGCGGAAACGGCGAAGGCCCTCATCTGGACCGAACCGGTCCAGAAAGAGCGCGGCTGCCGGATAGGACATCTGGGTTTCCGGCGCGGGTTGGTCGACCCATGCCGGCCGTGCCAGCACCAGACGCGAAACCCGCCTCGGGTGAAGCGCGGAGAGACGAAGCGAGATTGCCGCCCCCAGGGATATTCCGCCCACGGCGGCCCGTGGCAGCTTCAGATGATCGAGCAGCGCCAGGGCGTCGTCGGCGAACTGCGCGATGGAGAGCCTGTCCGCATCGCCGAGTTCGGACGCGCCGTGGCCCCGGCATTCCAGGGTAATCCTGCACAGACCGGCCTCGTGCGGAAACACCTCGGCCGGTTGCGCGCGCGTCGCGCCGAGCCCATGCTGCCAGAGCACTGGCTCACCCTCGCCGGAGGTCTCGTAGGAGAGACGGCAGCCATCGGCGGTCAGGATCGTGCCGGCACTCACGACACACCTCCGACGAGCGCGTTGAGCGCCCTGGCCGACCGTGCGCTGTCCTCGTGGTTGAAACCATGGCCAATCAAGGCGCCGTTATAGCCGGCGGCGCGCAGCAGCCGCACGAACTCCGGCAGGTCGACGGCGCCGGCGCCGGTCGCCACCACGGTTCCGGCTGCATCCATGTCCTTGGCATGCGCCAGCAGGATATCGGCGCCAAGCAGATCGATTGCCTCGACCATGACGGCGCGCTGGTGCGGCAGTGTTGTCGGTGACAGCAGATTGGCCGCGTCGAGAATGATGCCGAGGCGGCTGCTTCCGACCTGGTCGAGAAGCTTGCGCGCGGCCCTGGCGTCGCCGACCACGTTTCCAGGCTCGGGTTCGATGGCGAGAGCCAGCCCCGCATCGTCGGCCAGATGCAACGCGAAATCGAGCTCCCGCCGGAAATCCGACCACGCGGCCGGCGAGCGATTGTCGGGGTGGCAGGCCCACATGTCGTCGCGATTGCGCGATCCGGTGCACAGCGAGACGATCGGGGTGCCCATGCGGGTGGCGGCGGTGATCACATTGGCGAAGCGCGGACGCGCCGCCAGCCGAACCGCCTCGTCGGGATGCGCCATGTTGTAGGTGCCGGAAAGGGCCGCCACGGCAAGGTGCCCTTCGGCAGCGAGCGTTCCGACGGCCTCGGCGGCGCCGTCCGGCAGCGTGTCGGGAAGGCTGGCGAGGCCAATGCTGGAGAGGTTGAACTGGACACCCTCATAGCCATCCGCCCGAACCGCATCGAACACGTCGACGGCCGTCCTGAACGGATAGGTGCGGGCAAAGACGGCGGGATACATCAGACGGCCCCGCCGGCATCCGAAAGCAGAACCGGCTTACCTGTCCTGGCCGACTGCGCGATCGCCACCATGGCGCGCACCGAAGCGACGCCGTCGTCGATCGAGGCGCCGTTCATCGCAATGCCTTTCAGCACCACGTCGGCAAAACCCTCGATCTGACGGCGATAGAAATGACCGTCGGCGCCGAGCACCCGGCGAGAAGCGCCCTCACTCTCGCGGAAGATGTCGACCTCGCTCGAACGGTAATACCAGGGATTGAAAATCTTGCCGATCGCGCTGCCGTTCTGGCCGTAGAGCTGGAAGCCTTCATGCCAATCCATCCGCACCGCGATGGTCAGGTCCAGATGCCCGAGCGTTCCGTTTTCGAATTCGGTATCGACGAACCAGCAATGGGCGCCGAAGCGCTCAGACAGCCTGGTCTGCACGGCCTTTATCGGACCGGCCAGGTAGCGCGCGAGATCGACCAGGTGGCTGCCATGCGCGAGCATGTAGTAGCGCCGCTTGTCGGCCTTCTGGTCGCCAGCCGGCTTTATCGCCCTGGATCCGGTGCGCGCCAGCGGCTGAAGCGCGTCGGTAACGGTGTAGCGGTGGGTAGAATCGCAATACCAAGCCTTCAAGGCCAGCAGTTCGCCCATCTCGGCGTCGATGAACTCGCGCGTCGCCTGGATGCCGGGATCGAAACGCAACATGTGCCCGATCTGAAGCACCAGTCCGCTACGCTCGACATGGCCTTTCAGCTCCTCCACCTCCTCGACCGAAAGGCCGATCGGTTTTTCGCAGAACACGTGTTTGCCGGCCGACAGCGCCCTGATCGCCACCGAGACATGGAAGGCATCGGATGTCGCGATGATGACGGCGTCGACTTGCGGGTCGCGGAGCATCTCGTCGTAGTCGCCGTAGATGCACTGCGCGTCGTAGAAATTGCCGAACCGCTGAGCCAATTCGGCATCCGCGTCGCAAACCGCCCTGAGCGTGACGTTGCGCCCCTTCTGGACCGATTCCAGATGCGCGAATTGCGAGATGGGACCACATCCCAAAATGCCCATGCGCAGGCATTTTGCTTCCTTGGCAATCGGCACGCTCTTTCCTCCCGGGTATGTTTTTGTATTTGTTTATGACAAAAACATATTGAACGTCAAGCGAGATTTGCCGAAACCTTCTGCTGCAGGCAATGGCCTCGATCCGCCGGTGCGATGGGGTCGTGGTCGTGCCTTCGGCGGCGCTTTGCGCCTGTTCACGGGAGGTGATCAGGTGGCGTGCCGATTGAGTCGGCCACTATTCGTCGCGGCCCACCGAGACGATGACATCAGGACGGATGTCCGGTATCGGAGCCGTCGAGATCAGGCATGGCAAACATCGTCTCCCGAATGGTCGCGGCCGCCCCGATCGCCGCCCCATCGGCGCCGAAGCGCGTGACAAGCACCTGGGGCAGCACGAAGCCGGGCAACAGCCTTGCCTGCAGCCTGCCCCTCACCTGCTCGGCGACATGGGGATAAAGCGCCGACAGGGGTCCGCCGAGCACGATGCGTCCCGGGTCAAGCAGGTGGATCGCATTGGCCAGCCCGGCCGAAAGCGCTTCCGCCCAGAAGTCGAGCACATCGGCGACTTCCGGCCTGCCTGCCCGGGCAAGCAGCATGGCGACACCTTCCGCGATGACTTGATCGGGTCTGAAGAAACCGGAGAAGGATTTCGACCCGGCAAGCATCTCGAACGTGTCGGTGCGCCCTCGCGCCGTTACGATCGTATGCCCAATTTCACCGGAATAGCCATGCGCCCCCGCGATCACGCGGCCATCATCGACAATCGCGCCGCCGATGCCTTCCGACATCAGCACCAGCAGAAGGTTCTCGGCCTTGTTACCCTCGGAGACGGAACGCTCGGCGCTGGCAAAGGCAAAGGCATCGTTGCAGACCATCACCGTCCACTCGGACGGATAGCGCGCCATCAGCTTTTCGCGAAAAGGATGGTTGCGCCATTCAAGAAAGGGTGCGTTGACGACGCTGCCGTCCCGGGCCACCAGGCCGGGAATTGAAACGCAGATCCCTTCGATCTTTTCGCGATCGATGGCGACGTCCTTCACCAGTTGCTGCGTCGTCGCCAGCAATCGTTCGAACATATATTCGGGATCGCGGAAGTTTGGTCCGGTCGGCTCCACGAGACGGATGACGACATTCATCTGAAGATCGAGCAAGACACCTGTCAGTGACCGCGTGCCGATATCGACGCCGATGAAATAGGCACCGGAGGGATTGAGCGCGACCGCCACGCCAGGACGCCCCTTGCGGGCCTCGACCACGGTATCGGACCTCTCGATCACCAGGCCCGCGTCCAGCAGCACGAGTATGGCGTTGCCGATGGTCGCACGGGTCAGGCCCAGTTCCCGGGCGATGTCGGCACGAGAAAGTCCGCGCCCGCTGTCGAGCAGGCGCAGACAGCGTCGCGCATTGATGTGGCGCAATAATCTGGTGGTGCTCAAAGTTGACTTGCCTGTTGCGAAGCCGCCGTTCGGCGGCTCGGCCCAGACCTACAACCGGAAATCGCGCTTTGACAAGGGACGTGGTCCCATTGACCCTACCCAGGGTCGAGTTCGGCCGCGACGGCCTTGGCGGCGTCTAGCTGAAAAGGCGCTGACCCGACACCGCGTCGAAGAGGTGTGAGTATTTCAGCGTCGGGCTCAGCCTGATCTGGTCACCGGGGCGCAGCGTGACGCGGTCGCGGAAAGCCGCCACCACATCCACTGTGCCCACTTTGGCGAAGACCTGCGTCTCGGAGCCGGTTGGCTCCACGACGACCACCTCGCCGACGATGCCGCCTTCGGCGACGATCTCGAAATGCTCGGGACGGACCCCGTAGATGACGCGCCTTGGCTCATGCACCGCATCGATCTTGCCGACGGGCAACTCCATGCCTTCATCGTTGCAAAAGCAGGGATGCTCGCCGGCGGTCAGAACGCCGTCAAAGAAGTTCATGGCCGGCGATCCGATGAACCCGGCGACGAACAGATTGCTCGGCCGGTCGTAGAGCTCCAGCGGAACGCCGCACTGCTCGATACGTCCGGCATTCATGACCACGATCTTGTCGGCCATGGTCATGGCTTCGACCTGGTCATGGGTGACATAGACGGTGGTCGTGCGCAGGCGCTGATGCAGCGCGCGGATTTCGGTGCGCATCTGCACGCGAAGCTTCGCGTCGAGATTGGACAGTGGTTCGTCGAAGAGAAACACCTTCGGATCGCGAACAATCGCACGGCCCATCGCGACCCGCTGCCGCTGCCCGCCCGAGAGCTCGCGCGGAAAGCGCGTCAGCAGGCCCTGCAATCCCAGGATTTCGGAGGCTCGGCCGACCCTTTGTTCGATTTCGGCAACCGGCCGGCGCATCAGCTTCAAGGCGAAGCTCATGTTCTGGGCCACCGTCATATGCGGATAGAGCGCGTAGTTCTGGAAAACCATCGCGATATCCCGCTGCTTGGCGGGCACGTCGTTGATCACGTCGTCATCGATGGCGATCTCACCGTCGGAAATCTCCTCCAGGCCGGCGATCATCCGCAGCAAGGTCGACTTGCCACAACCGGACGGCCCGACAAGGACGACGAACTCGCCGTCATCGATCTCCACCGACAGGTTCGGGATGATCTCGACCTTGCCATAGGCCTTGTGCACATTCCTGATCGATACGTTCGCCACTCTAACCTCTTTTCTGATGCAGCCGAACCGGCAACGCCGATCACTCAGCGATGACGCCTTGGCCGGCATACCGGGTGAACAGGCCGTCGGCAGCGAGCCGCCATGCCGTGACATCCGCCCGGGCGACGTCTCCCTTCGACGAGACGACCTCGACGTCGACAGGCCCGCTGATCAGGGGGATTACCCTCGTCGCGCAGATCGTGTTGTCGATGAACAATTCGAGCACAGTGCGGTCGATGAGGACGTGCAGGTCGGTTGTCGCCGTCACACGATCCGCGGAAAACGAAAATTCGCCAATGCGGACGGACTGGCCGTCGAGCCATATCTCGAAATCGCCGCCGGCATGGCGGATGCGAATTCCAAACACGGCGCCTGGATCATGCTCCAGGCGGGCGCGGACTTCCATCGCCTGGCCATCGCGGAGATGGCCGACCGCGGCGGTCCCGGACTGTGCGAGCGGTCGGTCGAAAACAACGTGTTCGGCCCTGAGATTTTCGAGTTCCCGCACAGGGCGCTGAAGCAGCTTGCCGTCGGCCGTCACGTTGAGCTGTCGCGGCAGCGAAACGCAGCCGTTCCAGCCCGAAGTGCCGCTGAACCCTTCGACGGCGCCCCACATCACGGCGCGTCCCGCACCGTCGAACAGCACGTTCGTGGCGTAGAAATTCCGGCTCTGGTCCACGATGCCGGAGGTTTCGACGGTGAAAGTGTAGTTGGTCAGATCGAGTTCGCCCACATAGTATTCGACCTCGACATGCGGGGAGACGAGCAACACCCACTTGCCGTCGATCTTGACGAGGTTCGGGCATTCGGCGCTCGGCACGGTCTTGCGTGGATGGCGGAAAATGATGCCGCGATAGGCCCAGGACGTATAGGCTGGATCCGTCGCCTCATAGAGCGTGACGACCGGCGTGCCGCCTTCCGCGTCCACGGTGCGCCCGCCAAGGATCATGAAGGTCCTGCCGCCCTCCTTTAACAGGAATGGGTCTCGCCATTCGCGCACCAGATCTTCGCCATGTGCCGTGTCGGTCAGCAGCGGATTGCTGGGAAGAGCCTTCCACGTCATCAGGTCGGGATCGCCCAGCGCCGCCCATTGCTGGGCAGTGTCTTCGGGACGCATGTCCGGGCCGATCGCGGTGTAGATGGCCATCGGCACGCCTTCGCCATTGATCACGGTGCAGCCGAACCAGATGAAATGCTCGCCCTTGTCGATCGCCGGATAGATGGCGATCGGCAGATGTTCCCAATGCACCAGGTCCCTGCTGCGCGCGTGGCCCCAGACCGTGATGCCGCCTGTCCAATCCTCGCTGTTGGGATCCCAGACCCGCACCGCGGTCTTGTAGACCATGCCCGCCCGATGCTTGGAGGTGTGGGGGTTGAGGCTGTACATCATGTGGTACATGCCATCATGGAAGATGATGCCGTTGGGATCGTCCATCCACTGCGCCGGCGCGCGGAAGTGATATTGGGGGCGGCTCGGGTCGGCATCCGCCACCCGCGCCGCGGCGCGGATCGACGCTTCGGCGGTGTCGACGAGACATTGGAGATCTTCGGACAAAACTGATCCTTTCAACTACTTGAGGCCGGTAAGGGCGACGCCCTTGACGAAGAGATCCTGCAACGCAAGGAACATGATGACGACAGGCAGTAGGCTGAGCGCTACGGTCGCCATCAGCATCGGCCAGTCGGTGGAGAACAGTCCCTGAGCCGCATAGATGCCCAGGGTGAGCGTCTGGTGCTCATTGCTGCTCAGGAAGATCAGTGGGCGCAGGAAATCATTCCAGGTGCCGACGAAGGTGAAGATGGCCAAGGTGGTCAGCGCCGGCTTGGAGAGCGGCAGGAAAATCCGCCAGAAGATGCCCCACGGGCTGCATCCGTCGAGCGTTGCCGCCTCGGCAAGTTCCTTCGGGACGCCGATGAAGAACTGGCGCATCAGAAAGATGCCGAAGGGCGAGACTATGGTCGGCAGGATGATCGCCCAGACCGAGTCCAGCAGGTTCATCGTCCGCAGGAGGGCGAAGGTCGGCACAAGCAGCACGTGGTAGGGTATCATGATCGAAATCAGGACAATGACGAACAGCGTATCCTTGCCGGGGAACCTGAACACCCATGAGAAGGCGAAGCCCGCCATCGCGCTTGTGACCAGTGTGCCGATCAGCGTGAAGACGGCTATGAAAGCGGTGTTCCAGAGCTGCTTGGCAAAGGGCGAGGCCTCGAGCACTTTCAGATAGTTGCCCCACTCTATCGAACTGCCGACAAGCGTCGGCGGATACTGGAACACCTCGCCGGCTGGCTTCAGCGAGGTTGCGATCATCCACACGAAAGGCAGCAGCATCACAAAGGCGCCGATGCTCAGCACGATGTAGGAGAGGATGTTTCCAATCCGCAGGTTGCGGCTCTTGCTGGAATAGCGGCGCCGCCTGGGCTGTGCGCTTTGCAACGTCATTGCGAGCCCTCATTGGTCCGATTGGCACGAAACTGGATGAGT
The DNA here is from genome assembly GCF_059420305.1 of Mesorhizobium sp. GW821-FHT04C10. Classification (NCBI taxonomy): domain Bacteria; kingdom Pseudomonadati; phylum Pseudomonadota; class Alphaproteobacteria; order Hyphomicrobiales; family Phyllobacteriaceae; genus Mesorhizobium; species Mesorhizobium sp. GW821-FHT04C10. Next base: position 15,566 of record NZ_JBWKTL010000002.1, on the reverse strand, counting down.
GTCAGGGCGAGCACGAAAATCGTCAGCGCCCAGCCCAGCGCGCTGGCGTAGCCCATTTTGTAGAACTGGAAACCGTTCTGATAGATGTAGTGCACGAGAACGGATGAGCTTCTGTTGGGTCCACCGCCGGTCATGACGATAACCTGGTCGAAGACCTGGAAGGAGTTAATGATGGTGATCACCGCCACGAACAGCGTGGTTGGGCGCAGCGAGGGAATGGTGATGTACCAGAGCTTTTGGAACCAGTTGGCGCCGTCGATTTCCGCCGCCTCGTAGTAGGATGTGGAAATACCCTGGAGACCGGCCAGGAACAGCATCATGTTGAAACCGATGTTCTTCCAGATGCTGGCGATCATGACCGCGGGAAGCGCCCAGGTCTCACTGGTGATCCACTTTGGACCGGCGACGCCGACAAGGCTGAGGGCCCAGTTGATGAGGCCGAAATCGGCATTGTACATCCATTGCCAGACCATCGACATGGCGACCATCGACGAGATCACCGGTAGAAAGAAGGCGGCGCGAAAAAAGCGAATGCCGTGGATCTTCTGGTTCAGGGCGATGGCAAGCAGCAGCGGGACCACCAGCAGCACGGGAACGGTGACGATGGTGAAGTAGACTGTATTCCAGAACACCTTCACCGCGGTCGGATCACGGAACATCCGGGCATAATTGTCGACACCCACCCATCTCAGCGGCCTGTTGAGATCCCAGTCCGTGAAGCTGATGACGAGCGAAGCGATCGCCGGGTAGACGGTGAAGGCACAGAACCCCAACAGGGCGGGCGAAAGAAAGACGAGCGGCCAGAACCACTTGGTGTGGGTTATGTTGCGCCGGCCGCGGGGACGGCCTCCGCCGGGCGGCGATGGCGCACGATGCCGTGCGGCTCTAGCTTCCACTTGCATTCATCTTTTCCGCTTTGTTCGCGCTGCCCCGGATGCCCGATATGCGGCACCCGGGGCCTGGGTCGTTGGGAGGTTATTGTTGCATGGCGTCGTTCACGCGCTGCTGCATCTCTGGCAGCACTTCGTCGAGCGATCGGTCCGAGTAGAAGTAGGATTGCAGCGCATCCGACGTGATGCTGTAGACTTCGTCGGTATGCTTGATCCGGTCGAACCAGCGAAGCTGGCCCTCGGTCCACAGCGACTTCATGTCGATCCAGCCTTCCGGATAGACCGACTTGTCATACCAGGTCGAAAGCTTCTCCGGCGTGTACATGGAGAGACGGTTCGGCATCCACAGTCCGCTCTTGTAGATCGGCGTGGCGAAGTCCATCGAGGTCAGATAGGTTACGAGTTCAACGGCCTCCTTGGGGTGCTTCGTACCTGACCAGACAGCATCGATATTGCACGATTCCATCGGGACGAAACCCTTGGCCATTTTCGGCGGCAGGCCGGCGCCCAGGTGGATCTTCGAGGCCGCCAGCTCCTGAAGTCCCCACGAGCCCATGAACAGGGTCGCCACGCGGCCCGTCAGGAGCAACTGAGTGGGAGAGTTGGTGGTCTCCAGGCCGATCGTTGCTGGATCGGGCGCGATGCCGGACGTGCGCAGCGCCTTGATCTTCTGCAAGGCGTCCTTGGTGGCATCGGAATCCATGCCGACGGCCTTGCTGAAGTCGTCGTTGAACCAGGTCGCGCCATTGGAAGCCAGCATTTCCTGTGTCGTGTACAGGTTCATGCCTTCCTCGAAATTCGCGGTGCCGTATTGCGTGGTCTTCCCGTCCGTGACCTTGGTAAGCTTCTGCATGTAGCCGACGAACTCGTCCCAGCTCCACTGATCCTCCATTTTGGTCGGCGGATAGGGTACCTTGGCTTCGTCGAACAAATCCTTGTTGTAATACAGGACCGGCCCGACCGTGCAGACATCGACGCCAAAGATGTGTTTCTTGCCGTCGATCTCAACCTGGATCTTGTCACGGGAGCTCGGGATGAAGTCATTGATGTCCCAGTATTTCGGGAACATCTCCGTCAGGTCCAGAATCTGTTTGTTGTCGATGAAGTCGCGCTGGTAGTCAGGATTGAGATAGAACACGTCGGGCGCTGTGCCGGCCGCCATCATCGTCCTGAGTTTCGCATGATGCTGCGCGAACGGTGCGGTGACGTATTTCACGGTGACATTAGGATGGGTTTTCCTGAAGCCATCGAGCCCAGCCTGAATGCTGGCGGATTCCAGCGGGCTCGCCTCCCAGCTCATGAACGTGAGTTCGATCTGCTCCTGGCAAAGCGCCATTTGCGACGCGAACATTAGAGGCAGCGCAAGCGCCGCCGACAAGGCAGTTTTCGTTCTGAAATTACGCACGTTTCTCTCTCCCTGGTTGACGTATGACTGTGGGGGCAACTCGGCAAACCCGAAGGCCTTGGCCCGAAGGTACTGATTGGCGCGGAACCGATTGGTTAGCGAAGGCTGCGGAGCATCGTGCCTGGCTTTTTGGTTGCTCGGCGCGACGCCGCTCCATGAACGGCTTCCGCGCGCTTGCCCGCCGGCCTCTGCCTGCCCTGAGCGTCGACTCCTCCCAAGCCACTCTCCTCCATGGCAATCATTCCCCTATAGGAGCTATTTTTGCATAAAGTGTCAACTGTTATGTATAAATCTTTGCATAATTAAGCGATATGATTGATGGCGACCCGTACCCGATGCCGCGCAGCGCCGCGCGCGCCTGCGCGGCAAGGAGATTTTTGGCACGCTCAGGAACTGCCTCAATTTCTGTCACAACAGAGCTGGCTGCCGATTGACGCGGGCGAACGCTTGTGCCCAAGGCCGCTTCGGCGCCCAGCAGCGGCACCGCATGGCCCCAACCCAGCCGTTGCGCTAGCAGGGCGTCGGGAGCCAACATCCGAAGGTGCGTGCGAAGCCACCGCGTTCGGCGACCGTGAACGCGCCCGTCAGCATGCCGACCATTCCAATGCCCGCGGAAGCTGTCGAAGATCGTCCTCCAGGTTGCTGACCACCTCATCATCGGGGGCGTAGCCGAACTCTTCCAACGCCCCGGCGAGATTTTTCAACGTCAACAACTCCTCTGCAGGCTGGGCGGCCAGCCGGCGCCAGGCGAGGAGCAAAAGTCCGGCGGGACCGACGGACAAAAAATCGCCCGGCCTTGTGAGCAGCAAGGCAGGGAGCAGCGGCTTGATGTTGTCTTCGGGCTGCGATCTTCACGGGCGATGACCTATCTTTGCCCAATGTTCATCGCCAGCCGTAGGCCGCGATCGCGACCACACCACGCGATGGGGATTTCTGCCTCAACGATAGCGGCCGCCCGATCCCCGCGATGACCTTGCCCATTTCCGGGTGCCGGTCATGCGAATTGTAGACCGCCTCGCCACCCCCAATAGCGGAGAAGATCCCCGATACCGCCCTCGCCGCACGAGGGTGAAGAAACAGACCCACAGCATGCCAGCACGGTAGCGGCTTGGTTGACTGCCTTTAGGCGCTCGCCATGGTTCGACGAGATCAGTTCGTGCCGGATTGCGGCATCGATCCGACGGGACACGAGATCGACGTTGAGCAGTGCCATGCCATTGGCTCTGAAGTCTTCGACGGAGGGCCACGTCTCGGGCCGATCGAGCTCGATCGTCGGGCGTCACTCATTCCCCGCTGGCTTCCCGCGCGGCAGCGGCGGCCAGGACCCTCTCCCCCTGATGCCTGGCCATCAGCACGGTGAGAATGGTCATGCAGGTCAGTCGAGAGACGCGTAAGAATGCATCGCACACTTCGTAATATACGCTCTCATCCTGCTTGGGATCGGTGCCGCTGATAGCCATAGTCGCCATCTGTGTTGCCGCCTCGGTCTCGGTGATCGCTGTGAAGAGATGGCGAAAGCTGAGATGAACGAAGTCGGACGTCTGCTCGTAGAGCGGCTCGATCCAAGCATGATCCTCCGCGAGTTTCTTCTTGAGGAAGGCATCGGTGAGACGCTCGGCCTTGCCGCCAGGGGCGGTAGGGCGCGACATCAGGCGGTCGAAGGTGCGCTCGCCCTTGAAGATACGCTGAACGTCCTCGTCGACGTTGTTCATCATCCTAAGGCCGTTGATCCGCATAGCGGTATCGATCTGCGTACGCAGGAGGACCGTTGCCGAAGGAAAGTTGCGCGCCTTGATCAAGATCCGGAAGGCGGTCGACTGCGAAAGCGTGCGCTGCGTGGCACCGAGGATGAAGAAATCCACGACGTTGACTGCACCCTTTGGAAGGATGGCATACGCCTTTTCGACGAGCTCTGTCTCCAGGTTCTCGATGGCGCTGAGCCGTTGCGTCAGCGTCATCGGTGTTTGCGCGCGTTCTTCGCCCGACATGTCGGATTCCTCAAAGCGACTTGTGACAGCGGCTAGTTGAGCGGCTCTTGGAAAACCGCCTCGGCATCAAGGAGGCGGAGGTTCCAAAATGCGATCGCCTCGTGAATGTCCGGCATCACGAGACGGCCCTCGGCGTTCCTGAGCCTCTGGGCATCCATGGTCGTCACAATCGATACCATATCGGGCATCGAAGGATCAGCCACAACGGCCGGCGACTCGAAGGCGTCATCGCGTAGCTCAAGGCCGCCTTTGAACTGCTTGACCAAGTCGTTGCGCGTGGGTTCAATGAAAGTTTCGAAGATCGGAGCCCGTTTCCACTCTTTCCACCTGGCATCGGCCCATGTTTTGCGTTTGGGGGTGTTGCAGTCGACCTTCTCGAAGACATGCCCGACGGACCTCAGAAGGGTGATGATGGCGATGTACTGCGATTGGAACACGATGATGGGCTGCATGATATTGCTCGACCGCTCGAACTGCGCGACGAGGGTCTTGATGAAATCGAGTTGTGCGCGGGCAACCAACATGGTCACAAGGCCCTGAAGGCGGATTCGACGTCAGCGGCAGGCGTGCTGTTGTCGAAACTATGGAGGACGGCGCCAGTCTGGGTGCGGTCTCTGATCTCGATCTTCTCTGTCTCGTGGTTGTAGGCAAACACGTAGGTATTCCCGCCGATCTTGGCCCAGAGCATATTGGCGGGGGTGCCGGCGAAGCTGCGAATTCGGGTGGAATCGGGTTCGCCGCGCCAGATGATCCCGCCCAGGATGGCGAGCGCGATGCCCTTCACCGCACCGGCATGATGGTCGGCGCGGCCCATGACGCCCTCGGCGTAGGTATGCAGTTCCTCGACGTCTTTGGCAGTGATGGCCAATATGTCCTCCCGTTCGGTCAGCGTGGTCGATTGGCGCCCCGTCAACGTCAGCGTCTACTGGCGGATGAATCGACCCGGGCGATTGCCACGATTGTTGCAGATGTAGGTGTTGCCGGTAGCTTGGCTCGACAGCATGACTGAGCCGCGCCGGGGCTGAAGGACAGCCGCTACAGCCGCCGTAAAATCGGACCATGACATGCCACGCGGACGCTCGATCACGAGCGAGGTCTTATGCGGCAGGACATGCGCCTTAAGCCCCAGCCTGCGCAACATTTTCGCCGCGATGCGGATGTTGTCGCGGATGACCCGGTTGAATTCTCCGAAGTACCTCATCTCTCACTCTTCCTCTTCGTCATCGGTGGCAAACGAGATGGATACGGACGCAAGTCCGTTGCTTGGACTGAAGCCGACAAGCACGCCCTGGCGCGTCAGGGCCTTCCTTATCGCCTTGAGTGTTGCGGGCCGACCTTCCCGTCCTCGCTCCACATTGGAGACCGTCGCCGCGGACACGCCAGCCTCTGTGGCAAGCGCGGCCTGATCGAGCCCGGCCAACATACGGGCTGCGGCATAGGTTCGACCGCGGGCTTCGGTGTTCGTCAGGCTAAGCGGCATCGCTCATCTCTTCCGCCTACTTAGTGTAAATTTACATTTTTCTATATATAGAACAAATTTTGTGAATGCAAGCTATTTTGAAATCGCAGGTTTTCACCTTGATGGGCTCGACCTTCAAGGTCGGATCAACAAGGTCGCGCGGCTTGAAGTCCTTCGGCAGGCTGCGGGATTGGGCCGGGTCCACTGTGATGGGCCTCGTCACCCCTGCGGAGCGGAAGGGGGAATGGCGAGCCGCGTTTGCCGACAGTGGCGAACTCGGCCGAAAGGTCGGTGAGCTGGTGGGCGACTAGATGCTCCACGCCTCCCCTCGCGCTGCTTTGCGCGAGGGGAGGCGTGGAGCGCTACTGGTCTCGACCGGCGGAGTCGCTCCCACCGCTTTCCGCGCCGAGGTTCATCAGGACTCCATGCGCTTGGCGGACCAGTCAAGATCATTACGAGTTGCCGCTTACTTTACCAAGCGAATGTCCGGCTTATGGCCCGAAGAGCTGCCCGTTCTCAGGGTTCTGTTCGAAGGTACGGTTTGACCTGGGAGGGGCTATCCCGCGACTGCCTGGTCCGGAGCGAAGACGTGGGGCAGGTAGTTCATCAGCGTCTGTGGGGCAATTTGGGAGCCGGCTCCAGGGCAACGGCAGGTCGACCATCACAATGACGGTGAGATCCTGTGGGCCGCGCCCGCGTGGCTTGACTGCACGCTTTCCCTGCTTTCAAGCGGCTCGTTTACTCAATCAAGCGTTCAAAATACGGATCGACGCAGGAGTATGATGAAACAACAGGGGTCACGGCGGTGTTCGTTGGCCTCAGGACCGACGCAGCCGAACCTCGCACCTGGTACGCCAAGAAAGCCTCACGCCAAGAGAACTGAGCCCGATCTTGCAAACCAATGCATGTTGATGCCTTCATTCGCGGAAGCTTGAACGTCCGCTAGCGATGCTCGGTGCCCAATTCTCCCCAGGCCGCGTCCCACAAGTCCTCGCTCTCGACCGCAACCACAGCCGTCGTTTTTCGATATTCGGTGAGCACCTCCGCTGCCGGCCGTCGCCGGTCCGTCACCGCATCCGCGTAGCCTGTTTGTTCATGGCCGTCAGGTTCGAACCATTCCATGCGTTCGACGCTCGCCATGGGATCGCCCTTCGTCCCGCGCGAGATCCTGATGATAGCCGAGCCGCCGAAATCCATAATGTCCGCATCCATAGCGACGCGTCGCCACCGCCTAGCCATCTAACTCTCCACACCCATCTTGTTCCACGGTGGCTGGATCATTTTGATTAGCCCGGCTTCTAGCCCAGCGGCCGTGATCACCGGCAAGCCGTTCCACTCGAGCGCAGGAGGCATGGCGATGTAGATCTCGACGACTGTGCCTGCTGTTACGTGTTCGTTGATAATCTGGTTCACGCGGGCGCTGGTTTTTTGTCCGGCCTGGCCGAGCCGGTAGTTTGACATGCGGCTGCGGATGCCAGCCCGACTTACGCCGATGTACTTGATGATACCGTCGACCACGAACACGTAGACGCCGGCGTCACGCGGTGCGGAGGTGTCGAGCCCGATGCCGCCTGCGCCGTCGGCCACCCACATGCCCAGGCGCTCGAATCCGGCCTCCGCGAGCACGTCGATCGCGACATCGGCGCGAACCTTCGGGATCGGCTTTGACTTGGGAACAACGACAAGGCCGCGCTGGAGGCCGCCTTCGATGCCGGCGTCGACCGCCACCTTGCGGACGTGTTGGTACCGGATGTTGAGGAAGTCCGCGACCTCCGTCCGCATGTACCCTTCGTGCAACAGCGCGCGGATCTTCTCGCTCTTGGTCTCCAACCCTGCGATGACAACAGTCATTTCACGCTTCATTGGTGAAGAAGCTGCGAGATCAGCTCATCTATGTCAACTGCTTCCACGGATGGCGTTGGCGGCAGCTTGTATCCAGACACGCCGAGCTTCCCAAGCCTTTGGCTTTGCGTGCATCCGCTCTCCCTGCAAGCCATTGGCCGGCGGCGCTACCCGCAGCTAGCCCTAGCGTCGCACGTGCTCCATACGACACGACGTGTTCGTGCACAGCGTGAGGTCGCTTCCGTGACATGTCCGTCATGCTGAAAGAGCCTCATCATCGTGGCCTTCTTCATCCTCGTCGGTCGTCTCGCCGACCGGCATCGCATCCGCAGTGGGGCAGTTTCGGTTCAACAAGCCAGCGTCTTCAAGGGCTTCCAGTTCGGGCAGGTCGCGCAGCGTGTCGAGCCCGAACTGCAGCAGGAACTCTTTGGTCGTGACATAGGTATAGGGAGCGCCAGGTGTCGGACTTCGCGGACCGGAGGTTATCATGCCCGAACCGCGGAGATGGCCGATCAGATCGCGAGAAATCTCCTTGCCGAAGAACGACGACAGTTCTCCACGCGTGATCGGCTGGAAGTAGGCGATGTACATCAACACGAGCACTTCGGATTGTGTCAGGTCAACGGCTCGCTCGTTGGCGCCGACCGCGGTCTGGATGGCATCGGAATAGGCGGGCCGGGTCAGATGCTTCCAGCCGCCGGCGACGGCGACCAGGTCGTAGGGCCGGCTGCGCAGCTCCTCGCGGATGTCGTCGATCAAAAGGTCGATGCTGCAGCTTTTCCCAACGATGCGGACAAGCGTCTCGCGCCTGACCGGCTCGCTGGCGGCGAAAATCGTCGCCTCGACGCGGTTCATCCATTCGCGCCAGCGCGCTTCCGGCGGCAGGTGATCCAGCTCGCGGTCGAACAGATGGTCATCTGATCGACCTTTCCCCCTTTTCGCACGCGTCGCGTCAACCATCGATCACAACCCGTAGATCCGAAAGGTCGGGCGGCCAGACAGCTCGCGCACCGCCCCGAGCTCGAGCAGCCGGTCGAACAGCCGGCGCAATCCGCGATCGCTCATGCCGGTCTTGTTGTCGCCGCGCGAGGCGACGACGGCGTCATCGCCGAGAAGCGTCTCGATCACCGCGCCGGCACCTTTTGCCCGCAATTTCGGCGCGACCGCGATGAGCCGCTCCGCGCGGCGACCGAGCTCGCCCGCAAGATCCACCGCCTGCAGCGCCGCCCGCGCATAGGCGGTGAAAATGCGTTGGCGCGATGCCGGCTGCGCTTGCCGTTGGTCCCCTTGCGACAATCGATCGCTGGCTGTTGACGGTGGGGAGTAAACGCCGAGCAAAGGGACCGCGCGCGCCCACCCGAGCCGGCCGGCGACAATGGCGTCGGCCAGCCATGGCCCGAGGTCACGCGCGACGCGCTGACTATGGCGCTCGAGCATCGCGATGGCGTCGGCGGCCGCGCCGACCGCATTGGCGTGTGCGCCAGCAAGACCCTTGATCTCGTCGCCGAGACGCCCTGCCGCCTCCTCATCAATGAGACTGCCGAGATCTGCGGCGACCTCGCGCAACACCGTCTCGCCAGCCAAATGAGCCACAGGACGCGAGGCCAGCCTGCGCCAGACCAGCAGCATCCGGCCGGCTGGCCCAACGTCGTCGCCGGGACGGGTGAGCAGCAGCGCGTCGCGCAACGCCGCGGCGTCCTCCATGCGGCCAGCGCGTTTGGCCGTTCCCGCCGCCGCCGCGAGTGCCAGACGCTGCCCCCAGGCGCCGGCCCATTTTTCGTTGCGGCGCACGAGCGCATCGAGGGCAGTCAGCGCTGCGGCAGCGGCAAACGCGGCATCTTCAAGCGATTGCGGGGCGGCCGCCGCGGTGCGCAGCCATGTCGGCACCGGAGCGGCCGGCGCAACCGGGCCTGAGCTCGCGGCGGCCGCCGGGGCATGGTGGACCGTTTTCGGGTGGAGAATCATCCCGGAGAGCATGAACCAGCGCGGCGCTTATGGCAACGGTTCTTGCCAGAAACCGCCGCGCCTGTCGTCGGCTAGGAACGAATGATAATGTTGCATTATCGTTCGTTTTTAGCCATACATGCGTAATGGCCCCTATCGTCGACCAAAGCACCGAAAACCACGCTCAGGAGAGCGCGGCACCGTCCCACAGCACGCCGGCGACCGTCCGTTCTCCCAGTTCCTTGGCGTCGGCCGACGATCTGCCTGACATCGTCGATATCGTCATGGAAATGGGGCGGAGGTCAGACGAGCCGCACGTTCCCCCTCCCCTGCCCGCGCATATGGAAAAGCTTGCCGATCGCGCCCGCGATTATGTCGAGGCGGCGAGTTCAGCCAACACCCGTCGCGCCTATGCCGCCGACTGGAAGCATTTTTCGGCTTGGTGCCGGCGTCAGTCCTTTGACACCATGCCGCCGGACCCGCAGATTGTCGGGCTCTATATCACGGCCCTGGCTTCTGGGTCGGGACGGGAGAAAAAAGCGGTTTCGACGATCGAAAGGCGGCTTTCGTCCCTCAGCTGGAACTTTGCCCAGCGCGGCCAGCCGCTCGACCGAAAAGATCCTCACATCTCAACCGTGCTTGCCGGCATTCGCAATACCCACGCAAAACCGCCGATCCAGAAGGAAGCCATCCTGCCGGACGACCTGCTGGCCATGCTGGAAACGCTCGACCGCGGCACTTTGCGGGGTCTGCGCGACCGGGCCATGCTGTTGCTTGGCTTCGCGGGCGGGCTGCGGCGCTCCGAGATCGTCGGTCTGGATGTTGCCAGGGATCAAACCGAGGACGGCTGTGGCTGGATCGAGATTTTGGACAAAGGCGTTCTCCTCACATTGCGCGGTAAAACCGGCTGGCGCGAGGTTGAAATCGGCCGCGGCTCGGCCGACAGTACCTGCCCCGTTTTTGCCCTGCAAATCTGGCTGAAATTGGCGCGGATTGGCCATGGACCGCTGTTTCGGCGCGTCACCGGCCACGGCAAGGCCGTTGGCGCCGATCGCCTGAACCCGCAAGAGGTCGCAAGGCTGGTCAAGCGGGCGGCGCTTGCTTGCGGTGTTCGCAGCGACCTGTCCGAGGGTGAGCGAGGGGCACGATTTTCCGGCCATTCCTTGCGCGCCGGTCTTGCCTCATCGGCCGAGGTCGACGAGCGTTACGTTCAAAAGCAGCTTGGCCATGCCTCGGCTGAAATGACCCGCCGTTATCAGCGGCACAGGGACCGGTTTCGGGTCAATCTTACCAAGGCGAGTGGTCTGTAGCTCCTCCCTGCCCTTCGGGATCCCGACGCCACCCCCTATCACCAGGACAGCTGATCCTTGGGCAGCCGGCCGCTCGGGTCGAATACCGCGACCTGGTGGGGCAGATCCTCGCCCCAATCCCAAAGGACCAGGTTGCGATCCTCCATCTCTGCCCTCGGCGCGAAGCTCGGAACCACAATGCCGGCAACATTTCGAGGTCGCAACCGGTCGTAGATGGACCAGGACGGCGGGCGCGCTCCGTCGCTGAGAGCCGCCGCCCAGGCACAGGCCATCTCATCAAGCGTCACAGAAAACGCTCCCCTCCCCTCTTCGGTTGTCAGATCCGCGATGTCCTCACAATCGATTTCATAAGAACAAAGCACGCACGGGTCGATCCGCTGTGCGAAGCCTTGGTTGGCTTCCTTGATCGCTGTCATGATGGTCAGCGCCAGATAGAGCGCCGGCACGCCTTTGGGATTGAATCGGGCCCCTCGGATCGCCGCTCCTTCTCCGGAAGTCGGCTTGAATGCCCAACGTGGATCATGTGCGCGGAAGCAGGTTCCGACAAACCTCACGCAAAACCACCAACGGCCATGTGATCGAGATAGTCGCGGACCGCTGCTGCCTTGCCATCCTTCACCAGCGCCTCGGCGGTGCGTCCCCCAAATGCCGGAAGCGGCTGGGCCCGATACCAAGCCATGGCCTGCTCCTTGCCCCCCGCCCAATCCGTCACGCGGCTGATAATCTCGAGCATTTCGCGCAAACGCCCCTGGGTCTTTACCCCAGCACTGCGCTCTGACCGGTAAAGGGTCTCACGAGCAAGGCCTGCGGTCTGGGCCAACTGGCCCTTGGACATGCCAAAACCGTCAGCGACCTGTTCGATTGCAATCTTCCCGTTCCGGTCCATGTAGGACAAGACAAGAGGTCCATTTTGCTCGGGGTTTTTGAGTGCCTGGCCCATAAAACGCATATACCATATCAAGAGTCATATTTATTGTGCAGAAGATATGGCACTTGCCGGCAGCTTTCAAGCCAAGATCGGCCCGCCATAGCGACCGCATCGCAATGGCGCCAAAGGGCTCAAGGGCCCTTGCCGGCAAGGCACGCAATCGGTCTCGACAAGTGCGTTGCACCCGTAGCCTCACAGTATCCCCCGCCTATCCGGTCATCCGAGCTATGGCGCCATTGGCCTTCAACGCCGCCATGAGCATCGGTCCGACCGAGAACTCCCCTACCCGCGCCTTCTCGGTCAGCACCCGCAGATAACCGCCAGCCGAATTGATGTGCTGGGTCCTCTGCAGGATGCAGGCAATCACGATTGCAGCAACTTCCTGGCCCATCACGTGGCACGCCTCCTCATAGGCGGAGGGCGAAACGCCGAGGTAACCTCGCACCTGGGCGGCTGTCATCATCAGGTCGCGCCAGCTTCCGATCCCGTTGACGGCATAGTCGACGATTTCGGGACAGGCCCGCAACACCAATCCAATTGGGTAGCCTTTCGGCTTCTCGGCCGGAACGGCGCTTGGCTCAACGGCCGCCCTGCTTTTTTCGAAAGCCGGTTCAAATACAAAGGTGGAGTCTGTGTTTGAATCAGATTGCTGCCGCTCGTTTTGGGATTCATTGGCGCTTGGATTCGTGGAATTCATGAAGCTTTCCAGCATGCTGTCCACTTGGTCGTGAAGCACCGTCAACTCTGCGACGATGCCCTCGAGCTCAGCGAGCCCTGCCCGCCTCGGAATTGCCTCTGCGATGGCCCGAAACCGCCTCCAGATGGCTCCCCAGTCGCCAGGGACTCTCTCCTCGATCGCGGCCTCGACAAGTTTATGGATATCGCGCCGATGCAACGTGATCCGCTCGCGCATCAATTTCAGCGCGAGGTTGTCGGCGCGGACCTGCTCGGCCGCGCGCTGAAACTCCACTGCCCGTGTCAGCAGTGGCGCCAGCGAGAACCCGAACGCCTCGACAACCGACCCGCCCTGCCCTTTCCGAGCAAATCGTTTGCCGTTGGGGCTATCGCGGCGGATGATCAGCCCGCAACTCACCAGCTCCGCCAAATTTCTGCGCAACGTGGAATCGGCCATGCCGTGTGCGCGCAGCGACAATTGTGCGTTTGAAGGAAAGACCATCAGGCCGTTTTCTTCGCTGATCTGGTCGTCCGGATAGAATGACAACAGCCCGCTCAGCACGGCCAAAGCGCGGTCTCCAACGCCGATGATCGACTTGCCCTCGCAAAGCCAGCGATAGACCTGCCATTTCTCCACCAAGGATCCTTGCGAGATCTCTCGGGATGCCGCGTTGGCTTGCACCAGGGCAAGCGTCATCGGCCGCCGCCCAAAGGGCGTCGTAGCGTATTGCCTCTCCATTTCCTTCACCCTCGATCAGGCAAAAGAACTCTGCTCGCCGAAACGGCGCCAACGACTCTTGACAGTGATTCGGGGAAATGCGATTCTCAGCTTGCTACAGACGTGAGAAGGGCTTCCGCGACGGTGACGTTCGGGGGCCTTTTTCTTTTGCGGTTTCAGTCTCCTGTTTTCTTCGCCATGTCCGATTTCCGGAAAGCCTCGAAGAGCTCATCCAGCCGCTCGGTGATAAACGCGCCAAACGGCGACGCCTCTTTCGACTTCAAGGCAAGCGTGAAGACGCTCCCCGTATCGGTGATTTTGGCGCGAACTGACTTGTCAGGCGGCGCCCAAGCCTTTTCTCGCCCCTGGGACGATCCGCTCCGCCGCTTCGCCGGCGCACGCAGAGCCTCGGAAAGATGAGAAAACCGTCCGTCACTGTCGAGCTTGGCAAAATCGCTGCTCTTCACGTGCTCGGCCGCCCTGCCCGCGTTGCTTGGCAACTCCATAAGCTTGGCAAGCTGCCACCAGCGATCACGTCCGATTGCCTTGGCGGCGCCGACCGCCAAAATGATCGGCTCCGGAACGTTGGCGGTCACGGAGCGCATCTTTGAGTAGGTGGTGTCGTCGAGCCCCAAGGCCGACTTCACAGTGTCGGCCGAATGTCCCCGCTTGAGGACGCGATCGGCAAACAGCGTCCGCTCGATGAACGACAGATTCTCCCTGGCGGCATTCTCCTGGCCTTGGGCGATGACATGGTCTGCATCGTCCATCGTTTTGACCACGGCACGCACGGGCCGGCCAAGCTGGCGGGCAACCCTGACACGCCGGTGGCCAAAGACCGTCTGGTAGCGACCTGACGCGTGAGGATGCGGTCTGACCAAGACCGGTGAATCCTGACCGCGGTCACGAATGGCTGCAAGCAGTTCCTGGAACGCTTGGTCGTCGTCATCGAGACGATCCGAAACGAAGGAGCCATCAATCAGATCCGGATTGAGATCGACGACCGATCCCTTCGAGAGTTCCTCGAAAGACTGAATGATGGAACGCGACGCACCGCGCACGGCATAGCCCGACACTTCACGCGTGTCGGCAACAGCGACCGCAGGCCCCATCACGCTACCGAAAATGTCCTTGCGCGCCATTCACTTGCTCCGATTTTGGTCTAGTCGGCTGATTCTGCGCGTTAATTTGCCAGTATTTACTGCCGTAAAACCCGTCATGACCGCCCCCACGCACGATGGATGAGGGTTGCGATCTCAGCATTCACAGCATCCAGGGATTCGAGCGCCCGGTCGTAGGTTGACCGGGTGAAGGCCGATTTCTCGACCTCGTAAAGCGTCTGCTTCGTCAGTCCGGCATCCGAAATTGCCGTCGACTTCAGCATCGGGTTTTCCAGGATCTGGCCGGCCAGCATCGATTGCATGAAACCAACCATTTGTGCCTGCGGGATATCGGTCGGCTCGTAACGGGTGATTAGGTAGCGAAACCAATCAAGTTCTATCGCCGCGCCGGCGGCCTTGATGGTTTTCAAGATACCGCCGAGCATCAGCAGGAACTGGCTCATCGACATCAGGTCGAGCATCTGAGGATGAACGGTGATGAGCACCGACGTCGCCGCCGACATCGCCGTCAAGGTGAGATAGCCAAGCTGTGGCGGACAGTCGATGACAACGACGTCGTAGCGCGCCTCGACTTCCGCCAACGCCCTCGCCAGCCGCGTGAAAAACTGGCGACCGGCAGTGGAGGATTTGTCCTGCATGGCCAGCGGGGTGTCGTATTCATATTCCTGCAATTCAAGGCTGGCCGGGATGATGTCGAGGCCAGGGAAATTCGTCGGCACGATCACGTCGGCAATGGCTCGACGCTCCTCATCGTAGCGGATGGCCTCATAGAGCGACAGATTGCGATCGAGCTCCGGCTGAAAGCCATGCAAGGCCGATAGTGAGGCCTGCGGGTCAAGATCGATTGCAAGCACCCGGTGCCCGGTGAGCGCGAGATGTTGAGCAAGATGGGCCGCGGTCGTTGTCTTGCCGCTGCCGCCCTTGAAGTTGACGACCGCAACAACCTGAAGCTTGTCGCCGGGCTTGCGATGCGGGACGTATTTCTTGACTTCGGTCCTGCCATGACGGTCGAGGAAATGGCGAAGTTCAAGCATCTGCTCAGCCGTATAGGAGCGGCGACCCGAGGGGATTTGCTCAGGCATTGGCCCCTTGCCTTCCAGGTGAAGGCGCTTCAAGTTGTTTTGCGACACCCCAAGATAATGGGCGACTTCCGCCATCGAGAAGGATCGAAGCGTCTTTGTCGCGTTGGGGGGAAATTTCTCCATACGCAGCTGGTTCAGCCGCCTGGATATTTCGGCCCCTTGTTCGAGGATCTTGTCGTCGAACTCAAAGCGTGGAAGCCGCAT
>NZ_JBWKTL010000001.1:1975000-1977500 GCF_059420305.1 Mesorhizobium sp. GW821-FHT04C10 | reverse complement strand
CCGCCATAACCACCAGGTCGGCAAAACGCACGTTATTCGAGAAGCTTTTGAGCAAAGAGCACGAAGAGGCGTCGGCAGCGGAGCTGTCGGGTGCCTCTCGGGGCTGTTCGCTGGTCTTTATGTGCCTGTCATCCTCCATTGGAGCGATGAGCATAAGGAATGAGAACGATCAAGCCGATCGAACTATTAGTACCGGTAAGCTTCAAGCGTTGCCGCTCTTCCACACCCGGCCTATCAACGTGGTCGTCTTCCACGGTTCTCAGGGAATACTCGTTTTAAGGTGGGTTTCCCGCTTAGATGCCTTCAGCGGTTATCCCGTCCGGATATAGCTACCCTGCTATGCGGCTGGCGCCACAACAGGTCCACCAGAGATCCGTCCATCCCGGTCCTCTCGTACTAGGGACAGATCCTTTCAATATTCCTACACCCACGGCAGATAGGGACCGAACTGTCTCACGACGTTCTGAACCCAACTCACGTACCGCTTTAAATGGCGAACAGCCATACCCTTGGGACCTGCTCCAGCCCCAGGATGCGATGAGTCGACATCGAGGTGCCAAACAACCCCGTCGATATGGACTCTTGGGGGTCATCAGCCTGTTATCCCCGGCGTACCTTTTATCCGTTGAGCGATGGCCCTTCCACGCGGGACCACCGGATCACTATGACCGACTTTCGTCTCTGCTCGACTTGTCAGTCTCGCAGTCAGGCAGGCTTATGCCATTGCACTCAGCGAACGATTTCCGACCGTTCTGAGCCCACCATCGCGCGCCTCCGTTACTCTTTAGGAGGCGACCGCCCCAGTCAAACTACCCACCATACATTGTCCCGGACCCGGATAACGGGCCGCGGTTAGACATCCATAGTAATAAGGGTGGTATTTCAAGGGTGGCTCCACCTGAGCTGGCGCCCAGGTTTCAAAGCCTACCACCTATCCTACACATGCCACTACGAATGCCAATGTAAAGCTATAGTAAAGGTGCACGGGGTCTTTCCGTCTAACCGCAGGAACCCCGCATCTTCACGGGGAATTCAATTTCACTGAGTCTATGCTGGAGACAGCGGGGAAGTCGTTACGCCATTCGTGCAGGTCGGAACTTACCCGACAAGGAATTTCGCTACCTTAGGACCGTTATAGTTACGGCCGCCGTTTACTGGGGCTTCGATTCAGAGCTTGCACCCCTCCTCTTAACCTTCCAGCACCGGGCAGGCGTCAGACCCTATACGTCGTCTTGCGACTTCGCAGAGCCCTGTGTTTTTGATAAACAGTCGCTACCCCCTGGTCTGTGCCACCCTCCTCTACTTGCGTAGAAAAGGGTCACGCTTCTTCCGAAGTTACGCGTGCAATTTGCCGAGTTCCTTCAGCATAGTTCTCTCAAGCGCCTTGGTATACTCTACCAGACCACCAGTGTCGGTTTCGGGTACGGTTTATAAGGAGGAGCTATTTCCTGGAACCACGCAGCAGCCCGTTCAATCCGATAAGATTGGACTACCTCAATGATCCGTCACTACCTCCAAGCCCACGAATATTAACGTGGTTCCCATCGACTACGCGTTTCCGCCTCGTCTTAGGGGCCGGCTAACCCTGCTCAGATTAGCTTTAAGCAGGAACCCTTGGTCTTTCGGCGGGGGAGTCTCTCACTCCCCTTACGTTACTCATGTCAGCATTCGCACTTCTGATACCTCCACCACCCCTCACGGGTATGGCTTCATCAGCTTACAGAACGCTCCGCTACCGCTCGTATTGCTACGAACCCTAAGCTTCGGTGTATGGCTTTAGCCCCGTTACATTTTCGGCGCAAAGACCCTTATTTAGACCAGTGAGCTGTTACGCTTTCTTTAAATGATGGCTGCTTCTAAGCCAACATCCTGGTTGTTTTGGGATCCTCACATCCTTTCCCACTTAGCCATAACTTGGGGACCTTAGCTGTAGGTCAGGGTTGTTTCCCTTTTCACGACGGACGTTAGCACCCGCCGTGTGTCTGCCGACTAGTACTCCCAGGTATTCGGAGTTTGGTTAGGTTTGGTAATCCGGTGAGGACCCCTAGCCCATCCAGTGCTCTACCCCCTGGGGTATTCGGTCGACGCTCTACCTAAATAGATTTCGCGGAGAACCAGCTATTTCCGAGTTTGATTGGCCTTTCACCCCTAGCCACAAGTCATCCCGAACTATTGCAACAGTTATGGGTTCGGTCCTCCAGTAAGTGTTACCTTACCTTCAACCTGCTCATGGCTAGATCACTCGGTTTCGGGTCTAATGCGACGAACTGAACGCCCTGTTCAGACTCGCTTTCGCTGCGCCTACACCTAGCGGTTTAAGCTTGCTCGTCACACTAAGTCGCTGACCCATTATACAAAAGGTACGTGGTCACCCTTGCGGGCTCCCACTGTTTGTAGGCAATCGGTTTCAGGTACTCTTTCACTCCCCTTGTCGGGGTGCTTTTCACCTTTCCCTCACGGTACTAGTTCGCTATCGGTCATGCACGAGTACTTAGGCTTG